>JAZQET010000105.1:0-3527 GCA_045539135.1 Eubacteriales bacterium | reverse complement strand
TGGGGCACCCTCCGTAAGGAAGGTGCCCCAAGGGGGCTCTTGTATCTAAACTGAATAATTGATTTCGTTAAGCGGTATAGCCAATGGCTATACCGTTTTTGCTTTGCGTTCCGCCATATGCTTTTGGAACGCTTCTTCCATTTCTTCGGGAGTGAGTTCTCGGAGTATACCAACGCCGTTGTAGTAAATATCTATGAGCTGAACTCTTTTGCCATCAAGGTATCTCGGAGCGTGTACCACGACTTTATCAATGAACTCGTGTACCAACTCGGCGGTCAGTTCCTTGATTTCGGTTATCTGCTTGACCTTATCAATAAACCTTTGTAAACTCTCGGTCTTGTCCGTTTCGGTTTCGAGAGATGGGCAGACGTTTTATGCGTCTGCCCATCATAATTTTAAAAAGCAAATTCCAAAGCAAAAAAATTGTAAATTTTGAGCGTTTGTGCTATGATTTTTCTGTAAGATCACACATTTTAAGAGGTGAGAAGTTTGAATACTGAAAATAATATAGTACTAAATTTGCGAAGAACTATCTTGATGAAAAAGAACTTCGTTCACTTGGTCAGTTGGTGTCCGGTTATCTTGATTTTGCCGAGAGACAGGCAGAACGCGAACAAACGATGACAATGAAGGATTGGGCTGAGCATCTGGATAGAATTCTTACTATGTCAGGTGAACAGCTACTTATTGGCGCGGGCTCAGTTTCACATACGCAGGCTATGAACAAAGCGACCGAGGAATACAGAAAGTATCAGCAAAAAACATTAAGTGAAGTAGAAAGAGATTATTTAGATGCAATTAAGTTGATTGAGAGCAAAACAGAAAACAAGTAAAACAAAGCGGACGAGTGTTGGTCCTATATTGACACACTCGTGAGCGGTACACCTATTGTGCAGAACGGAAAACTCGTCGGCGCGGTGACCCACGTGCTCATCGACGACCCCACCAGCGGCTACGGCATTTTCATCGAAAATATGCTGGCCAGCGCAGAATGAAAAAGCAGGTCTTACGACCTGCTTTTTATCTGTTTTCTCGGATCCATTCCAAGAGATCCTCATAATTCATTGTCCCTGCGGCGACTGCAAGACCAACCCGCGCCACCTCTTCTTCGGTGGGATCGATCCGCACTCCGTTGATCTCCATAAAGGTTAAAAGAACATACATTCCGATCCGCTTATTACCATCCACAAATGCGTGGTTTGAGATCAGCGAATAGCCCAGCTTGGCGCCTTTTTCCTCTTTGGTGGGATACAGTTCTTGACCATCAAAGGTGGCAAAGGCAGATTCCAACGCGCTCTCTAACAGATCAACATCCCGAATATTGGGATCGCCGCCGGTTTCAGCGGTAATTAATTGATGCAGCAAAAGCACCTTTTCTTTGCTGAATTTGATCATTTTGCCAACTCCTCAAAGGCGCGCCGATATTTTTTGAGGATCCGCGCCGCTACAAAATCAATTTTTTCATCATCGGTCATTTCGATGGTGGTATCGGCTTCAAGATCGATCAATTTATATTTCGGTTTATTGTTTTTGAAAATAAACATCACCCCGTTTTTATCCACCAATCTTGCCACACGGGAAAAATTTTGATTGGCTTCCGAGATCGAAACGATCTGATTAATATCAAGATTCATCGCTACTCCTCCTTTACATCATTAGTATATATAAATTTTAGGATATTGTCAACCTACATTTTATGGAAATTATTGATCCTATATAAACGAACACGTGAGCGGCTACGGCATTTTCATTGAAAATATGCTGACTTCCACGAAATAGAAAAAGAGCAGGAGTTTTTCTCCTGCTCTTATTTCTTTTCAAAAAAGGTTTCGATCACCTGATCGACGCACTGCTTTTCCTTTTCCTTCAACCGAGAATATTTCCATAAAATCTCTTCGTTTTTTGACACTCCCAGGTTGTTGCCTTCCTCATCGGTTCTCCCGATCAAATAATCCACCGTTACACCGAAATAATCTGCAAGAACGATCAAGGTAGCAATCTCCGGCTCGATCTTATGGTTTTCGTATTTATTGACTGATTGTTGCGTAATTCCAAGTTCCTGTGCCAGCGTTTGCTGACTGATGCCCCGCTCGTTGCGCAACTTTTTCAAATTTTTTACCATTTTTATCACCCTTTTTCATTTTAACAACCGCCGATTGTTTTTTATAACCCCCTTTGTTTGTTATTGACAACAACCTTAAGTTGTTATACAATGATTTATAAACCATTTATTATAGGAGGTTTTATAATGAAAAAGGATGTTTTGAAAAAGGCGATCATCATTGCCGTTTCTGTGCTGCTTGTTCTTTGCCTATCAGCAGGAATAGCGATCCTCGTGCATAAGAAAATAAGCGTCCCCGCTTCCGTAACGGTAACCAACGGATTATCCGCCTACGAATTGGCGGTGCAAAACGGTTACAGCGGAACCGTGCAGGAGTGGCTCACTTCTTTGGCGGGCAAGTCTGCCTATGAAATTGCCGCCGAAAACGGCTATGCAGGCACCGAGAATGAATGGGCAACCGCCCTCAATCAGCTTGCTGAAAGTGATGTTCAAGGGATTAAAACCGCTTCGTTTAACAGCAACGGTCAACTGGTGCTGACCCTTTCCGATGATACCACCATTAATCTGGGCAAGGCCATCGGTACCGATGGCAAAGACGGTACCGACGGCAAAGACGGTACCGACGGCAAAGACGGCGCCAACGGAAAAGACGGTACCGACGGCAAGGACGGTGCCAACGGAAAAGACGGTCTCAATGGAAAAGACGGCATCGACGGAATCAGCATTACCGATGTTGACATCAACGATTCCGGTGAGTTGGTATTGACCTTCTCCGATCAAAAGACCGTCAATTTAGGTAAAGTTGTGGGTGCCACAGGCATCCAAGGCCCCAAAGGCGACAAAGGGGATAAAGGCGACAAAGGAGACACCGGCGCCCAAGGTCCTCAAGGTGAGCAAGGTATCCAAGGGCCTCAGGGTGAACAGGGCATTCAAGGCGAGCAAGGTCCTCAGGGGGAACAGGGTATCCAAGGGGAACAAGGTCCTCAGGGTGAACAGGGTATCCAAGGCGAACAAGGTCCTCAGGGAGAGCAGGGTGTCCAAGGTATCCAAGGCCCTCAGGGTGAACAGGGCATTCAAGGGGAACAAGGCCCTCAGGGTGAACAGGGTATCCAAGGCGAACAAGGTCCTCAGGGTGAACAGGGTATCCAAGGCGAACAAGGTCCTCAGGGTGAGCAGGGTATCCAAGGCGAGCAAGGTCCTCAGGGTGAGCAGGGTATCCAAGGGGAACAAGGTGTCGGAATCAAAAACATTCAGATCGACAGCGCCAATCGTACTATGACCATTACCCTGACCAATAACAGACAATTTGTTTTTGAAAATATCGTCGGTGCCGACGGTGAAGACGGAATCTCTCCCCAAATCCGTATCAATGCTCTTTCCAATGAGTGGGAGATCTCTACCGATAACGGAACCACATGGCAATCTACCGGCGTTTCTGCCACAGGTGCCCAAGGCCCGCAGGGTG
>JAZQET010000104.1:0-10794 GCA_045539135.1 Eubacteriales bacterium | reverse complement strand
TCAGCAAGGGGTGATTCCAATCCTCGGGCAGGATGGCGGCGGCGGCACAGACCGGTCCGCAAAGGCAACCGCGCCCCGCTTCATCCACACCGCAGATCAAAGAATACCCTTTAGCGCGATATTCTTTTTCCCATTTATACTCCAGCATCCGGTTCCTCCAACGAGATCCGCCCGATCTTACCGCCACGGAACTCATCCAGTAAAACAGCGGCGCAACGGGTATAATCAAATTCATTGCCGCGGAGCAAAAAGCCCCGTTTACGGCAGATATCCTCATAAACCTCCAAGGGAGGCTCATCGGGAGTTAAGGTGATCTTATAGCGCTCTTCCAGCGCCTTGGGGTACTTTGCTTGCAGAATTTCGATCAATTCCAGTGCAAGTCCCTCTTTATCCACCACATCGTCCTTCACCGCACCGGTGAGTGCCAGATGGATGCCCACTTGAGGGTCTTCAAATTTATGCCAAAGGATACCGGGGGTATCCAATAATTCCACATCTTTTTGCAGGGTGACCCACTGACCGCCGCGGGTAACACCGGGGCGATCCTGCGCCTCTGCCGCACGGCGGTGGCAAAGGGCATTGATCAGGGTACTTTTTCCTGAATTGGGCACACCGCAGATCATCAGACGGATGGTTTTGGTCATCCCTTTTGCCGCGGCGCGATCCAAAGTCTCTTTCAGCATCTTCCGCACGGTGGGGATCACATCGGAGACTCCTTGGCCGGTGGTGCTGTTTAAAAACAAAACGGTTCTTCCCTGCTCTTTGAAATAGGTCGCCCATTTTTGGGTAACCGCTTCATCGGCGAGATCCCGCTTCGTGAGGACGGTCAGGCGTTTTTTATTGCCCAAAAGGCGGTCAAAATCGGGGTTTTGGCTGCTTTTCACCACACGGGCATCTGCCACCTCGATCACCAGATCCACCATCCCGATGTTCTTTTCAATATAGCGGCGGGTCTTGGTCATATGACCCGGATACCATTGAATCTGCAAATTTCCCATTATTCCACCACTCCGAAATTCGGCACCAAACGCACGATCAGGCGACCAAGCAGATGCTTGGTCTCGATGGGACCGATATCCCGACTGTCTGTTGAATTCACCCGATTATCCCCCATACAGAAGACCTCCCCCTCCTGCACGGTATAGGGGAAGGCAAAACCTTTGGGTTCGGTATGGATCCAAACATCCAGATAGTCCTCTTCCAATTCCACGCCATCCACCGTTACGGTATAGTCTTGGGTAATATTGATGGTCTGACCCTCGGTGGCGATCACCCGCTTGATGAGGATCTTATCCTTCTTTTCCTTTGCCACAAAGCAGACAATATCCCCTTGCTTGGGGGTATAGAAAAGTTGGGAGACCAAAATGCGGTCTTTATCCATCAGGGTGGTACGCATGGAATCGCCGTCCACCACATAGATGCGGCAAACCAAGGTAAATGCCAGCATCACCGCGATCAGGGCGAAAACCACGGAATCCATCAATTCCATTACATTGCTACTAAACTTCTTCATAAAAACCTCAATTAAATGCTATACATCAGCCAATAGATCAAGCCAAACAGACCAAAAAGAATCGGCTGATGAGCAAGATACACCCAAAGAGAATGGCGGCCAACCCATTCCAAGGGGCGCACTCTTTTCTCATAAAAGAATGCAGGAAAACGGCGCTCCCGCACCGCAGGACCCAAGAAGGTTCCTGCCAAAAACACAAAGAAATAAGGCAGGATGGGATAATAATCTGCCGAATAAAAGCCCTTTTGCGGGAAGCCGATCACCGTGAGCACTCCCCTTGCGAAGGCGGAATCCACACAGTTGACGGTAATAAGATAGATCAAAAACAACACCAAGGCCGTGCAAGCGCCCACCCACCGCTTGGGGCAGGTAAACAAGCCATAGAGCAGCATAGAGAACCCGATCATATGCAGGATGCCGAACCAGATATTCAAGCCCTCCACCCCGATCAGGGGCAAAAGGACGGCGGTGACCAAGGTGATCAGCAATGCCGCTCCCGTTACAATCGCGCCGCGGCGCAAAACATTGCGGGAATAGGCGGTACAGATCCCGCTGATCAGCAAAAACAGGCAAACAAAAATCTCCTGCAACACCCAAAAGGTGCCGGTTTCCAGCACCTCAAATGTGACGGGGTCGCCGAACATATAGGCAACTTGCTCCCAGGTGAAAAGGGCATGGTGAAGCACCATACCCAAAACTGCGATCCCACGCAGCCAATCTAAGCCATAGACGCGTTCTTTCATTCTGCCTTCTGCTTACGGATAGACTTGCGGGTCTCTTCAATGGCCTGAGCACTCTTGGTAAGGCTTTCGGCACTGCGGGTCAGGATACTGTCGCAATACTCAACAGTCGCGTTCTTCATTTCTTTGGCATTGACCTGCGCTTGCGCGATGATCTCCTGCGCCTGAATTTGAGCCTCACGGTAAATAGCTTCCTGCGAAACCAATTTTTCCGCTTTGGCGCGGGCGGTTTGAACGGTCAGGTCCGCCTCTTCTCTGCCCTGCAGGATAATACGGTCTCTTTTGGCAATGATCTCATTGCTCAAGCGGATCTCCTCGGGCAAAGAGGATCTTAAATCCGTGATCAATTCCAGCAGTTCTGCAGTATCTACCACGCGCTTACCGCCGCTCATGGGCAGGTTCCACGCATCGTCCAACAAGTCTTCCATTGCAACCAAGATTTCTTCGATTTTCATCCTTCAATCTCCTTTTAATTTTTTTCAAAAGCTTTTTTAATATCCTCTACCACTGCGGGATGAACGAAATCGGAAATATCCCCGCCGTTTCGCCCCACTTCTTTCACAATGCTGGAGGACAAATACATATATTGAGCGCTGGTATTGAGAAACAGAGTTTCCAACTGAGGATCCAGCTTTTTATTGGTGAGCGCCATCTGAAACTCATACTCAAAATCGGTGACTGCCCGAAGACCTTTCACAATGGCAACTGCATCATACTTTTTCGCGCAATCCACCAAAAAGCCGGAGAAGGTGATCACCTCCACATTGGGCAGGTCAACGAGGCAACGGCGAAGAAGATCCATCCGTTGCTCCACCGAAAAGAGCGGTTTCTTGGCACTGTTTTCCAGCACCGCCACATAGATGCGGTCAAACAGCTTTGCCGCACGGGTAATGATATCCAAATGTCCTAAAGTCACCGGATCGAAGGATCCGGGACAGATGGCAACCTTCATTGGGCCAAGCCTCCTTTTTCCAAAAGGGTGATTTTTACGGTCCCCTGCTGATAGGTCTTTCGCAGGGTCAATCCGCAAAGCGGAACTTCTTCATCGGCGCCGGTCTCTGCCGCCACCAAAGCGCCATCGGGTAAAAGCGGTGCCAGCAATGCAATGGCATCGGCACAATAGCCTTTTCGATAAGGCGGATCCAAAAAGACCAAAGAGGGACGTTCCTTTTCCCTTTCTATCATTTTAACACACATCTTATAGTCGATGCAAGTTTCTTTTACACTATTTTCAAAGCCGCAGTCCCGCACATTGCGTTGCACCACCGCCAAGGCTTTGGGATTGGCATCATTAAACCAGCAACGGGACGCCCCGCGGGAAAGCGCTTCCAAGCCGAGCTGACCGCTTCCCGCAAAAAGATCCAGCACATAGCGGTCTGCCAATTCAAATTGAATGGCGGAAAAAAGTGCCATTTTCAGCCGTTCCAACGTAGGACGGGTATCCTCCCCCGGAAGGGTAGCAAGCCTCTTTCCCCGACGGGTACCTGCGATAATACGCATCATAGAGTGTTATTCTCCTTCGTGATAAAATCCATAAACCTGTTCCGCCACGGCAAGAGGGATCCCTGCTTTCTCGGCGATCGCATCGGGCAGATCCTCCCCGATGCCTTTGGGATAGGCTTTTTTCAGTTTCTTCAATCGCGCCTCTCCCATTCCCGCAAGATCCAGCAAGGGAGAGCGGGTCATTTTTTTACTGTGCTTCTTCTTCATATAGGTGATGGCATAACGATGGACTTCTTCCTGCAACGAGGCGAAAAATCCATAGAGCACAGGGTCACTGCGCAGATCCAATTCCCCGTTTTGAGAAACCAATCCGCGGGTACGGTGGCTGCGGTCTTTCACAAGCCCGTAAAGGGGAATTCCTTTACAAATATCTCGTACCGCATTGACGTGCTGAAGACCGCCGTCCATCAAGATCACATCGGGGTCCCGCCCGAATTCCTCCTCCCCCAAATGAGAAAGGCGGCGGGCAAGCATTTGGCGGGTGGCGGCATAATCATCTTGCATCATCTGATCCTTGATCTCAAATTTCCGATAGGCACTGCGTTTGAAAGAGCCATCCTCCCAAACGATCATTCCTCCCACCATAGAATCGTTTCCGAAATTGGAAATATCATACATTTCAATGCGGCGCGGCGGTTCGGAAAGCCCCAACGCTTCGGCGATCAGCAACGCAGTTTTTCGGGTACGGTCTCCTGCCGCTTCCCGCTCTGCCAATTTTTCCTTGGCGTTTTTACGGCAGAGCGCCAACAGCTCGGCGCCCTTACCTCTTTGGGGATAACGCAGGGTAACAGCGCCGCCCCGCAGATCGCTCAAATATTGATTCAAAAGTTCTTCTTCCTCCGGTGCATTGGGCAACAAAAGCTCGCGGGGAGGCAGAAGTTTCTCACTGTAATACCCTTGCAAAAAAGAGGTGACCCAATTTTCCTCCATACCGTCGCGAAAAACCACGGTATCCTGCATCAGCAGTCGCCCCTGACGGATCATTAAAATTCCCACCGCCAGCATATTGCCGAGACGCACTGCATCGATCACATCCCGATCGGGACTCTTATCATCGCTGACGATCTGATTTTGACCCAACTTTTCGATTTTGGAGATCCGATCCCGAAGAGCGGCCGCTTTTTCAAACTCCAGCCGCTCTGCCGCCTGCTCCATTTCTTTGGTCAGCCCTGCGGTAAGAGTACGGTAATCGCCTTTCAAAAAAGCGGTCACTTCCTCCAAGCGTTCTTTATACTGCTGCTCCGAAACCCTGCCGGTGCAGACCCCCATACAGTTACCGATATGGTACCGCAGGCAGGGTCTGCCTTTGCGGAAATCACGGGGAAACTGACGGTTACAGGTGGTAAGCCCGAATAAATCATTGGCAGTACGCACGATCTCTGCCGCCGCACCCATTTGAGGAAAGGGGCCGAACACCTTCTTTCCCGCTTTACTTTCCCGCCGCAGGATCTGCAGGCGAGGATAAGGAACCGAAAGATCCAAGGCTACATAAGGGTAGGTCTTATCGTCTTTCAGCAAAATGTTATATTTCGGTTCGTGCTCCTTGATCAGTTGGTTCTCCAGAATCAAGGCTTCCATCTCGGAATTGACGCAAATATAATCAAAATCCGCCACCTTTTCCACCATTGCCATCACCTTGGCGGTATGGCTTTTTACACCGGTGAAATAGGAACTGACCCGATTTTTCAAGTTTTTGGCTTTGCCAACATAAATGATGGTACCCTCTTTATTCTTCATCAGGTACACACCGGGGCGGGCGGTCAAAACCGCCAATTTATCGGTAACTTTTTTCGGAAAGGTCATTTCGGCACCTCCCTTCTTAATGAATAATATTATAACATAAAAAATCCTTGAATGCTACCCTTCTTTATGTTAGAATAATAAAAAATGCAAAAAAGGGGTAATTTTGATGATCAAACTCATTGTATTCGATATGGACGGAACCCTGACCGACACCACACGGTTGATTCCTGCCTATGTAAATAAAACCTTGGAGCATTTCGGCGGAAAGGCGCTCCCTGCCAAAACAGTTTTAAGCTTTGTTGGCTTCGGGGGCTTGGATCTTTTGCAAAAAAGCCTCAATGAGGCAGGAATGGATATGCCCGCCGAAGAGGTTTTTCCCTATTACGACAGCCTTTTCCGTGCAGATCCCGCCTACACGGTAACCCCCTATGACGGAGTAAAAGAGATGCTCACCGCCTTAAAGGAGCAAGGATTGCGGCGGGTGATCTTTTCCAACCGCCCCCATCATCAAACCTTGATGATCGTGGGTGCCACGCTGGACGGCTATCTGGACGAAGTGATCGGGCATCGGGAAGGCTATCCCAAAAAGCCCGATCCCACCGTGCTTTATGAGATCATGAAAGAACATAACTGCACCGCCGAAGAATGTCTTTATGTAGGTGATATGCAGTTTGATATGGATGTGGCAAAAAATGCCGGTGTGAAATCCGTCGGTTGCCTTTGGGGCATCGGCGGAGAGGAGCAGGTGGGATGCGCCGATTATCCCATCGAAAAGCCCCTTGATCTTTTGGAGGTTCTGAAAACAATCCAATGAAAACATCCTGGAAAGCAACCTTGATCGCCTGTTTTACCGCTTCGGTCTGTATGGCGATCTGCGCCAATTACATCCCCTTATTATTTTTAACCTTTCAACGGGACTATGTGTTGAGCTTCACTCAACTTTCCATGTTGATCACCGTGAACTTTATGACCCAAATGACGGTGGATCTGATCATGGCAAAATATGCCGATCGGCTCGGTTACCGCGCCTGCTTGGTAACAGGGCACATCTGCTCTGCGGTGGGGCTCATCGGTTTGGTGGTATTTCCCCGCCTTCTTCCTCCCTTTTTCGGGTTACTGCTGGCGGTCATTCTCTATTCCATCGGCAGCGGCGTCAGCGAAGTGCTGGTCAGCCCTGTGATTGAAGGATGCCCCTCCGACAATAAAGCGGGCGTTATGAATCTTGCCCACTCCTTTTATTGCTGGGGGCATATGGCGGTGATCCTGCTTTCTGCCCTCTTCTTTGCGCTTTTCGGCATCGATAAATGGGAGATTTTAGCGCTGATCTGGGCACTGCTCCCAATTTGGAATGCCTTTCTCTTTACCCAAGTTCCTATCCAACCGCCGGTGGCGACCGAGCAAAGCGAAGGAATTCGAAGCCTTGCAAAGCAACCCATCTTTTGGCTGTTTGCCTTGCTGATGTTTGCTTCCGGTGCGGGAGAATTGATCATGAGCCAATGGGGCTCCGCTTTTGCGGAGCAAGCTTTAGGCGTGAATAAAACCATGGGCGATCTTTTGGGTCCCTGTTTATTCGCCGGATGCATGGGTCTGACCCGTATCTTTTTCTCCAAGCAAAAAGAAGAAACCCTGCCAAAATGGCTTACCTTAAGTGCGATCCTCTGCTGCATCACCTATCTTTTGGCCGCCTTTTCTCCCTCCCCCATCCTTTCTTTGGTGGCTTGCGCCGCCACCGGATTCGGAGTAGGCGGAATGTGGCCCAGCTGCTTAAGTTTGGGTGCCCACCGCCTGCCCAAGGGCGGAACTGCCTTCTTTGCACTGATGGCGGTTGCCGGTGATCTTGGATGCTCCGGCGGACCCACTATGGTGGGAGCTCTCTCCGATGCCTTCGGCGGCAATATGCGGATCGGCTTTGCGGTTTCCTGCATCTTCCCGCTGTTTATTCTGATCGGCATTTTACTTTTAAAGAAACAAAAGGAGCGATAAAATGAAAGTTTGCATCATTCAACCCCCTTATTCTACCGATTATTCCCGCATTGACGAGTATTTTCAAATCGAAATGGATCTCTTGGCGCAATGCGACGAAAGTATGGATCTGATCGTTTTGCCCGAAGCCTGCGATATTCCCTGCCTTGCAGGCAGTAAAGAGAATGCCGATGCGGCTTCCGCAAAATACCGCGATCCCCTTTTAGATGCCTGCTCCGCCACCGCAAAGCGGTGCAACGCAATGCTCTTTGTTTCCGCCCGAAGCGACAGTGAAAACGGGCAACGCAACTCCACCTTTGCCTACGATCGCAAGGGCGAGATCGTTGGAATTTATGACAAGCAACACTTAACCCCCGGTGAAGTGAGTAAAATCAAATTAGACAGCGATTATACCTTTGAATTTTCGGAGCCCACCGTTATT
The DNA here is from genome assembly GCA_045539135.1 of Eubacteriales bacterium. GTDB lineage: Bacteria > Bacillota > Clostridia > Oscillospirales > QAKW01 > QAKW01. The sequence goes on along the minus strand of JAZQET010000104.1, from coordinate 2,891 downwards.
GAAATGGAGGGCTTGCGCTTTGGCTTTTTGACCTGCTATGACTTCTATTTTTACGAGGCCTTTGCCAATATGGCGCGGCAAAATTTGGATATTATTATCGGTTGCTCCCATCAGCGCAGTGACTCTCATCAGGCATTGGATATTATCGGGCGGTTTCTTGCTTACAATACCAACACTTATTTGATTCGTTCCTCGGTCAGTATGGATGAGAATTCCACCATCGGCGGATGCAGTATGGTGGTTGCACCCGACGGCACCATGCTGGTGGATATGAAGAGCACCGTTGGCCTTGCCACCTGCGAAATTGACCCCAAGGCCAAATATTATAAGCCTGCCGGCTTCGGCGGCGAGCCTGCGGCACATTATGAATACATTGAAAAGGGGCGCCGACCTTGGAAATACCGCCCCGGCGGCAGTGCCATTGTGCGCCACGATGAGATCATGCCCTATCCCAGAGTTTGCGCCCATCGCGGGTTCAATACCGTTGCCCCTGAAAACAGCCTGCCTGCCTTTGGTGCGGCGGTGGCCATGGGTGCCGAAGAGATTGAATTTGATCTTTGGTGCACCGCCGACGGCGAGATCGTTTCCATCCACGATGCAAAATTGGATCGGGTTTCCAACGGCAGCGGATTTGTTTACGAAAAAACTCTTTCGGAACTGCGGGAGTTGGATTTCGGCTTCAAGTGCGGCGATGAATTCAAGGGAATGAAGATCCCCACCTTCGAAGAGATTTTGAAAAAGTTTGCCTGCCATTGCGTGATGAACATTCACCTGAAAACCGTCGACAACGACACCCTTTATGATCCCGCTATGCTGAAAAAGATCATCGCGCTGATCGATAAATACGATTGCCGCAAATATGTTTACCTGATGACCGGCAACGATCATGTGATGAAGCAAATTATAGAAACAGATCCGAACATTTTGAGATGCCAAGGTGCGGGAAACCGTGATATCCGCTGGCAGATCGTGGATCGTGCCATTGCGCACAAATGCCAAAAGGTGCAATTATTTAAGCCTTATTTTAATCAGGAGATGATTGATAAGGCCCATGCCCACGGCATCATCTGCAATGTTTTTTGGTCGGATGATCCCGAAGAGACCCGCTCCTTCCTGGAGATGGGGATCGACACCATTTTGACCAACGATTACAACCGCATCGCCCAAGTGGTGGCGAATTATAAAAAATAAAAAATCTCCCCGCAAGGGGAGATTTTTTTATGCATGATAAAGTTTTTTGGTTTGATAACGGGGCTCGCAGGTGAGATTTACGCCCAATTTACGGAAGGTCTGTTCATCCACGCGGGAAAGAATGACCGAAGAGTGCGCCTCCAAGCCCTTCAACTTGCTCAACTGATCCATGGCTTTTTGCGCCAGTTCATCGGTGGCGGCACAAATGGACAGAGCGATCAGCACCTCATCGGTATGCAGGCGGGGGTTATGGTTGCCCAGCACCCCTGTTTTCATCCGTTGGATGGGCTCGATGATGGTGGGCGAAAGCAACTGCACCTCATCGGGGATCCCGCCCAGCTCTTTTAACACATTCAGCAACATGGAAGAAGAAGCGCCTAACAGCGAGGAGGTTCTGCCGGTAATGATCTTTCCGTTTGGCATTTCAATGGCGGCGGCAGGAGCGCCGGTCGCCTCTGCACGCTCTACAGCGGCGGCCACCACCTTACGATCGGCGGTGGTAATATGCATCTGATTCATCAGAAGATCGATCTTGGATACTTCGTTGGATTCGGCAAGACCTTGGCGCACCGAGCAGAGCACCGCATAATAACGGCGGATGATCTCTTGATTAGCGGCGGCACGAACAGCCTCATCATCACAAATGGCACAGCCCGCCATATTCACACCCATATCGGTAGGGCTCTTATAAGGAGACTGACCCATAATACGCTCCATCATGGCATTGAGCACCGGGAAGATCTCCACATCACGGTTATAATTCACCGCAGTCTCGCCATAGGCTTCCAGATGGAACGGATCGATCATATTCACATCGTTCAGGTCGGCGGTGGCGGCTTCATAGGCTACATTCACCGGATGCTTCAAGGGGATATTCCAAATGGGGAAGGTTTCAAACTTGGCATAGCCCGCCTTAATCCCCCGCTTCTGCTCATGATAAAGCTGAGACAAGCAGGTTGCCATCTTCCCGCTTCCGGGACCGGGAGCGGTCACAATGACCAGCTTCCGTTCGGTTTCAATATAATCATTTTTACCAAAGCCTTCATCGCTGACGATTAAGGGAATATTGGAAGGATAATCGGCAATGGGATAGTGGCGATAGACTTTAATGCCCAAATTCTGCAAACGCTTTTCAAAGGCCTGCGCCAGCCGCTGACCGGTATAGCAGGTGATCACCACGCTGCCCACAAATAAACCGATTCCTCTTAAAGCATCGATCAAGCGGAGGGTCTCCAGATCATAGGTGATACCCAGATCCCCGCGGCGCTTATTCTTTTCGATGGCATCGGCATTGATGACGATCACAACCTCTGCATCGTCCTTCAAATTCAACAGCATCTTTACCTTGGAATCGGGCTCAAAGCCGGGTAAAACACGGGAGGCATGGAAATCATCAAAAAGTTTACCGCCGAACTCCATATAGAGCTTATCGCCGAACATAGCGATACGATCCCGAATATTTTGGGACTGCAGGCGGATGTATTCTGCATTGTCGAATCCGATTTTTGCCATTGATAACTTCCTCCCTTTCTAAAAACAAAACAATACATTTATTATAACCAATTCTCAAGTTGGTTGCAAGTAACTTTTACAAAAAAATACAAAAAAATACGGCTTGCAATACAAGCCGTATTTTTCCGTTGTTTCAAAAAACACTGTTTTTTGAAACGACGGGAGATTATCAAAAATGGTTCCGAATC
>JAZQET010000103.1:0-8958 GCA_045539135.1 Eubacteriales bacterium | reverse complement strand
TGGATCTGATCGACGCAGCTCTGCTGGTGCAGAAGCTGAACGGCACCATCGGCTCCATCTTTGATGCAAACTTCCAGTTGATCGCGGCTGTTGTCAACGGCGACGGCTCTGCCGATACCGCAGACGTTACCATGATCCTGCAGTACATCTGTAAGATGGATGTTACCTTGGTTCCCGCTACCTCCGAACCCAACATCGTGGTTGTGAACGCATAATCTCAAAGTAAATATAAAGAGAGCGTTGCTTTAGGCAACGCGCTCTTTTTTTAATATTAGAAATGTCACAAAATGTTTGTAAAAAGCAACATAAAACTATGCAAAAAATGCCTATTATTATGTTATAATCATTCTATAGTGGAAATTTATATTTTCATAGGAGGTTATAACCATGAAAAGAACCCGTTTATTGTCCGCATTGCTGGCAGTAATGATGGTCATCTCTATGATGGCTTGCATTGCCGTGCCTGCAATGGCAATCGGAACCCTGCCTGCAGATGCTGTGCACATCAGCACCATCACGGAAAAGGTGACCGGCGGCAGAAACATTTATATTGAAACTGCTGCTGATTTTATTACCTTATCTGCCGCGCATACAGGCAAGTTGCTGTGCAAAGATGATGTTGTTTATTTGAAGAACGATATTGACATTAATACCTATGTCGGCGCCGGCGGCACCAACACCTTTGGTGCTGACTATGCGGCAATGACCTATGGTAAATCCGGTGTGTTCAGCATCGACGGCTTGGGTTACACTATCAGCAACTGGAAAGATACCCAAGGTCTTTTCGCAGAATACAAGTTTGAAGTCGGAACCACCGGTGCGGTTGTTTATATTAAGAACCTGAATTTGGTGAATTTCGACATTGATTCCACTGCAAATGCAGGTTTGCTGTTGGATAAAATGGGCGCCGGCTCCGGTGCGGGCGGCACCTTCACCATTGAGAATGTGCATGCCTTCGGCGGTACCTTGGATACCAACGGTAACTATGCCGCTGCACTGATCGGCCGTCAGCAGGGCAACGCCAATGTGACGGTAACCATTAAGAATTGTAGTGTAGTCGGCTGTACCTTTACTGATACAAACAATGCCGCAGCCGGCGATTATACCTATGGCATGGGCTTTGTGATTGGCCGTGCAGACAGCAGTGTTGCCAAGACCACCATCGAGAATTGCGTGGTAATGAATAATACGATGCGGGGCTTGCGTGCTCGCTATAAAGACAGCGGCGGTTTCGTGGTAGGCGATTCCAAGCATCCCATCGAGTTTAAGAATGTTGCTGTTATTAATAATACCCGTGAGACTTTGGATGGCAGCGCAGACTATACCGCTATCCTTTCTCATAACATTGCAGCCGCCGGAACTGCAACTGCCAGCGGTATTTATGCCGTCGGCAATACTTCTGTAAGAAACGGCACCACCGACGAGCCCATCTCCTTGATCTGTGCTAACTACGGTACCGGCAGTGTGACCGATTACAAGACCGACGATAATGTTTTCGTTGCCGTGGATCTTCCTTTGGTGGAAGAGCAAAATGTGGATGTTCCCAACACCGGCGTTACTGCAGGGTATTCTGCAGCTGCCGCTTTGGCCGACCTGAACGCATCCGCAACCTATGCGGATTGGGGCTTTGATGCAACCGGCAATGTCGCTATGCTGGAAACCAACGAAAAGGCTCCCGTGGCAGTTTCCTTCACCAAGAAGGATGTAACCACCACCTATTACACCGATGTAAACGGAAAGATCGCTGTGAAAGCCGATCTGTCCAAGGTGGATGCAAGCGAGCTTGCCGCTTTGGCAGATGCCGCTTGGTCCGACGGTGCAAATGAGGTAGCAAAGGGTGCCGATTGGGCGAATATGACCTTCACCGCCGCTACCGCTTACACCAAGACCTCCCATGATCTGTCTTATACCGCCGGTGCAAACAACACCCATGATGTGGTTTGCGACGCCTGCGATGCACACACCGTGACCGGTGTTGCTTGTACTCCTGTTGCCGTTCCCGAGAACGATGTGGCTGCTTCCTACTTTGCAAAGGCAAAGAAGGCTTATAAGTGCGAATTCTGCACCAACACTTGGTTTGAAGAGGATGCCAACAGCACCTTTGATGCTCCTTATACCTTGACCTTCGATCAGGAAGGCTATCGCAACAATGATACCGAAGTAAAGGTGACCTTGACTCCCAAGGCAGACGCAAATATGAGCGGTATGAATCTGGATCTGGCATTCTCCGCCGAGTATCTGGATTATGTGGAGTATGCTCCCTCTGCCGCCACTGTTGTGGTGAATGAAGTGACTGAAGGCAATCTGGTGATCGCCATGGTGAAGGCCGACGGCACCACCCTGACCGAAGCCGATGCCATTACCTTGACCTTTAAGGTACAGGGTCTCAGCAACTCTGTGATCAATGCCGCTTTGACTGCCACCGCAACCTTGACCAAGGCTACCGTTGGCACCGGCGATGCTTTCGCAGTAGCAGAAGCGTTGACCAAGACCGTTGCCGCCACCTCCGCCGCTTCCTATCTGGACTTTGAGGCAGGCGATGTGAACAGCGACGGTTATGTGGATCTGCTGGATGCAGTTCTGATCATTCAGAAGCTGAACGGCACCATCGGTACCGCTCAGGATGCCGCCTTCAAGCTGATCGCCGCCGATGTAAACAACAGCGGTGATGTTAATACCGCCGACGTTACCTTGGTTCTGCAGTATGTCTGCGAGATGGATGTGACCTTTACTCCCGCTATGCAGGAACCCACCATCGTGGTTGTTGGCGCATAAGCATAACAAGATAAAACGAAAAAAGGCTCTTCGGAGCCTTTTTTCTTTTTGTGAAATAATTTCTTGTGGAAAATTGTGAAATATTTTGCCGTGGCAAAATGTGAAATAATGCGCGGGGCGCATTGCGAAATATCCTTTTGATGTAAAATGGTGCTTTGCAATGTGAAAAAGGTACAATTTTCAGAAATGTCACAAAATGTTGATAAAAAGCAACATAAAACTATGCAAAATAAATTGCCCTCGTGGTACAATTATGGTGTACTTATATCTATATTTATTTATAGATGGTCTACAAGGAGGAGAACCTTATGAACAGAAGAAATTGGCTTTCCGCGCTGTTGGCAGTTATGATGGTCATCTCGATGATGACCTGCATTGCTCTGCCCGCTGTTGCAGAAATCGACTACACGATGTTGCCGTTGGCCAGCGCTTCCTATTTGGACGATGGTTTCAGCGCATATCAGATCAACAGCGTCGGCGAATTGCTTGCTGCAAGTGCGAACTATGTGACCTCTGCAGCATCCGCAAACACCTCTCACGCGATGGATGCGGGGGATACTATTTATCTGACTGCCGATCTGGACATTGCGGATTGGAATGTGGCCGGTTGGGCGACTGAGAATCCCGATGGTACTTATACTACCGTTGGTAAGATCACAACCTCTACCGGTAACTATAGAAAGTATAATCCTTCTGCCGAAGGTATTGTGTGCCAAAATAAGCAAGAGGTTTTTGCCGCTCTCTATATGGGCTTTAATGCAAGAAATGCTCGCTATACCCATGTTTATTTCAACTTTGACGGTTTGGGACATACAGTTTCTAACTACTATGCGCCCCATTCCTTCTTTGCCGGCGGTGTTCGCGCAGACGGCTTGGAACTGGGTAATATTAACTTTGTTAACGCTTTGGTAGATACCACCATTCAGGATAATTCTCTTTGGAGCGGCGTTTCTCCTGCGATTTTTATTAACTCCAGTGAGGCAGGTTCTAAAACTCCCATTCGTGTACACGACGTTCATATTTTCAACAGCAAGGTAAAGACCAATACTGCTTGTATGGCCGGTATCGTTATGAAGAGTACCTCCAACGGCACGGCAGATAACCGCCCTGTTAAGATGGAAAACTGTTCGGTTGTCGGCTCCATGCTGGAGAATACTGCAGATGCAACTTCCGATAACTCCCTGTTGATCGGTTCCATGGAAAACGGCGGTCATATCAAAAACTGCGTGGTTTTGAACTCTACCTTGAAGATCAAATCCACCGGCTATGCCGGAAGAACCGATGCTTATCATACTACTTACGCCGTAAACTCCTTCATCGCTTCGGATGTTTATGACCGTATCGCCATTACCGCTGTGGAGAATGTCACGGTGGTAGGCTGTAAGCTTCTGACCGAAGAGACTACCGAGCCTCATTTCGGTGTTGTTCTCGGCTTGGGCCGCGGTTTTTCTAAGATTTCCTCTTTGCCGATCAATCATATTTATGTTGCCGATAACTCTTGGGCAACCGTGACTAACGGTGTTGAGGGGCCTGCTCAGCCTATCTCTGCTTTGGTGCATACCAGAGCCGCTGTGGATGCCAAGAGCAAGTTGGCCTTCGGTTCCGACCTGGCCATTGAGGGCGTAGCTAATCTCTATACCAGAGAAAATACCGATGCGGATACTACTGCTGTTCCTCAGGATCAGCAAGCAACCGACCTTGAGGTTACTGCAGTTCTTGACAGAATGAATGCAAACCTCGATAAGACCGCAAAGAAATGGAAGTTGGATGCTTCCGGTATGGTTCTTTCCGTGGAACCCTTGAAAATGACCTTCAAGTTTGTGGACGGCAGCACCGAGGTGCTCTATTCCGATGCACACGGTAAATACACGGTAGACAATGCAACCAAGGCTCTCCTTTCTGCTGAAGATTGGTTGGATGAATATGATGTCCCTACTGTTCTGGACTACGATAATCTCTCTTCCACTGAAGACGTTACTTATTATATGGTTCCCCACGCTCTGCGTTATGTAGGCAACAACGATCAGACTCATAATATCGTTTGCGATAAGTGCGACGAGCACGATCAGGTGAATGTGCCTTGTACTCCCGTTGAGGATCCCGAAAACGATGTACTGCCCGGTTACTTTAACCCCGCTTCCAAGGCTTACACCTGCGAGCATTGTACCAACACTTGGGTAGTGCCCTTGAGCTCCGATGAGTGCCCCGCACCCTTCACCATGAGCTTTGATAAGGTCGACTATTACAATAACGGCAGCGAGATCCTGCTGACTCTGGCCGCCGAGACCGATGCCAACCTGAACGCTTTGACGGTAGACATCACCTTCTCTGCCGAGAATATGGCTTATGTAAGCTATGTTCCCGTGGACGGTTATATGGCAACCGTGAACACCAAGGATGCCGCAAACGGCAAGCTCTCCGTGACCTTGGCAAAGATGGACGGTACCACCTTGACCGCCGCTGATGTAGCTGTTCTGAAATTCACCGCGCAGGGCGTTGACGAAACCAATGCAACCGCATTCATCTCCGCCTTGGCAGAGGTGACCGCTCTGGTTGTGGACGAAGGCAACACCAGCGTGAAGAAGATGCCTGAAAACAAATATGCTGAAGATAATGCAGTAATCACCTACTTGGTGATTGGCGACTTCATCGCCGGCGATATCAACAGCGACGGTTCCGTTACCTTGCTGGATGCCGCTTTGCTGATCCAAAAGATGAACGGTACCATCCATCCCAAGCAAGACGGTGCAAACTTCATGGTTCTGGCTGCCGATGTGAATAACGACGGCTCCGCCGATACCGGCGACGTTGTTCTTCTCCTGCGGGTCGCTACCTTAATGGAAGTGAACCTGGTGAAGGCTGCCGAGATCCCCGTGATCGCATATGTTGAATAAACGGTTATAAATAAAGAAGGTTCGGATTTTCCGAACCTTCTTTTTTTAAAAAAACACCTTCCCGCTCCGCAGGAAAGAATGTCACAAAGTGTTGATAAAAAGCAACATAAAACTATGCAAAAATATGGGCACCCGTGGTACAATGATGGTGTACCTATATATTTATATATTTTATATATAACTGTAGAGACTGTTTAGGAGGTATGAACCTTGAAGAGAAAGAATTGGACATCCTTATTCGTGGCGCTTGTGATGATCTTGTCGATGGCAACGATCATTTTGGTGCCGACCGGTGCGGAAGAGATCGATTATGATACTCTGCCCTTGGCAAGTACTGCCCTTCGCGGGGATAAAGTAGACGCTTATAAGATCGATAGCGTTGCCGAGCTGCTGAATACCGGTAAAGTATTGAGATTGCGCGGTTATGGTGCTACTGCCACCTCCGGCGGTAAAGAATCCGGCCTCTCCGGTGACGCAAACTATTCCATTTGGAACTTTGAGCCCACCGATGTCATCTATTTGACCGCCGATCTGGATATCACTGATTGGGATTATACCTCGGTGGCAACCTATGATGAGGCAACCGGTCTGTATACCCCCAACTGGTATGCCAATATGGACTCAACAGGTAATGACCGCGGATGCGTGACCTTTGTGGATAACGATGGCAGCGTGACCGCTTCCAGCCTGCAGGAACTGTTCTCCCTGATGTATGCCGGTTGGTCTTGGGGTTGGAGTGCTCTGCGTGGTTATAACGTATTCTGCTTTACCTTCGACGGTCTGGGTCATACCATCAGCAACTATTATGACACCCATCCCTTCTTCCGCGGAATGTTTATGGGTATTCTGAAAAACCTGACCTTCGATAACGCATATGTAGATGCACAGCCTTTGAAGGACTACGGTTACTATATGTCCTCCGTGATCGCAGGCGGCGTGAATGTTCCTGCTACCATCGGTTGGACCTTGAATGGTTATGCTTCCACCATGGATAACGTTCACGTGGTTAATTCTACCGTGAAATCCTATCCCGGGGCCAAGGCTGTCGGTATTCTGTATTCCGAGTCCAATAAGGGCGCAGGTAATGTAAACATCAAAAACAGCTCTATTATCAATTGTACCATCGATTGTGCTCAGGCTTATGCAGACAATGCCGGTGTCGGCTTGGTTTGCGGCTACCTGAACACTCAGGTGGATATCCAAAACAGTCTTTTCTTAAATAATACCATCGATCATGTTAATGATCTCCGCTATAAGAACGGTTTGATCTTGGGTAATACCGCACGTAACGGCAATCTGGATTACGGATTTGAGAATGTGGCCGTTGTAGGCAATAAGATCATTGCTCCCAATGCCGCTACCAATGCCTCCATCATTCATGCTTCCAACGATTACGCAAAGGAAACGACCGTAAACAATCTGTATCTGGCAGATAACCTTTATGCCGTTGCTGCTGACGGTGCAGAAGCTCCGATGGAAGTCGTCTTTAATTACCACGGTGAAGCTAAAAACTACATCGACCCCGTTTTCACCAATGTATTTGCGGATTCCGGTGTTACCACGCTGATGCAGAATGATGCCGGTACTTCTGTTTCTGCTGATCCCGCTGTTGCAGATGATACCATCAATGCAGGCTCCGTAGCAGGCAGACTGAATACCACTTTGCCTACCGGTTCTATGTATTGGGCATTGAGAAAAGACGGCAGCCCCACCACCACCGCAACCGCAGAGGGTCTGCCCCACAATATTACCTTTATTGTGGATGCCAACGATCAGTTCACCCTGCAGACCGACTATGAGCAGGCTTTGATTACCGATCAAGAAACACTGGTCTTCTTGAGTATGAACGAGTGGGATGCCGCCGAAGGAAAGAACGCTCAGCCCGGCACCGATTGGGTCACCAAGCAGAACCCTGCAGATAACACCTATACCTTGGTTCCTCACGATGTGACCTATACACCTAATGAGAATGGTACTCATACTGCATATTGTAATACTTGCGAGGATGAGATCCATAACGGTACTCATTCTTGCGTGGATACCGCGCCTACCGGCGTATTTGTGGACGGCGGCTATTATAACAAAGCCGTTTGGGAATATACCTGCTTGGCTTGCGGCAATGTACTCACCGAAGTGGATGACGCTGCAACCGATCTGCTCCCTGCTCCTTATGCAGTAGAGTTTGAAAAGGATCTTTACAGCAACATCGACGAGACCGTGGGCGTGACCTTCACCGCTCCCGCCGATGCAAATCTGGTGGCATTCACCGCCATCGTTACCTTCGACCCCAAGGTTCTGACCTATAAGGATTGCGCTCCTGCCGATCCCGCTTATGCGTGCATCGTGAATGCGGCAGAGGCTGCAACCGGTAAGTTGGTCGTTTCCGTTCCCAGCTTGGACGGCACCGTGCTCACCGATGCAGAGGCCGTTCTGAACTTCGCCTTCAATCCCTATGGCGACGGCGAAACTCCTGTGGATGCCATCAATGTTCAAACAGAGCTGATCAGTGCTTTGGTTTACTCCGATGAAGAGGGTACTCAAGAGCGGATCGCTGATGTGGTAAAGACCACCAGCGAGGATGTTGCAGCCGTGATCTTTGTGGAGCCCAACGTACTCCCCGGTGACGTGGATAACAATGGCGTTGTGGAAGTGCTGGATGCAGTGATCCTGCTGGAGAAGATCAGCGGTCAGATCCATGCATCTCAGGACGGCGACTTCTTCTTCATTATGGCTACCGACGTAAATAACGACGGTTATACCGATCGCGATGACGTAGACCTCATTCTGGACTACGTGGCAGACGGTTATACCGAATTGGTTGCCTGCGAAGAGATCCCTGTGATCGTTTTGGACTAACTTAAAACTAAAAGCGTGATGTTGAAAAACATCACGCTTTTTTTATTAACAATATTGTATTTACAGTTAAATATAATAGGATGAATTACCCTATTTTACAATGCCGAAGGCAATTCACGCACCGCAGGTGCAATTCATGGCGAAAGCCAATTTATGCCCAAAAGGGCAATTCATTGCTTTGTGTCTTTCTTAAAGGGCACAAAGTTTTTATGGTCGGCGCCTTTTTGGGACAACTTGGATGAGACGTTTCAAAAAGGATGCGGAATTCGTCGAAACGATCCGAACAAACGGTGCCCCACCAAAACCGTGTGTTTTGGTGGGAAAAGGAAGAAAAAAGGATAATAGCGGAGTTTTCTCATTTATGAGAAATGGAGCGATCAACCTTTTTTCTGACGCGTGATACGGCGAGAGGTCGTTTCGACGGATAGCAGAA
>JAZQET010000102.1:0-15257 GCA_045539135.1 Eubacteriales bacterium | reverse complement strand
CCCTTTTTTAGTTCCTTTTCCGCCGCTCGCCGTATCGGTATACGGCTTCACGCGGAGAAAGAACCTTCTGCATCCAAAATCCGCGGTTTCTTTTTGCTTCATCCCCCGCCTTTTGGCGCAGAACAAAAAGAGAAGCATTCGCCTCCCTTTTTTAGTTCCTTTTCCGCCGCTCGCCGTATCGGTATACGGCTTCACGCGGAGAAAGAACCTTCTGCATCCAAAATCCGCGGTTTCTTTTTGCTTTATCCCCCGCCTTGGCGGCAACGCAACCCTAACGCTGCAACCTCCGGTTGCGCTCCATATATTGATCGTCATCAATATATGGAGAGAGGGATACATCGATGGACATCAATATGTGAGAGGGTGACATATCGATGGTGATCAATATGTGAGAGTGGGATACATTGATGGCGATCAATATGTGGGAAGGCGCGATACATCGATGGTCATCAATATATGGAAAGAGTGATACATTGATGGACATCAATATATAGAGAGAGGGACACATCGATGGTCATCAATATGTGAAAAGGGCGGATACATTGATGGCGATCAATATATGAAAAGGGCGGATACATTGATGGCGATCAATATGTGGGAAGGAGTGATACATCGATGACCATCAATATATGAGAGAGTGACATATCGATGACGATCAATATGTGAAAAGAGATGATACATCGATGGACATCAATATGTGAAGTGGGTGGACACATCGATGGTCATCAATATATGGAGAGTGTGATACATTGATGGGCATCAATATGTGGAGAATGGGGAAAGAAAAAGCGCGCTCGGAGGAGCGCGCGGGGGGTCAATAGTTTTGGTTTTTCAGTTGGAAATAGCTTTGAGGTTTTTTACAAACGGGGCAGCGTTTAGGGGCTTCGGTGCCCTCGTGGATATGGCCGCAGTTACGGCAGATCCAAATTTCTTGTCCCTGACGTTCAAAGACCAGATTACCCTCGATATTTCCTTTCAGGGTCAAGAACCGTTGCTCATGTTCTTTTTCGATCTTACCCACCGCATCGAAGAGGTAGGCGATCTCATTGAAGCCCTCTTCCCTTGCCTCTTGGGCAAACTGGGCATACATTTCGGTCCATTCATAATTCTCGCCCTTGGCGGCGTCCTCCAGATTGGTTTGGGTGGGGGCGGCGGCGCCGTGGAGCAGGTTGAACCAGATCTCTGCGTGCTCCTTTTCGTTTTGGGCAGTCTCTTCAAAGAGGGCGCCGATCTGCTCATACCCATCCTCTTTTGCCTTGGCGGCATAATAGGTATACTTATTCCGCGCTTGGGATTCTCCTGCAAAGGCGGCCATCAGGTTTGCCTCGGTCTTACTTCCTTTTAATTCCATAGAATACACTCCTTTCTTTCCTTATTTTGGGCAGAAAAGGAAGGAGATATTCATTTTTCCATTAAAAAACAGGCACCGTTTGGTGCCTGTTTTTTACTTTTTCCACTCGCTTGAAAGGTAAACGGAGCGTTTGGTCAGGTAGACATTCAAATAGTCGATATGCTCCCGATAGGTGGAGCCGGTATCCACATATGTATTGATGAAGATGGGGGTATCGATGATCTTCCAAACGGTGAAGTTCATTGCCGCCGAGGGCGACAGCAGTTCATAATACTGCTCTAAGGTATAGAACTTAGAGGATTTTTTCTCCTCGGTGACCGTTTCGATGGCGGCGAGGTAGTTGTTCCAAACTCTGCTCACCTCATCGTTGAAGATCTTATGCTTACTGGCATTATAATAGACATACTTATGGTTATAGGCAGCATAAAGACCCTCGTTGCGGGCGGCGGGCTTGAAATTATCCATTGCGTTATCATAGTCCCAAGCGGGTCCGCAGAAGCCCACCTTGGATTCGGAGTCGGAGGGCTTATAGTAATACTGGCTGGTTTTATCTGCATCAAAGTTTTTGACCAGTTCTTCCAGCACATATTTTTGCGCCAGCGAGGTCAGGTCGAAATACTCATAGAATGCCTTGCCTGTTTTAGGATTGATGCCGTTTTCGGAGAAGACGGCATCTTCAAATTCCTGAAAATAATTGGCGATATATTCCACCTGTTCCTTGGAGGCCCGCTCCGGCTCCTTGATCACCACGCATTTGCCCCGCTCGGTGACAAAGCCGCTCTTTTCGTCTTTATAGCGGTCTGCCATTTCGATCTCCAAAAGATAACTGCCGGTAATATCGGTGGGGTTATTGGGGATCAAAAAGCCCTTTTTGGAGCCTGCCTTGGTGTTTTTCATCGAACCGAAGGTGGGATAGGTCTTAAGGGGTTGGGAATTGACCTTTTCGGTGGTCTTTTCCAGATTATTATATTCCAAGCGGCTTTCCGCCACCTGCACCTTTTCGCAAAGCTGATAGGTGCCAAGATACTCACCGTTGCAATAGAGGTCCACAAAGGTGGAGCGGGGCGCATCCTTCATCCCCACCTGATAGGCAAGCTCCAGCGCCAAGTGGTTACGGATCAACGAGCGATCGCCGTAGTTGGCAAGAAGTACCCAGGTTTTGGCGGCACCTGCCCCCTGACCCACCAGATCGGTCTTGGTGTCCAGCTTGATCTGATAGGATTTTTTGGGGCGCTCCCAAGTGGAGTTGCCGCGGCCCTTGATCTCATTGAGCTTGCCGTTATAGATGCTCTCCCCTGCCGCATTCAAAAGGCTCATCATTCCCGCCTCTTCATTGCCCTTTTCTGCGTGGATATACGCCAAAGAGCCGGAGTCGGTGGTCATATGAAGGGAGCCGATATTGGCAGAACGCATCACGGAAAGCTTGCCGCTTTCTTCCTCGAACGAGAAGGAGACGGATTTTTTCTGATCCACACCCTTTAGGGAGATGGTGTCCCCGTTGGCATAGGTTTTATTGGCGATCTTACAGGAGGAGACGCCCTCCATCCAGATCTGCAGGGCATCGGGATCGATGCCTGCGGGGCAGAAGAAATAATACCGATCGTCCTCAAGGATATATTGCAGTTTAATGGCGGAGAAGGGGCGGGTTTTGCTTGTGCCTTTTCCGCAAGGCGAGACCCAAAAGGCAGGGTCTCCGCCGCTCACCGGCTCATTGGGGTCATAGATCTGATCCCAAGAGGGGCGCAAGGCGCCGGAGCCTTCCTCTGTTTTATCGGAGGTGCCGTTGGTTTGCTCCTTGGAGGGGGCATTTTGGTTTTTATCCGTCTCTTCCTTTTGGGAAGTGCCTTGGTTTTGAGACGGAGTCTGCTCCTCTTCGGTGTCCTCGGTGAAATCGGAGGGCTTATTCTCCCCCACCCACTGATCGGTGACAGCCGCATCGGTGGGTTTTTGGCTGCAGCCTGCCAAAAGCAGGCAAAGGATCAAGAAAAGGGAAAGAAGGCGACGGACAGAAGCGTTCATAACAAACCTCCTTAATCCAACCACTCGCTTGAAAGGTATGCGGCACGGTTGGTAATATAGTTATCCAAAAAGTCGATATGTTCCTCGTAGGTCTTTCCTGTATCCACTTGGGAGGAGAAGATGGGTTGCTCCAAAATATCCCAAAGGGTGAAATTCATGGCGGCGGAGGGGGTCAGCAGTTCGTAATAATAGGACAAGGGCTTGAGCATACTGCCCTCGATCTCCTCGGCATCGCCCACGCACATTTCGATATATGGGAGATAGTTTTCTTTCCAAGCCTTGCTCACCGCATCCTGAAAGACTTGATGTTTGGACAGCTCATAATAAAGGTACTTTTGGTTATAGGCGGCATAAAGACCGTCTTTACGGGCGGCGGCTTTAAAGTTATCAAAGGCATTATCATAGTCCCAGACCGGCCCGCAGAAGCCGACCTCCGACTCGGAATCGGAGGGCTTATAATAGAATTGGCTGGTTTTATCCGCGTCGAAGTTTTTCACCAGCTCTTCGATGATGTACTTTTTCGCCAGCGAGGTCAGGTCGAAATATTCATAAAAAGCCTTGCCGGTGGTGGGGTTGATGCCGTCTTCGGCGAAGACCGCGTCCTCATATTCCTGAAAATAATTGGCGATATACTCTACCTGCTCCTTGGAGGCACGCTCCGGCTCTTTAATGACCACATAGCGACCGCGGGAGGTAACGAACCCGCTGGATTCCGGCAGGTAGCGCTCCTCCATTTCGATCTCCAGCAGGTAGCCGCCGGTGATGTCCTTGGGATTATTGGGAATTTCATAGCCCTTTTTGCTCAAAGGGTAATTATCATATTCCCCGAAGGGTAAGTATTCTTTCAGTTTATCTTCGTTCACCGCTTGGGTGGTTTTTTCCAGATCGTTGACCTCGATGCGGGAGCCTGCGATCTGCACCTTTTCGCAAAGCTGATAATTGCCCAGATATTCCCCGTTGCAGTAAAGATCCACAAAGCAGGAAAGGGTGGCATCGGACATCCCTGCATCATAGGCAAGATTATAGGCAATGGTGTTACGGATCAGGGAACGCTCTCCATAGTTGGCAAGGAGCACCCATGTTTTGGCGGGTCCTGCCCCCTGCCCCACCAGATCTACATCCTTGGTCAGCTTGATCTGATAGGATTTTTTGGGGCGACCCCAAGTGGCATTGCCGCGACCGCTGATCTGGGTCAGGGCGCCGTCGTAAAGCTTTTTTCCGTCGGCATTCACAAAGCGCATAGTGCCGATCTCTTCATTGGAAACATCCAGATGGAGATAATCCAAGGTGCCCGATTGGGTGGTCAGGTACATCGATCCGATATTGGCGGATTTCATAATCACCAAGGTATAGAGATCCTTGCCCACGGTGACCTCAATCGGTTCCTCCGCTTCCACCAAGGGGGTGATGTTGGAGATATGACCGTTTTTTACGGGGACTCCTGCAATCTCACATTCCTCGGCGCCCGAAAGCCAAAATTGCATTTTGGTCAGATCCCCTTCGGTGGGAAGATAGATATAATGGGCACCGTAGACCGCGTTATACTGCCACTTAACGGCAGAGGCGGGGCGGGAGTTGGTGAGGAAAGAGCCTGCAGGCGAAAGCCAAAGGGCGAAATCCTCTTCCAAATTAACGGCAGGCCGACAACCGCAAAGACTGCCCATCAACAACGTGACGGTCAGCAAAAGAGCAACAATGCGTTTGCGGTTCATGGCCAAGCCTCCTTTTTAGTAGTAAAGATTTTGGGTGGTGAGAATGTTTTCGAGTTGCTTTTTCAGGGTGCCGTATACCTTATCCATATCTACGGCGGCATCGGTCAGCCCTTGCAGATAGGGAGCAAGGAGGGTCTCGATCTCCGGCTGATGGAGGATCAGGTGCCCTTGCTGCTCTGCCATGGCGGTATAGGCTTCATAGCCTGCACCGCTGATGCCCAGCTCTTTCAGGCGGGCGGCGATGGTCTCGGTATAGCGGTCGCACCAATATTCGGTAAAGGTAAGGGCGGCGCGGGCGTTATCCGCATCGTCGCTGTACTTGGGAAGAGCAAAATAGGTGCCGATATAGGTGACGGTGCCAAGGGTGCCTTCTGCGGTTGCGGGCAGGGGCGCATACTTATAGGTAATGCCCTCTGCGGCCTCGGGGACAGTGGAATACTGCATGGTCACATTGCTGTTTTTCAACGCATAGTCCACCTCGGGCACGGGCACAAAGTCGATCAGTTCCTGATTGGTCTTTTGCATTAAGGACCAAACCTCTTGGGTGGCTTTGGCATAAATATTACTGTCCAGCTTGCCCTCTGCCAAGGTGAGGGGGCTTTTGCCCGAAAGGGTCGCCCAAGCCAAGGTCTCTTCCATCTTCAAGGGTTGGGCGCTCATGGTGATGGAGTGGCTGTGCACAGTCTTGAACTGCTCCACCGTCCAAGCACTTGCGGCGGCAAGGGCGGCGGGGTCGGTATCGGCGGGCATCAAAGCGGTATTATACCAAAGGGCATTTACATTGCCCACGGGGGCAAAAAGGGTGTCGTTGCTGGCATTCAGCAATGCCTTGCTGATGCCGTAAACGGGGATCTCTTTATTAATATGCTGTGCGGCAGAGCGGGTCAGGGTCATTCCTACCCCTGCCTGATGGGCGCTCATCTGCACCAAGCTTAATTTTTTGCCTGCATAAAGGGCGGTGCGCTGGGCTTTTAAGGAGACTGCCTGATCTTTAATGCTGTATTTCAAAATAAAGCCCTGCTTGGATGCCAACTGCTCCATCCATTTCCATTCGGAGACCGATTGACCCTTTTCATTGATATAGGTGAAGGCGGGCACGTCATCGGCGGTATAAAACTCGATGGTGCGGTTCTCCATTACCGAAACGGCATTTTCGGTATTCACAAACTCGGTGAGGGGCAGGGTATTCTCCACACCCTTGGAGGGGGTGAACTTCTCTGCCGCCAAGGGGTTGGTCAGCGGCACTTCTTCCTCTTCTGCGGAAGGAGCGGGTGCCACTTCGGTTTTTGTCTCGGGAGCGGGCTCTTCGGCAGAAGGTGTTTCCTCTTTTACGGGTGCCTGCGGAGCAGGCTCCTCTTGGTTGGGTTCCGGCTCTTCCTTGGGTTGATCGGTGTTGGTTTGCTCCGACCCATTGGAGGAACCGATGATCTCTGCGGGATAGGTGATGTTATCCGGCTTGCAGGCGGTAACACCCAACAGCAGGCAGAGGCAAAGTACAATGGCAAGAATTCGTTTCATAAGGAATTCCTTTCTAAATGTGATGAAAATGTGATGTTATCCTTTGAGGGCGGTATAGGCGGCAACCGCAAGGCGGTCGCACCGTTCATTATAGGGGTGACCCTGATGCCCCTTGACCCATTCCACGGTGACCTGATGGCGGCGGAGCTGGGTGAGCATCCGTTCCCAAAGGTCCACGTTGAGGGCGGGCTTTTTATCCTTTTTGCGCCAGCCGTTTTGCTCCCAACCAAAGACCCAGCCTTGGTTGATGCTGTCGCACAGATATTTGGAGTCGCTGACCAAGGTAACGGCGCAGGGCTCCTTCAGCAGTTCCAGACCCATAATGGCGGCGAGCAGTTCCATCCGATTGTTGGTGGTCTCTTGCTCCCCTCCGCTCAATTCCTTTTCGATGCCCTGATACACCAGAATGGTTCCCCAACCGCCGGGGCCGGGGTTTCCGCTGCAGGCACCGTCTGAATAAATAGATACTTGCTTCATAATCAATTTAACCGATCGTTCAAGGTATCATAGTAGTCCTTGGCGGGTTGGGAAAGCTTCTCCCGCTCCACAGTGGCGAGGATCGCCCGTGCCAAGGTGCGGTTGCCGCGGATATAAGCATCCTGCGCGGCGGTGAGGTATTCTCCGTGTTCGATCATATCGCCGACGCTTGTCATCAATTCATCGGTGGCGGCGGCGGAGGCGCTCAAGCGGTTGTTTTCCTCTTGCAATGCCTGATTTTGCTCTTTCAAGCTGCGGTTTTCCTCCTGAATGTTCTTCAGGGTGGATTGGCTGGTGTTCAGGTTTTCGTTGCTCTCTGCCATCTCCCGATGAATGCGAGAGGTGATCAGGTAACTGCCGCCGATGAGGAAGGAAATGACCACCACAAAGGCAACGGTATAAATTACCAGAAAACGAATATCTTTTTTCTTCTCTTGCACCAAATCCATGGGAGTAACGACAGGCTCTTCGGCAGGCGCTTCTTCGACGGGTGCTTCGGCGGTCGCTTCGGCAGGGGCTTCTTCAGCGGTTACTTCGGCGGTCACTTCGGCAGGTGCTTCGGCGGTCTCTTCCACCGCCTCTTCCGCCACCGTTTCCGTCGGCTTTGGTTCTTCTGCGGGAGCCTCGGTTTTTGGCTTCACAGCAGGGGTTTCGGGATCGGGACGGTCTAAACCGACAGCATCCCACACTTCATCCAACAAGCTTTTTTCATCGTTGTTCATCTGCCGGAACCTCCTTCCAGAATATCAATGATCTTTTCCAATTCCGCCACCGAATAATAGCTGATCTCCACCTTGCCGCGGTTGCCTGCTTTATGGTGGATGGTGACCTTATTGCCTACCTGCTGGGAGGCGCGGGTCTCCAATTCCTTCAATGCCCGCAAAACAGCGGGGTCGGTGGCAGGCTTTTCCACGGGTGCTTTCTTGGCATTTTTCACCAAGGCTTCGGTTTGGCGCACATTCAGTTCTTCGGCAATGACCCGATTGGCAAGTGCCAACTGTTGATCGGCATCCTCTGCCGCCAAAAGGGCGCGGGCGTGACCTGCGGAAAGCTCGCCGGTCTTCACAAAATCCAACAGTTGCTCCGGCAATGCCAGCAAACGCAGGGCATTTGCCACTGCGGGGCGGGATTTGGAGACGGTTTCGGCGATCTTTTCTTGGGTCATTCCGTAAAGATCCATCAGATTTTTATAGCCCAAGGCTTCTTCGATGGGGTTTAAGTCTTCCCGTTGCAGGTTTTCGATCAGGCTGATCTCGCTGATCTCTTGGGGGGTATACTCCCGAATCAACACGGGAACCTCCTCCAACCCTGCCATACGGCAGGCTCTCCACCGCCGCTCGCCTGCGATGATGCGGTAGCGGTCATCGCCCAAGGGGGTCACGATAATGGGTTGAATCAGGCCGTGCTCCTTAATGGAATTGGCCAATTCCTCCAAAGCCCCCTCTTCAAAGTGTTTACGGGGCTGATTTTTATCCGGCTCGATGGAAGAGAGGCGCAGGAGGGTCTCTCCCGCCTTTTCTTCCTCTAATGACAGCGAATTATCGGCAAACAGGGCATCTAAACCCTTGCCCAAACCTTTTTTTGCACTCATTTTATCTCGTTCTCCTTATTTCTCGCTAAAAACTCCCGCGCCATCTCCCGATAAGCAAGGGCGCCTTTGGAATAGCGGTCATAAATTTGAATGGGAACCCCGTGGCTGGGGGCTTCCGACAGACGAACATTGCGGTTGATCACGGTTTTATAGACCTTATTGCCGAAATACCGCTTGATCTCCCCTGCCACCTGCAGGGTGACATTCATTCTGCCGTCATACATGGTCAGCAGAACCCCTTCGATATAAAGATTGGGATTATAGCGGGATTTCACCAGTTTAATGGTGTTGACCAGTTGGGAGACACCCTCCAACGCCAGATATTCCGGCTGGAGAGGAATCAACACGCTGTTGGATGCGTTCAACGCATTCAAGGTCAGCAGTGACAGCGAGGGCGGGCAGTCGATAATAATATATTCATAGCGGTGGCGGATCTTATTCAGCGCTGCTTTCAGCAGACCTTCGCGGTTTTCCATCGCCACCATCTCAATTTCCGCCCCTGCCAAATTCATATTGGCGGGGAGAATGTCGATGTTTTTATACTTGGTGATCACAATGGCTTCCTGCACATCGCAACCTTCCACCAACACCTCATAAACAGATTTTTTCAGTTGTTGTTTATTGATTCCGTAGCTGCTGGTGCCGTTTGCTTGGGGGTCAATGTCCACAAAAAGGGTCTTTTTCCCCTCCTCTGCCAAGGCAAAAGCAAGGCTGACTGCGGTGGTGGTTTTACCCACACCGCCCTTTTGGTTGGTAATCGAAACGATTTTTCCCACGTTTTTGAACCTCATTTACTATTTTCTCCCCTCATTGTATCATATATAAATGAAAAAAGGAAGAGATTTTGCGAATTTCACAATTTTTGGGGAATGTTTCACGTGAAACATTCCTGTGGCTGTTTTTGCAAATTGTTTCACGTGAAACAAAACAAAGAACGCACCTGCCGGGGAAAGCAGATGCGTTCTTCGCATAGGGGATTAGGATGTTTTGGGTATCCGAACAATATATTCAACAAACCCTTCTTCCTCATTGATTTGAGTCAGGGGTTTGATACCCGCCTGTTTTAAGGTGGCAACGGTATGATTCAGGGTGTTGATGCAAAGGCGAATGTCCTTCACCGAACCCACCCTGCGGGGGCGTTTTTTCTTGGTTTTCGGGGTGAGTGCGGCAGAGATCAGGGTTTCCGCTTCCTGCACCGTCAGTTCCTCTTGGATGATCTCTTCCAAAAGCTCCATCAGCAATTCGGGCTCCTCCACGCTTAAGAGAGCGCGGGCGTGCCGCTCGGTCAGGCGGTGCTTTTGGATGAGAAACTGTGCCGAGATGGGCAGTTTCAGCAAGCGCAGTTTATTGGCAATGGTGGAGGGATCCTTGTTCATTGCCCGCGCCACCTCGGCTTGGGAAAGGTTAAATTCCTTGATCAGCCTGCGGTATGCCACTGCTTCCTCGAAGAAGGTCAGGTCTTCCCGCTGCAGGTTTTCAATGAGGGAAAGCTTGGCGGCCTCCCCCGCCGTTTGCTCGGTGAGCACGCAAGGCACTTTGGTCAGTCCCGCCTCTTTGGCGGCACGCAACCGCCGTTCTCCTGCGATCAGCCGATAGCCGCTTCCCTCTTTTTGAATTAAGAGGGGTTGCAAAATGCCGTGAACGGCAATGCTTTCCGCCAGTTCCTTTAAGGGCTTTTCTTCAAAAAGGGTGCGGGGTTGATGGGCGGAGGGCAAAATGGCTTCGGTGGAGATCCACTGCAAGGTTTCTTTTTGTTTGTTTCGCGCCATAGGTTGTCCTCCTTACACCTTAAGTGTAATCGTCAGACAGGAAAAAAGCAAGAAAAACCCCTCGTCAGAAACTGACAAGGGGTTGAAAACAAGGCGAAATCAGGCGATGGCGGCAATGGTCTCTTCCAGCGTTTTGGCGGAAATGCCCCGCAAAAAGGCATCTTGGATCAAACCGTTTTTGTCGATAAAATAGGTAACGGGAACGCCTGAAATTCCATAGGTCTCCGCCATTTTACCGTCTACATCGAAAAGGATGCGACAACCGCTCTCCACCGAAGAAAGGAAGGCTTTTTGCTCTGCTGTGGGAAGGGCGGAAACCGAGACGGCAAGGATCTCTACCCTGCCGCGGTTTGCGGCGATGAGGGTCTCCAGCAGGGTGACGGTATCCTCTTGGGCGGGATCAAAAAAGGTGAGGATGGTGCCCTTTTGCCCCCGATGGTCGGAGAGGGAGTACAGAGAGGTCTCATCATAGGCAACCCCCGTGATCTCCGGTGCGGGTTGAGGCTCTTTCTTTTTGGAAACGGCATCTACAATATAAAAGGACGCGGCAAACAGCAGCACGATCCCCGTCATAATAATAAAGGGGCGGGCAAGCCGCAGGATCTTTTCAAACATGGGCGGAACATCTCCTTGAAATTCGTTCTTCTTCAGTATACCTGAATTCGGCAAAATTTGCAATCCCCCGATGAATTTTTGTAAAGACCTTGATTGATGCGGGATTTTTTGTTACAATATAATATTGAAGAATTGAAAGGAAAAGAGGTGCAGGAGATGCAGGACTTCCGCTTGGTGGAAGAAAATGGAATTGTGACGCTAAAGTGTTGCAAATTTGAGGAATTTAAGGAGATCGCCCATGGCTTCTCCACCCGCCACGGGGGTGTCAGCACCGGCGACTGCGCTTCTTTGAGCTTTGCTTATAATAAAGAGCCGGAGGCGGTGGTGGATGAAAACTTCCGTCGCTTTTCTCTTGCCAATCAACTGCCCTTTGAAAGCTTGGTGCTGACCCATCAGACCCATACCGCCAATGTGGCAGAGGTGGGGGCGGAATACCTTCACCGCGGGCGGGATCGCACCTTGAGGGAGACCGACGGTGTGGTGACCGCCCAAGCGGGGCTTGGTCTTTGCTGTTTCACCGCCGATTGTGTGCCGGTGCTGCTGGTGGATCCCGTGCATCGGGTGGTGGGTGCTGTCCACAGCGGATGGCGGGGCACCGTAGGGAAGATCACCGCCAATGCGGTGGAAAAAATGGTGGCGCTGGGTGCTTCGAGGGAGACCCTTTATGCCGCCATCGGACCCGCCATCGGTCCCTGCTGTTTTGAGGTAGGTCCCGAGGTGCAGGCGGAGTTTGAGAAGGTGTTCGGTGCAGGGTTACCCCCTGTTCCCTCTTCCCGCGAGGGGCACTTTATGGTGGATCTTTGGACGGCCAATGAGCAGGTGCTTTTGGGCGCAGGAGTGGCAAAAGAGCGGATTTTTACCGCTAAAATTTGTACATTCTGTAATAATTCGGACTATTTCTCCCATCGGTATACAAACGGACGGCGGGGAAGCTTGGTTTCTGCCATCGCTGTTCAGGAAGGGGGCGACGTATGAAACGGTTGCTTTTGATGCTTATGGCAGTGGTTTGCCTGCTGACCTTTTGCGGCTGTTCCGCCCTTTCGGATTTTGAGTCCGACCCCCAAAGCTTGCTGGGCGCCTATAAAGGCGAAGAGGAGAAAGGGCAGGTCCTGCCCGCCCGCTCCTACATCTCCATGATCTATTATGAGGATATGGATACCAATCCCCTCACCACCGCCAACCGTGAAAATCACGAGCTGTTGAAGCTGGTCTACAGCCCCCTGATCCGTCTGACGGAGACCCTCAAGGCGGAGTACATTTTGGCGGAAACCATCACCGCCGAAGGGCTGACGGTGCAGGTAACCTTGAAAAAGGATCTGAAATTCAGCGACGGCAGTGCCCTTACGGCGCAGGATGTGGTTTATTCTTATCAAACGGTAATGAAGAATTATGCCTCGCCCTATGCCTCCCGCCTTGTGAACCTGAAAAAAGTGGCGGCGGCAGACGGGCAGACGGTGGTGTTTACCCTCCATTCCGCCGATACGGATTTTGTGAACTGCTTGGATCTGCCCATTATCGGGAAAAACAGTACCGCCGCCAGCGGAGCCTATTGCTTTTCCGAGAAAAACGGTAAATTGGTGCTGATCCCCAACCCCCATTATCATTTGCAGTCGGGGGTCTCCACCATCTATCTCCAGCATCCCGCCAATGAGCGGGAGCGGCAGAATATGTTCTCGGTGGGTCTTTTGGATGTTTATTTCACCTCCGCAGAAAGCGAAACGGTCTTTTCGGGGGGCAAGGATTATCAGGTGCAGACCTATGCCAGCGATCACCTTTTGTATTTAGGGGTGAACTGTGTCCATCCCCTTTTGGGAAACAGCGGGGTGCGGGGCTTCCTCAACCGTCTGTTGGAGCGGGAGAAGCTGGCAAGCTCGGTGCTTTTGGGGCAGGCGGAGGCTACCGCTTATCCCTTCCAGCCTGCTTGGTATAAGGCAGAAGGGCTGATCCACGAAAAAAACCTGTCCGACCTGCAAAAGAAAGAGCAGGCGGCGGCGCTGGGCTTGAATTTAACGGAAAATGCCCTGCTGGACGGTGCGGGGGCGCAGGTGACCTTCTCCTTATTGGCGGTCGCCGACAGTACCGTTCATCAGGATACCGCCCGCGCGGTGGCGGACAGTTTCGCCCTTTCGGGCATTAAGATCAATATTGAAGCGGTCTCCCGCGCCGATTATCAACTGCGGTTGCAAAGCGGGCAATATGAACTGTATCTGGGCGAGATGAAAACAGGGCGCACCTTAAATCCCGTGCTCTATACCGCAGGCAGTACCGTGAATTTCAGCGGTGCCGCCTTCCCAGAATTGGAGACTGCCGCCGCGCAATATAAGGCGGGGGCGCTGGAGCTTTCTGCCTTTGCCCAAACCTTCGATGCTTTTACGCCGTTTATGCCCTTGGTCTATCGGCGGGGTGTGCTGTTTGTGTCCAAGGACATCGGCACCTTCCAATCCGCCGCCGCTTGGAGCATTTACGGAGATATTACCAAATTGATTACCAAAGAAACGGAGATCTCGGCATGAAAAACTTGAAAAACGGAACCGATATCCGCGGGGTTGCCTTGGGGGAAAACCCCACTCTTACCGCGGAGCGTGCACGGCTGTTCGGAAAAGCCTTTGCTGTTTATTTGAAGGCAAAGGGCTGTTCCGCACCCTTGAAGGTGGCGGTGGGCAGAGACCCTCGCATTTCAGGCCCCGCCTTGCGGGACGGCTTGGTGGCAGGACTTAAGGAGCAGGGCGTTTCGGTGCTGGATTGCGGCATCGCCACCACCCCCTCGATGTTCTTCTCCACCTATTATGCAGGCAGTGATTGCCACGGTGCGGTGGAGATCACCGCCTCCCACCTGCCCTATGACCGCAACGGTCTGAAATTTTTCACCAAAGAGGGCGGGTTCGACGGCAAGGATGTTTCGGAGCTGATCCGCTTGGCGGAAGAGAATGCCTTTTCTGCGGAAGAGGGCGGCACCGTGGCGGAATTTGACCTGATGACCCCCTATAGCCAAAGCCTTGTGGACTTGGTGCGGAAAAAGACCGGCAAAGAGCAGCCTCTTTGCGGCATCAAGGTCACGGTGGATGCAGGCAACGGCGCAGGCGGATTTTTTGTAGAAAAGGTGCTGGCGCCCTTGGGTGCCGATACCGCAGGCTCGGTATTTCTGGAGCCCGTCGGCTCCTTCCCCAACCATATTCCCAACCCCGAAAATAAAGCCGCTATGGAGGCTTGCGCCAAAGCAACGGTGGAGGCGGATGCGGATATGGGCATCTGCTTTGATACCGATTGCGACCGCGCCGCCATTGTGGATCGCGGGGGCAAAGAGATCAACCGCAATCGGATGATCGCCATGATCGCCGCACTCCTGCTGCGGGAAGAGGCGGGATGCACCATTGTAACCGACTCGGTGACCTCCAAGGGCTTGAAAACCTTTATCGAGCGCCGCGGCGGGGTACATCATCGGTTTATGCGGGGCTATAAGAAGGTGATCGATGAAGCCATCCGCTTGGAAAAGAGCGGCGTTTCGGCGCCCCTTGCCATGGAGACCAGCGGTCACGGTGCCCTGAAGGAAAATCATTATTTGGACGACGGCTCGTACCTTGCGGCACGGATGCTGGCGGAGCTGCCCGCCCTGAAGGCAGAGGGCAAGACCCTCTCTTCCCTGATCGCCGATCTGGCAGAGCCCAAGGATGCGTTGGAACTGCGCGCCAATATCACCGTGGAGGATTTCAAAAGCTACGGTGCCCGCCTTTTGGAAGAGTTGGATGCTTATTGCAAGGCGCAGGGCTGGGAATTGGAACAGCCCAACTTCGAGGGCGTGCGGGTGAACTTCGGCAAAGAGGAGGGTGACGGCTGGTTCTTGGTGCGGATGTCCCTCCATGATCCCGTGATCCCCATCAATGTGGAAAGCGACAGCGAGGGCGGTGCCAAGGTGATCGCCGACAAATTATATGCCTTTTTGACCCGTTTTGACGGTTTGGAACTGCCAAAATATTAAAAAATTTATAAAAAGTGGTAGACTAAAAGCGTTTTTATTGTTATAATAACAGGTGGCAATCTGTTTTTGCACAGAAAGCCGCTGAAAGTTGTTCAAAAAATAATAAATTTTGGAGGAGAGAAAAAATGAGCAAGAAGTTTGTTTATCTTTTCAAAGAGGGCGACGCTTCCATGCGTGAGCTGCTCGGCGGTAAGGGTGCAAACCTGGCTGAGATGACCAAGATCGGTCT
>JAZQET010000101.1:0-21883 GCA_045539135.1 Eubacteriales bacterium | reverse complement strand
GCCTTGACCTTGGGGACGATAGCCACCGCCTCTTTGGTGCCGAGCGCCATAGTAATAAAATCGTTTTGCATATCGACTATAATCAATGTCTTTTTCATCGTTAGACCTCCAATGCGCGTTTGGTTTGATTAATTACTATTTTTTAACAAACTTGAAATTTAATTCTCCAGTTGTTCTTCGATTAGTCCAATAATATCCACATAGCGTTCGAACATTTTCTTTCTCTAAATAATCAAGAACCGATGTTCCAAAATGAATTGGACTACGTGTTTGAATGGATTGATTTGGGTTGTTTTGATATGTATAGGAAAGTCTGCAAGTATGGGTATCGGTATCAATCCAAAAACTCGCATTGGTGCTTAAACTTTTAGACTCGTCGGTCATTATAAAACAATGTATTTTAAATAACGATTGATATATACGCAATTTACATGGAATGGGAGGTTTTTTTATATTTTTGTTTGGATCAATCCAGTCGGATTTTATTTCCCCTTCCCATAAGCCTTGTAAATTAGGAATCAATACCAACCAATTTTTAAACATTGGCAATCTCCAAAGTTTGTAACAAAACAGCCAAACGATAAAGGCTATCACAGACGCCGATTTTCCAATGCAGTCAATTATAAATTGTAATGTGAAAACCCCATCACTGAAAACCCAATTGATTAACGACACAATAGTTGCTATTCCAAGGATTAAGTAAAGTGCATTCTTCCATTTTATAACATTCATTTTCAGTACTCCAAATAATTCCACATATCATACAAAAAAGATTTAACATCGTCAGCGGTCCACTTTCTTCCAGTGTGAAATAGATAGAACCGTTCACTGACTTCTCTCCATTCTTTTTGGTTGCCATCTTTTATGGCATTGTACAAATAAATAATTCCTTGCTTTACCATTTCAGTCCATGTGTTATAATTTGTAATTTTACTATTAGGAATATTCCAAACCAAACACTCAACTAAAAAGGAACTTATTTTTTCCCCATTTGTTATACCATCATCCACCATTGCATTGCGCACTCTTTTGAATATTCTTGTTAAATATTTGTATTTATAATTCGTTTGAATATTCTTTTTCCTGCCATTGGAAATGTGATCTTTGGGATAATTGGTAACTACCGTACCATCCATCGAAGAAAAACGTATCCCCTCAATGTATCTATTTGGGTCTACGCTATTTATTATTTTGAAATTTTTCAACATAAATGCAACAACTACGTCTGCATTAACATGATAACTATTTGACCTTATTTTAATAGATTTATTACCATCCGTTATATTACTTGAGCCGAATTTGTTTACAAGCGACGCTTTAACTCGCCTTTTATATTCATCAAACGATATATCGCCTTCGACAAATCCGTAATCACCACGATTTTTACCTTCAGGATATTCTGTATAAAAAGTACTTTTTAGCATAACACAGACATCAACGTCGCTGTTTGCTTTAACATTAGTATTGTTTGCGTATGAACCCTGAACAAAAATTTCGATCGTTAAATCCTTTAATTCATGGCTTGAATCAATAGCGGATTTAATCATATTAATCGTATTTTGAATCTTTTGTTCTTCGGTATCGCTCACTGGTTTAGTCCATAATTCTAAAGTTGATTCGGTATATTTCAATTATAACTCCACCTTTCCTTTGACTGCCTCCTTGGTGCCGAGCGCCATATCAATAAAATCGTTTTGCATATCGACTACAATCAATGTCTTTTTCATCATCAGACCTCCAATGCACTTTTGGTTTATTATACCATACCCTAACAAAATTTTCTACCTCTTTGCTTGTAATACCATTGTTTTTCTGTTACAATAATGATGCTGAACGTTTATGAAAGGATCATTAAAATGAACAATTTGACGATACGTTTAGAGACAGAAAAAGATTACAGAGCAGTAGAAGAACTGACCCGCGAAGCGTTTTGGAACGTGTATAAGCCGGGCGCGGACGAGCACTATTACGTACATCAGATGCGTAATCACCCCGACTTTATCCCGGAACTTGCATTCGTGCTGGAGCTTGACGGCAGAATCGTCGGCAACATTATGTACACGAAGGCTTGGCTTGAGGATGAAAACGGAGATCGCAAGGAGATTCTCTCCTTTGGACCGCTTTGCGTTGCCCCCGAATATCAACGGCAGAAGTTCGGTAAAATGCTGATCGAACACTCTTTTGATGTGGCACGGGGAATGGGATACGATGTGAACATCAATTTCGGCAATCCGGGCAACTACGTCAGCCGTGGGTTTGTAAGCTGTAAAAAGAAGAACGTTAGCTTTGTCGTGGACGGCAACTTCCCGACGGCGCTTCTTGTCTGTGAACTCATACCGGGTGTGCTTGACGGTAAGAAGTGGATGTACATTCCCTCTACCGCTGCTGATTGCTGCGAAGATACCGCCGCAGTTGAGGTATTCGACTCGACGTTCCCTCCTAAGGAAAAGAAGTGGATGCCGAGCCAAGAGGAATTCTATATCTACAGACATTCTTCGGTAGTCAGATAAACGTAAAAAGCCGCAGAGGTGGAGTGATCCATCTCAGCGGAAACTATTAGTGCCAATATTTTCATACAAATCACAAAATCCATACGTATTTACATTCTTGGTGAAAAGAATTATAATGTTAAAAAAGCATTCTTGGAGCTATTGTTATGAACATAGGCAATTACAGACTTACTTCCACAGAAAAAAATAGCATTCTAACGATATATGAAACACTAAAATGCGCCTTTCCATATATCGAAATCCAGTATAGGAAAGAAATCATTGGGATTGGAGAAGAAGGACGTCATCTTTTATGTTACTTTCTATTAAATGATGATGCAGTATTTGTGAAATTCAAGAATCGGACGCCTCGTAGTTTAAATGATTCTGATGCTATTCAAAAAGATATAGGTGCAACCATAGAACTGTTTAGAAACGAAGAATTAAAAACGAAAACAAAAGTTTCTTCTTACGAATATGGATATATGCACGAAGAATTTCTGCTTTATGCAAGCGCAATCGAGTTGATTTCTAAAATCAAAGCAAACACTTGCTTTGATTCCTGCTCTAATCGATTAAAAAATGTTCTTTACAAAAACCACATATGCACAGTACAAGATTTACTCGCTTTGACTCCGGAGCAGATAATGAATATTCCGAATCTCGGCCGCAAATCTTTTAATGAATTGTGTAATTTCTTGCTTTCCTTGTCAGGTGGCGAACTTCTCACGCAAGATGGGGAGTCCCACTCTCTTACGCAAGTAAATGATCGTTTACAAAAGATAAAGTTCATAAACGATAACAGACAAGAAATCGTCATCAAAATTGAGGATGCTTTTTTAGATTTAGATAAAAACGACGAGACTTATAGCAGACTTTTTCTCGATCTTACAAATCATATATATGAGTCTGCAACAAAAAGGCTCCAGTCACGGGAATGTGCCATCTTGTTATCAAGATTTGGGATTAACGATCAAGCTAAGACATTGCAGGAGATTGGAGATGATTATTCCATTACACGTGAGCGCGTTCGTCAAATTATGTTAAAAGCGACACGTAAATTGAATTATAAGAAGACTTCTACAGATGAATTTTTAGACTTGGAATACAGGAAAGTCCAAATTGTTTCACAAATATCAGAAGTGTCTGCTGCAGGTTTTTTGTCCTTCCTCTTTCTTCAAGAAGCTAATATTTGGCTTGTAAAATTTATTTGCAAAGTTTACTTTCACAGTGAAGTAGATGTTATAAAATTCAAGCAATTATTAGATAAAAAACTATTGCAAAAGAAACAAGAATATGCACATTTGGAGAAAATGCGTATACACAATGAGAACATCAATCGTTCAATTCGTTTTCTAAATAAAAGACGTTGTATCACAGATGAAGATTTTTCAAGATTAAAAACAGAAAGACTAGTAGGCAGTGACGAAGAAGAACTAAAGAATTTCCAATTTGACGAACAATCATATCAATGTGAATCGTATTTGGAGCAACGTATACTGCAAAAATTTCTCGTT
The DNA here is from genome assembly GCA_045539135.1 of Eubacteriales bacterium. GTDB lineage: Bacteria > Bacillota > Clostridia > Oscillospirales > QAKW01 > QAKW01. The sequence continues at coordinate 17,877 of JAZQET010000101.1, read as the reverse complement.
AACGGCACATTTAAAAGCATCAAGACCCAGTCTTTAAAAATTCCTTTTAAAGGTTATTTTTATTATCCGGACTTTCAATGCTTAACACATGACAATCATTTGGTTTTGATAGAAATAAAGCCTCTATTAAGGATGGGCGAATGCGCAAATATTGAAAAGTTCGGGGCATTAAAAGAATACTGTAAAAAATATGGGTTTGGCTACCTGATTATAGATGAAAGAGGAAATTCTTTTGAAGACATAGATGAGGAAAATGCTGAGTTTTCAAGATCCGTGCTAACTGAAATCCATCAACACGGGAAAGTTACATATCAAAGATACCGAGAAATCTACTTGCAAACTAATGCGTCCGTTAAAAACTTTGTGACACTTATCAAAAAGCACAAGTTGCATTTTTTTCTTCCCTTTTGCTTAAGAAATTAGTACTTACATTCATACGTTACTCAAAAACACCGCTGAGATGGGGTAATCCATCTCAGCGGTTTCTTATAAACAACAGGTCATGTGTTGTTGGGATTGATTATGTGTATATGAGATCGTGGTTGATGATTTCGGTGGCGCGGTGGCGGATGTTGTTCATCCGGCGGACCCATTCGAGTTGGTTGTCTGCCTTTAGTTGTTCGGTGATGCCCTCGTTGGTTTTCATTTGGTTTACCAACTCAGAAAACATGTCTTCTGCCTGTCTGTTGATTTCGGCGAGGTGGTCGTAGAGGGTGCCATTGATCGTCAATTTGGTGTGCAGAAGTTTCTTATGTTCGCGGATGTAGGTGAGATAGCGTTCGCCCCAATTCCCGATGTTTGTTTCAGGGAGTTTCAGGCAAGGGATGTAATAGTCGCCGTTGTTCCATTGTTACGCCTCCTTTAACAGATCGGTGAAGGGTGAGTCTTCGGATACGAAGGTGTCATAGGTGAAGTTGGCGCCAAGGCGGAACCCCATAATGAAACTGTCAAGGTTGGATTCGCCGTTGACCACGCCCCACGCATTGCAAAAGTCGAGGAATTTCTTTTTGGCGTCTCCCGAGAGGTGTTCGGTCAAAAAGTCCTCGTTTAGCATTAGCACCTCCATTTGTTTTTGCACCGTTTTATTTTCTTTGGTGCTACGTGCTTGCGGATTGAGATTGCCATAATAAAACTCTTCAATGAATTTGCCCATATCGTTTTACCTCCTTTGCATAGAGTTTAAACGATACACAACAGAAAAGCGAATGTGTGAGTTTGTTTTTCACACATTCGCTTTTCTGAATTTTATTTAATTTTCAACAATTGCCGATTTCTCAAGGGCCTGCATCTCTTTTTGCGAAACATCAATTTCAACGATTTCAAGCCATCCATTTTCGATGGCCGGAGAATACAACTCTTTTAATCTAATGATTAGCTCAGAAGGATTTTCACTCCTTAACCACTGAGGCTTACTTTCTATATATTCCTTAGAATACTTTGGAACTACTAAAACAAGTTTGGCTTTTACTTGATTTGCTTTGCTGTAATGATAAACCCTAGATATCATAAAGTAAATCTTATAATCCATTAACATGTGATAACTGGTAATCAAAGCCGTTTCAATAAAAATTTCATCAATCGGTCTACGTAAGTAAGCATCATACACCATTTCTTTATCAATTAACGGATCCGCCTTTGCAAGTGCACCTGTGATTTTGATATCTTTACGCATGTGATTAATATCTATATCATTTTCACAAGCAAATTTTTCAATTAAAAACTGTTCAAATCCTCGCAAAAACTTAACACGACTAAATCTAGTGTTTCTTGTGCTCTGTTCTGACTTTATTGTTTCATCGTTAATGGCGGCAGATTCATTTTCTTTTTCCTTTTCTACTTCCTCTTCCGCTGCCGATTTGACTTCTAATCCTTTATCATAATCACCAAAATATATTTGGTTGGACATTTTATTATTAAAAGTAGTTGTCATAACCGATATAAACTGATTTCTTAGTTGTGCGTTTTCTTCATTTAATTTGCTGATCTCAACTTCTTTTTCTTTAACCTTCTTTTTTAAAGTAAAAACATCACCTATACTTAAACTTTCAATACTATCAAAAACTAAAAGAATTGCAATTATAACGAAAATAATAATTATATTTGTTGTTATCAAAAACGGAGGTTTACTGCAGAAAAATGAAGTGACTGCCATTCCTATCATAATGATTGAGAGAGCAGCAATAAATATATATATCCATTTCTTTTTCTTATTCATGATTTTACCTCCTATGCTTTTACAAATTATAACATATTTATACTATGCCTGCAATGATAACTAAAAAATTCGATTCATCTCAATTGGCATTTATCCTAATTGACACTCGGTGTATAGTTTGATTTCACCTATGTTCAGAACAATAATCATAAAGCCCATTAATAGGTATTTTTTCACCGCACCCAGGATATCTACAATATTTTGTACCTTGTAAATGTTCTGAACAATATCTTTTATCCCAATCAGTATATAAAGCCTTTTTATCACAGCCAGAATGGCGACAATTCGATTCGTACTTATCGTAATCTAATCCATCATCCTCTTGTTTTGATAAACCAAGAAACATATTCTTTCCATAGCTATTCCAATGCTCTTCGCAAAAGTCTTGATTACCAAAGAAGTGATGTATTCTGTGCGTTGTTGCATTTTTACAATCACTAAACTCACAAGCCCTAAAAGAACCAATTTGGTGCTTGTATCCATTTCCAGACGATAATGTTTTTGGCGAAGTAAAAGAAATAAGCGCAATCAAAAAAATAATTACACCTGCAACAATCCAATATTTATTCCGTTTAAAAAATTTTTGGATTTTTTCTAACTTTTGATTTTGCAAATATTTTCCACTCCTTTGGGCTCTTTATTAGAATTATAACATATCTCTCTTTCATTCTCAAGCATAAACAAGAAAAACGCTCCAACAGAAAATTCCTGCGGGAGCGTTGCTCTATTTTCGGGGGTGTTATTTTGCGTGGGTTAGGAGAGCGCTTGAATGGCATTCAAGAGGTCAGCGGGTCAGAACACCCGTATTTTCAGCAGGCGAAAGCCTGCTTTTTTGCTTCTTGAAGCAAAATGCCCCCTGCGGGGGCAGAAAATACGAAGGTGTCACGGAGCGAGCCGACGGGTCGCGGAGTATCCCGCTTATCCCGCCGCGCCAAGCTTTTTTCCACTCCGCTCGAGTGGGTATTTTATATCCGTTGAAATATGTCTGTTCCCACGATATAATAAATTAACAAACTTCACCGAGGTGTCCTATGGCTTCAAGCAAAGTATATTTGGGTTTTATATTGGAACAATTGTCTGGGTTGGATGGTATCACCTACTCTGCTGCCTTAAAATTATAAATCGGCTTGATATGGGCAATAATTTCTGCGGTGGGCTCAATATTGGCGACGATCTCATCCATATTCTTATACGCCATAGGGGACTCATCGAGGGTAGAGGTATTAACGCAGGTGGTGTAGATGCCTTCCATCTGCTTCTCATACTCCTCCATTGTCAGTCTCTCAAATGCGGCGGAGCGGGACATCAAACGACCGGCGCCGTGGGGCGCAGAATAGTTCCAATCTGCATTACCCTTGCCGACACAAATGAGACTTCCGTCCCGCATATTGATGGGAATCAACAGCTTTTCACCCACCTTAGCGGAAACAGATCCTTTGCGGAGGACCCGCTCCTCCACATCAATATAGTTATGGATGGTCTGAAAGGCTTCGATTGCCGCAAGATCGGTCTTTTGGAGCAGGATCTCCGCCATCTTCTCGCGATTTCGCTTGGCAAACTGCTGGCAGATATGGATATCGTGGAGATAATTTTCCATAAACTTGCCGTAGAGGTAGCAAAGCTCCCGAGGCATTGTGGGCTCTTTCTCCTCCCACTCCTTTGCCATCTGCTTTAAGGTGGCTTGAATTTCGCTTCTGCGCCCCTGCTCCTTATAGGTGCGGATGATCTCATCTCGCTTCTTAAAATACTCCTCCTTGCCGAGATTCAGATCGATTGCCATTTGCTGATAATGCTCCGCCACCTGGGTGCCCAAATTGCGGCTTCCGGAGTGGATAATCAAGTACTTATTACCTTCTCCATCCATATCAATTTCTATAAAGTGGTTACCTCCACCCAAAGTACCGAGGCTTCTTTCAAGTCTCTTGGTATCCTTAAGGTTTCTGTAGCAATGAAGACGAGTCAAATCGAAACGTTCTTGTCTTCCTTCCCAAACATTTCTGCCGCAAGGAATGGTATGCGCCGCTTCATCGAACTTTTCAAGATCGATATCCACCTTGCCCAAGCCCACGGTAAACATTCCGCAACCGATATCCACGCCTACCATATTAGGAACCACCTTATCCACAATGGTCATGGTGGTGCCGATGGTACATCCCTTTCCGGCGTGAACATCGGGCATAATGCGGATCTTTGAATTAGCAAAAGCCTCCTCATTGCATACTCTCTCAATTTGAGCGTAAGCAGTAGACTCAAGCTCATTGGTATAACATATGGCCGTATTAAACTTGCCGGCGATCTCAATCATAATAATCTTCCTTTCAAAAAAGGGGTGAGAAATGAATCCCACCCCCTAAAATTTATGCAGCAATTTTTTCATACCGCTCGCTGCCGAGCACCTCCAGCATGATCTGATACGGCGTTATGGCAGACAAACTGCCCTCTGCAATCATGGAGAACAACCGCGGTGTGCAGCCGGAGACCAGAGCAACACCTTGCTCGTTTTTGCCGACAGGCTGATGCCGGCTTCGGCTTGCCACGTTCCAGAACACCACCTCCGGAAGATGATACCCCGCCTCCTCGAAGATCCTTTTGGCATATTCGAAATTGGTTAGGGAAGCATCTTCGGCGCAGTAATCGAACTCCATATCCGAAACGATATATAACTTCTTGGGGAGCTCTTTCTGCGGCAGTCGGTTTTTCTTAGCCGTATTCAAAATCAATTCAAATACCTTTTGGATATTGGTATTTGCCACTTCATTAAATCCACAGCAATAGCGCACCTTATCCAAAATATCCTCACCTTTGATCTCCACCAGCTGAGGGCATTCGGAAAAGGTAATAAAATGGTTTTTGAAGGCGCCTTTATTTCGCTCGGCAAAGTAAATGCCGAGCGAAAGAGCTACGGTTGCAGGCGTAGGAGCGCCCCCACCATACATCGAGCCGGAGCCATCAATGACCACCAAGGCGTTTTCATCGCCCCCGAAATCCTTTTGAGCATTCCAGGTGGTATCGATCGCTTTTCGTTCCGCATCGCTGACCCTCTTATGGAAGAATGGGGTGATAATCTCATAAGGCATCAGCGTATCGGTATTCAGTTTTGCTTCGCCGACAGAGACCCGATTCAAAAACGTATGATATCGTTCGGCATCGTTGCGTTCAAATGCGCCGCGATATTTAAACATCGCTTTGGAGGGCTGTTTTTCGTAGTCAAAGGTATAATCCTTCTCCCGAAGGTTATTCTCGATAATACGAATATATCCCCGTAGACGGACAAGGGTCTTACGGTAGGTCTTATCGTCCATACCGAGATATCGCGCAATCTTCTTTGCGGTTTTGATCGTTTCGGCATTGGACGCATTGACCGAAGGAAGCCACTTGCCCAGCAGGGAAACCTCTTCCTTATTTTTTATGGCATCCAGATCCTTCTTCAGCTGTTCGCGAATGAACGCAAGCATCTCCTTTTCAACCGGAGTATCCAGCAGCACCAGCAGGTCGTCGTAGCGACCGTATTCCGCTATGTAGGCAAGATTTTTGCGCACGGTATTCGGTTCGTTTTTTGCCAGCCAATTCAGGATCACCCGAAATACCTTGCGTTCGCCCAGACCGCCCCGAATGTCGCGGGCATAAAACAGAAGCTTCATGGCAATATCCCGATCTTCTGTAAAAGCGCGCATAAAACGGGCAATGATTTCATCGTCGCATTGGCGACGAAGGGCACCGACGGTGGCAAAGAGATCCAAGCAATCCGAGAGAGTCGATTGGAGGGTCGCCGCACCGTTTTCGGTGAAGGTTTTATTTGATTCTTGTTTTAAATATTGAAGCATGAAGCTCACTCCTTTTTGATTCATTCTTAAAAAGCAAGACACCGTTATCATTACGCCCGAACGGTTGAAACCGTCTTGCATATGTAGAAATACTGATCATACATTATAGTTGCTGTTAGTGTCTTTTAAAATGGATCCGGATGGGAGTCGAACCCATCGTCACGGGGATTTTGAGCCCCCACTCGGCCGCTGAGCTACGGATCATAGATACAAGGTACTTTGTCGGGGTGCCCCCGAACATAGTTTTATTGTATGAGGGGTTCTCGCCTCGGAGCAGAAGAATCGCTGTAAGCACCTTTATTAATAACAAGACGCTTTATAACCGCATGCAAGGATTCAAACCTTGCTAAACTTGCTTATAAGGCAAGGGCTCTCTATTGGAGCTAACGCAATTCATAACTTTTGCTGTTCGCGTCTTTGCAAGGCGCATATGCCGGATTGCTCCGTTAGCTTCAAGGATTAAAAGTCCCATGCTTGATGGTTTGCTGTCAGCGCCTTTTGTGACTCCATTGTAACGCCAAAATTTTCCTTTATCACGGAAAAAAAGCTGCGAACTCATAAAAGTTCACAGCTTTTTTGGCTTTTTAGCTTGGCAATAATCAAATCTTTAAAGTGCTCCGATTCTAAGACTTCAACAGTGGGACCGAAGGAGAGAACACGGATGACCATCTCCGGCTCATCGTCCCGATGAAATTTAATATGCAACAGATAATGGTCGCCCACTTTTTCTGCCCGCTTTTCAAAATGGGCAAAATGCAGCATACATCGCTCCAGTGTATTTCTTTCTTCGCTCACCCTCATCGTAATCGTTTCAAGTTTTACCTCGGGAGAGGTAGAATGAATAGAGGTTTCTCCGTTATAAATCTTACACTTGGTAATACGGGCAACGTTAATGGTTCTGATAAAGAGGCAACCGCCGGTAATAAGACGGAACTTATCATCCTTCTCAGAATACTCCAGACGCTCCGGAACGCATCTTGAGTATACTGTGTTTCCTTTATGGTTTACCATCTCAATTTCGAGATTTTGCTGATGCTTTAAGGCAAGCAATATCGTGCGAAAATGTTTGATATATTTTTCATCCTCGAAGGGGTCTCCGTCGCTATATTGATCGTAAATAAAGTAATCTTCCGGAGTAAACAGCGGCTCTATCTCCTCCAATCCGTTCAGTTCGATTCCAAACAGCTTGATGCGGGAGTCCAAAGAGATGGCCTTCAACCATTGCTTTTGGATCAAGGTCATCGGCAATGTGGGTTGATGCCGAAGCGGTGTAGTCATATCTTTTCGAATAAGCTGCCACTTTTCGCCTTTAAGCGAAGGCAGGACGGTTAGCATACTTTCGCCAAAGGCGTTATCGCAAACAATTTGGTTGAGTGTCTGCTCGTCTGCTTTACCATTCAAAACAGCAGAAATTATTTTAGCAACCGCATTATAGTATGCGGAGTAGATTTCGTTGAATATCATATCCCCACCTCCTCAATGCCATACATCCGATACATCTCTTCAATATCGCGCTTAAACTGGTTTTCAAGGATACGATTGGAGAAATGAAGCTCGGTTATTCTGCAAATAAAGGTACGAATCCAGGGGATCATTTCATTTGTGTCATATACATCCGCCGTAAAACGGTAGGTATGCTCATCCAGCTTTTCAATATGGCCGATTCTTTTCTCCCGCTCCAGACGGCGAACGATATGCTCCTCGCCCTCTCCCACTTGAATGGTAAAATCCACCTGCTCCAGGCAGTCTTCGCCATAACGTTTGGTCTTCACGGTAACGCCCCACATATGCGCTTGCTTTTCATCCAGTTCTGCGCGCAGTTCGTCAAAACGCGGGGTGGGCTCTTCGATTTTAACATCAGACAGATAGTCGATACGAAAGGATCTGATGGCGTTGAAATCCGGCTGATAGGCAAGGAGATACTGCCTGCCGTTTTGCACGCTGATAAAGATGCGGAGGGGAATGATCCTGTTTTGGCGAGGTTCATTGGAGCGGCGGCTCATATTATTAACGGTAATAACGCTTTTCTCACGCATCGCCTTGAAAAGCATTGCCAAAACATTACTGTCCATCGCCGAGGTGATGTAGTGGTGCTTAAAGCTGAAGCTGTCTTTCTTTTCTTCCTGCTTATCCAGCAGAAAAGAACCGATCGCACCGCAAGGGGCAACCTCGGAATAAAAATTGAGAATATCGGTGATGTCGGGAAGAACCAAATCCTCGGCACGACGATACAGCATTTTTCTGCCATCCTTTTGACCGACCACGATCCCTTGTTCTATGTATTCCTTCAGTTTTTTTCGAACGGTAGACTCGTCAAATACCATAGGTCTCTCAAAGCCATCTAAATACTCGTCAATCTTCTCAAGTATCTCGGGTAAAGATAAAACCACTTCGGAAGAGTGAAGGATATCAAATATAATAAAATGCAGGGTGATATCGCCGTCGGTGAAACTTTTGGCTTTCAGTGCCTTATAAAACGGATTGTGCGTAGATACGCGGCTGTCGATGGAAATGAACACATTTTTGCCTTCAGGAGTGCGAACAAAACTCATATGATCTCCCAGCCAGCTTTCCATCCTGCGGCGCTCGTCGTCATAGGAACGGGCACTTTTCTTATTGTATTCATCCCTGCTCTTGAATCCGTAAACATAGAATTCACGCATATAGCTTCGTATCTTTTCAAAGTTCTTGATCAGTTCGCTATAGGCCGACAATGTGTTCACCTCCTTTGATTATCATAAACTCATCAACTAATTCATACAATGATATGTTTGTTTATTCGTCAATGATTACAAGGCCTAATTTAACAAGCCGAGAAGATATGCTACCGGTCGTTCTTCCCATTTCTTTGGCAATTTCTTTTACAGAAATACCGCTATTGTAGACGTCTTTCAACCGTTGATCCAATTCATCCGACCAGGGTTTTCCTGCATTTTCGGGCAAGTTTTTCTTTGGTTTCTTTTTGCCCAGAACATCCAAAACGGTATACAGGGCCCGAACAACATCCCCTTTGTTATAAACGCTCTCCTCAGGAAGAAGTTCTCCGGTAATGGGGTCAATTCCCTCTGCCAAGGCAGAAACGATTTCTTTTGCACGACTAATATCCATGGTTCTTCTCCTTTTTGGTATTGTGATTTTATTATATCATAAACGCAACGCGTTTTGATATAATCGTCCATCATTTTCGGTTGCCTGCCACGCAGGCGAGAAAATTGGACATCATATAATATCTGCTTACAGATATTATATCATACGAACACCATTTTTCAACAAAAGGTTTCTTTTTCAAGTTTTCATAGCCCCATTTTCAAATATTTGTTGAAAGCGAAATAAACGCCAAGCAGGAGACTGCTCGGCTTTTTCTATCCGTTGAAAACCGAATGATTATATGGTATAATCATTTCAATACTTTTTACTCCACCCCCGGTTTATTTTCCCCACTAAACCAACGGTAGGTGTGATTTTTGCTCCCAAGGCGCTATACTGTAAACGAAAGGAGAACCCGTATGAATCAAATTAAAATCGGAAAATTTATTGCCGCTTGCAGAAAAGATCAGGGGCTCACCCAACTGCAGCTGGCAGACAAACTGGGAATCACCGATAAGGCGGTATCCAAATGGGAGCGGGGCACCGCCATGCCCGATACGTCCATTATGCTGGAATTGTGTGAGATCCTGCAAATCAATGTTAATGAATTATTAAGTGGGGAGAAAATCACTATGGAAAACAAAAATCAAAAAAATGAAGAGCTGATGCTCGATCTGGCGAAGGAGATCGCCCAAAAGAACAAAACCATCTGGACGACTATGTGGGTCATTATGACGGTAAGTATCATAGGCTTGCTTGGAGGCTGCGCCGCCGTATATTTCTTTGTGCCGGAAGGGATCTGGCAGGCAGTTTCCGTCATTGGAATCTGCATCCTCTTTTTATTGCCCTGTTTTTACGCATTAAAGCTGGAGGTCAGCGTGGGCGCCTATAAATGTAAAAACTGCGGTCACGAATTCGTGCCCACCTATACGCAGGCATTAAATGCCATGCATATGGGATTTACCCGTTACCTGAAATGCCCCCAATGCGGCAAACGCACCTGGTGCAAAAAGGTATTTAAGAAATAATACCACCGAGCAGAGGAACCCTCTGCTCGGTTTTTGTAAACGAACCCCAATGATGAACTCATCATCGGGGGTGTTTTTTGCTTGTGTTGAGAACAGCATTGAAACAATTAGCAATTCAAAACTTCTAAATTTTCATTGCATCTTCTTTGAATACCCTTTATAATAGAACCATAAGATTTATTAAAAGTGAGGTCCTATTATGAAACGATTGATCGGGTGCATTGCGTCCATCGCAGGGCTGGCGCTGGTGATCGGTCTGCTGATCTTTTGGATCGGCGGAAGCTCCCCTGCCAAGAAGCTGATGAAGGAGCAGCCCTACACCTTTTCCGCAGACAAGAGCTTGGGGCAGATGCACCAAGAAAGCTATGTGGAGGGCAACGGATGCGTATACATCGCCTATCCCAAAACCGACAACAAAGCCACCAACGAGGTGATCAAGCAGTATGTGGAGGAGGTCAAAAAAGAGTTTGACGCGCATCGGACGGAAGCCGAAGAGAACAAATCCGACCTGATTCCCCGCTTGGTGCTGGACTATTCCAACTTGGTTTGGGAGAGTTTCATCGAGTTATCCTTCCGCTATGAGATCGCCGATATGACCAAGCAAGGCACCTCGACGGGCGAGGCTTTCGGCGGAAAAAAGACCTTTTACATAGATGCAAAGCACAATGTTTTGGATTTAGACGGTCTTTTGGGCGAGGACAGCGAAAAGAAGATCAACATTATGCTGAAATCCTCCGGCAAGTCCACCGAAGGGCTGACCACCTTCACGGTGGCGGAGGACACCCTGACCCTCCACTGGGCAGACAGCCAAGAGACCCTTTCGGTGAGTGCCATTCGGCGGGCAGGGGTGATCGACCCTGACAAGCCTATGGTCGCCCTGACCTTTGACGACGGTCCCGGCCGCTATTCCCGCGATTTTGCCGATCTGCTGACCCGCTACGGTGCGAGAGCCACCTTCTTTGTTTTGGGTAGCAATGTAAAAAACTTTGCCGACGATCTGAAATATGTCTACGAGCAAGGCAACGAGATCGCCAGCCACACCATGAACCACAAGAACCTGAACCTCCTCTCCTCCGACGGCATCCGCAAGGAGATCGAAGATGCAGAAGAGGCCATCCACGATGCTATCGGCGCCGATCCCACGCTGATCCGCACCCCCTACGGCAATGCCAACAGCAAGGTGATGGACATCATTGACGGGCCGATGATCAAATGGAGCGTGGACACCTTAGACTGGAAGACCCGCAATGCCCAAGCGGTGAAGGAAGAGATTCTGAAAGGCGTGGGCGACGGGGAGATCATCCTCTTGCACGAGATCTACAAATCCAGCTTGGACGGCTTGGAGATGGCCTTGAAAGAGCTCTCCAAAGAGGATTATCAGTTTGTGACCGTCAGCGAGTTGATGCAATATCGGGGCGTCACCCCTGAATGTGAGCATTATTACAGCTTTAAGAAATAAAAAAATTGCGTTCCCCAAGGGAACGCAATTTTTTATTAAACTCAAAGATTTATCAGGCTCACGCCCAGATCGTGAATATAGCGGAACCAGCTTTCCTGTGCCCCCTTCGGGATGGCGCGGGAGCGCAATTCGAAGGAATAATCGTGGTCATAACCGATGGCACGAAGCGCTTCGGCAACACCCTTCCAATCCACCAGCCCATCAAAGGGAATCAAATGCTCATCCCCTTTTTGGCGGTTATCATTAATATGAAGCGCCTTTAAGCGGTCCCCTGCAAGGCGGATATAAGAGGGAACATCAATGCCGGTGAGGCAAGCGTGACCGGTATCGATACAAATGCCCACCGAAGGATCATGGATGGTTTCCACCAAATCAAACAATTCCTCGGGGTCGCCGCCGCAGTAACGGCGCATATTACGGCTGAAATCCACCATATTTTCAATGGCAATACCGATGCCCACTTCCTTTGCCTTATCAATGACGGGAGCCAGATAAGCAAGATTGGCATCCTTATTGATCTGACGGTTAAAAATAGGCTGACGGGGCAGGTTCATGGGATGCACCACCATCCACTCTGCGCCCAGCAGTTTGGATGCTTCGGCACAGCGGGTATTGAGTGCCAAAAGATCCTTTCTTTCGGGGAAGTCGGGATCATCCCATTGAAGACCCAGCACAAAATTTCCATGGGTCTGTCTGAAACGGATCCCATTCCGATCGGCACATTCCTTCACCTGACAGATCCAATCCCGCCAGTTCTCCTTGGTCATTTCTCCGTCGTTTCTGCAATAGGCAAAAAAACTCATATCCAAACAGTCAAAGCCTGCTTGCTTTGCCGCTTCAATGGCTTCAAAAATCGTCATTTTCGGACCGCCTGTAAATAAGGTGGTTGCGGTGGATAATGTCATCATCATTGTTTCCCCCTTCTTTTTTCACTATTGTAGCACATCTATTTCAAAAAAGCCATAAAAAATGCACCCATCGGGTGCATTTTTTAATTAAATATCAAATACGCCGAGGATCACAATACCCAACGCCACCATGGCGATGCAGGCATAATGCTTCCAAGAAAGCTTTTCCTTCAGGAAGATACGGCTCCAAACCACACTTGCCACGCAATAAGCAGAGATGATGGGTGCGGAATACACCAAATGATCCTCATCGGCAATGGCATAGATATAAGCAAACTGACCGATGGTCTCGCAAACGGCACCGATATACTTGGGACCTTCCATTTTGGGCACCAGCCGATCCCGCTTGATCAACACCACATAGATGAAGCAGATCACCCCCACGGCAAGGAAGGTCAATTCATAAGCCACATTGGCACTGCCCTCATCCAGCTTTTCCAACACCAAGCTATCGGCGAAGGTACCGGCGGCATCCAAAATGCAGTATGCCACAGGCAGCAAAATGGCAAGCCAAGATTTGGAATACTTATAATTGGATTTTTCCTGACGGGCTTCCCGCAGTTCGGGATCCTCCCGCGCTTCCACAATGCCGAGTCCGATAACACCTGCGCAGATCACCGCCACAGCGACCAGTGCCCAAGGGGTTACATTCCCGGTAATATCGCCGGTGATCAGGCACATAATGGCTACCAGCGCACCGCTGGAATTACAGATGGGCGAAGAGATGGAAAGCTCAATATAGCGAAGCCCCAAATAGCCAAGCGCCATAGACAAAATATACAGCGCGGAAACGGGCAGATAAGTAAGCATCACATTCCAGCTGATCTCCACACCGCCGACAAAGATCTCATAAGCCGCGTGCAGACCCATCACAATGCCTACCGCCATCACCATCTTCAGGTGACTGTACTTATCCTTTGCATCCCGACAGCCGATCTTGGAAAACAGATCCGAGCCGCTCCAGAATAACAGGGTAATTAATGCAAGCCAAAACCACATATTCTCTTAATCCTCCATTTTTTTAAAAACCTCATTGGCCGCCTTTTGCATCACATCGGGATGGGAAATCACGATACCGGTGGCATCGTCCCCCAAGATCAAAAGGGTATCCCCCGGCTTAATGCCGAAAAGATCCCGTGCTTCCTTGGGAATCACGATCTGACCCTTCTCCCCTACCTTCACGGTTCCAAACAGATGTTTGCCTTTCGGCAGACCATATAAATGCTTTCCCTTTGCCATATGTTCTCACCTCAAAAGTCATACTTGTAGGAAAAGTATGACTTATTCTATCACACATTTTTTGAAAATTCAATAGTCTTGACTATAAAATCATAACATATTATAATGGAAATATCAATCAATAGAATGGGTTCATTCGAACCGAAACTGCTTTTTTGCAAAACAAAGAAGACTTCACGCGAAGGAACAAAGAAATGATCATCAAGGATTTACGGCTTCCGGTGGACCATTCCTCGGAGCAGTTGGAAAAGAAAATTGAAAAAGCCGCAGGGTTCAAGGGTGGCCGTTGGCAGGTGCTTCGCCGCTCGGTGGATGCCCGCAAGACCCCTGTTTGCTATACCTATACGGTAGAAGCGGTACGCAAGGGCGAGGATTTTGCCCCCCGCCCCACATTGGAGATCCCCCGCTCCAAGCTGACCAAGCGCCCCTTGATCGTGGGCAGTGGTCCTGCAGGGCTGTTTGCCGCTTTGATTTTGGCGAGAGCAGGTGCCCGCCCCATCCTTTTGGAACGGGGCAAAGCGGTGGAAGAGCGGCAAAAGGATATTGAAACCTTCCAAAAAACAGGGGTACTGAACCCCCGATCCAATGTGCAATTCGGCGAGGGCGGTGCAGGCACCTTCTCCGACGGAAAACTGAACAGCGGCATCAGCAGTCCCTACTGCCGCGCGGTGCTGGAGACCTTTGCCGCCCACGGCGCGCCCCAAGAGATCCTCTATGATGCCAAGCCTCATATCGGCACCGATTACCTGCGCAAGGTCATTGCCTCCATCCGCGAGGAGATCCTTTCTTTGGGTGGGGAGATCCATTTTGAAGAGCAGATGACCCGCCTTTATACCGAAGAGGGCAGGATCATCGGCGCAGAAGGCAACCAACGGTACCATACCGATCGGGTGCTCCTCGCCATTGGGCACAGCGCACGGGATACCTTTGAAATGCTTTATGAAGCAGGAGTGCCCATGGCACCGAAAGCCTTTTCGGTGGGGGTACGGGTGGAGCATCCCCAAGCCCTGATCAATCAATCTCAATACGGCTCCTATTCCTCTTATCTTGGAGCGGCAGACTATAAGCTTTCTTACCATACCGCCAAGGGACGGGGTGTTTACACCTTTTGTATGTGCCCCGGCGGAGTGGTGATGGGTGCCGCAAGCGAAGAGGGGGGCGTTGTGACCAACGGAATGAGTTACCACGCCCGCGACGGTCAAAATGCCAACAGCGCCCTTTTGGTCAGCATTACTCCCGAGGATTTCGGCGACGGTCCCTTGGATGGAGTCGCCTTCCAGCGCAGATTGGAGCAAGCCGCCTTCGCGTTGGGCGGCGGGGGTTACACCGCCCCTGCCCAACGGATCGAAGACTTTTTGAAACAACAGCCCACCCAAGCCTTCGGGGAAGTGACCCCCACCTATCTGCCGGCGGTAAAACCCGCCAATCTTCACGAACTTTTGCCCGCCGCGGTTTGCGAAGCCATGGCGGAAGCCCTGCCGGTCTTTGACCGCAGGCTCAAAGGCTTTGCCCTGCCCGACGGGGTTATGACCGGTGTGGAGACCCGCAGTTCCTCCCCGGTACGCATCCTGCGAGACGAGACCTTCCAAAGCGCCCTTCGGGGACTTTATCCCATCGGAGAGGGTGCGGGCTACGCAGGCGGCATTATGTCCTCCGCGGTGGACGGCATCAAATGCGCCCTTTCGATTCTAAATGAAAATCCGTAACGCAAATGCGTTACGGATTTTTTTAGATTTTAACCTGAAAATCTTTATGACAGCGGGGGCAGCCCACGGTATGAGTTCCTTTTTTATAGGGCAAGCGAACGGTTGCCTTGCAATGGGGACATTTGCGGTAACGGTGGGTCTTGCGATCGTTCCACTTACGCTTTTGCAGACCGAACCAACCGGTCACCTTATTGCGATAGGTCATATACTTATTATTCTCTGCCCAGCGCTTTTGCACATTGCGGGAAAACATCCGAAAAAACATCCAGATCATACAGGCAAGGGTCAAAAAGTGCAGATAACGCACAAACATACTGAGGATCGCCAAAATCAAATAAAGCCACAAAAGATCCTTATTCAACTGATCCACACCATAACGCCCTGCCATAAAGCGGGCAAATTTCTCACGGAATTTCATTTTATTGTTTTTCTCCTTTTGAATAGTAAATCCTTTGCGTTGAAAAATTCAGTTGAATTCACGATTGACGGCGAAAGAATTTCGGATGATTTTTGCTTGGGACGGCTGCAGGAAGGCTTTGTGCCTTGCAAAGACGCACCAAGCGAAAAGCGCCAAAAGCTCTTGCCGTCAACGAGAAGGCAAATGAATTTTTCAACGCTTAACAGTAGGGGCAACACATTTTTGCAAGACACAAACCCATACAGATGGGATTAATATTTCCGGTTGGTACCCCAAAGCCTCTGCCGTAGGTCTCATAGGCGGTACCGGAATACTGAAGCTGCTGCAAAAGCTGCTGATATTCATAATTATTGGGATCCATCTGCACCGCCTTACGGGCAAACTCCAAGGCTTGGGTGCGGTTGCCCACCCCTGCGTGAGCATAGGCGGAAAGGAAATACCATTCCGCATTGCGCTCCTGCATCCGATTGAGCACATTGAAGGCCTCCTGATAACGGCGGTAATGGAGGTAATGGCGCACCGCGGTCATTTCGGGGTTGGAGCCTTGGGAGGGCTCGCCCTGCCCGTAGCCGTAGCCATAACCGCCGTAGCCGGCATTACCTTGGGTCTTGCCTTGACGCTCATTCAAGATCTGATCATATGCCGCATTGATCTCCGCCATCTTCTTTTCCGCAAAGGCGGGGTCCGGATGGATATCGGGGTGATATTGCTTGGCCAACTTACGGTATGCTTTTTTGATCTCATCATCGGTTGCACCGGGGGAAACGCCCAGCACACCGTATGGATTTTGAATCATTTTTCCTCTCCTTTTTTATAAAACCGACTCCAAATGCCGGAGTAGAGAATATTCCTTAGGATTTCCAGATGCTCCACCAAGGGAAGCCGCTCCAAGATCAGGGCACATTCGCCCAAGGAGCCTTTCAGCATCTCCTCCACTCGCTGTTGATAGTCCTCTTCTCCGCAGATCAGGGTCATGGGGTTATACCGCTCTTTTTTACGGTCCTTCTCCAGATCCTCATAGGCATCCATCCAATAGACGCATCTGCCCAAGGCTTCACCGAAACGGTAGCAATCCTCTGCCCAAAAGTCTTTTTGATACACAAACAGCGGAGCCAGCATTTTCCCCGAAATATTGGCGGCGGTATCCAGATCCCTCGGGAACCGCTCCTCCTCTTTGGAAAGCAATTCCATCTGCTCCCGCACCGCCTTTGCCTGACGGGGGTATTTTTCCTCAATGGCGGGAATAAACTTTTCCAACCGCCGCGCGGCGGCTTTGGCGGAGGTCTTGCCTTCGTCCTTCCAATCGTCCAGCAGGTTATAATAGGCCAAAAGGATGTTCATAGAGGCGCCGTAGTCGATCAGCTCATTTTCCGCCATCTCCCGTTGCTTGGCGGGGTGCACCACGCAACGGCCGGTATGAACGGTGGTTTTGGGATCATTGAGATCCGCAAGAAGCAAAACCATAAAGGTCATATCATAATTTAAAGTCAGCCGCCCGAAATTTCCGTATTGCTTTTTCAAACTGCGGCAAAGACCGCAATAATATCGGCGATAGATGCCCTTGGCTTCTTCCGACAGTTGATCCATATTGGCCACAACATAACCAAACATTCCGTGCGCTTCCTTTCAATGGTTTATTGTCCTTATCTTACACTTTTTTAATGGATTTGTGTTGAACAAATTGTAAATTTTGGTCCGTTCTATTGTAAATCTCCTCCGCATATCTATAAATCAGAACAGAAAGGAGCAAAAAGAGTATGGCAATCAAAATTGTATTAGATGCAGGGCACAATCCCCAAGGGATCAACGCAGGTGCCGAAGGAAACGGCTATCGGGAGCAGGATCTGGTCTATGCGGTCACCCAAGACCTTGCCACCCTGCTGCGCGCCGACCCCAACTTTGAGGTGCGGCTCACCCGCAACACCCCCGATGAGGTTTTGGGCACCTCCAATACCACCAGCCTGCAAGAGCGGGTGCGGATCGCCAACGAATG
>JAZQET010000100.1:0-8573 GCA_045539135.1 Eubacteriales bacterium | reverse complement strand
GCTTTTTGAAGAAGTTACTGAAATAGTATTCATTCTCAAATCCGCAGGCGAAGGCGACATTTTTAACAGGCAAGGAAGAATTGAGGAGCAAGGACTTCGCCTTTTGCAGGCGGCAGAAGGCGATATATTCCGAAGGGGTTCTGCCGGTATAGGCCGCGAAGCGGCGGAAGAAGTGGGCATAGGAAAGGCCGCATTGGGCAGCAACCTCCGGCAAAGAGATCTTGCGGTTGATGGACTGATGGATCCGTGCGATGGCTTGGCAGATGGAGGGATCCTCTTTCTCTTGCTCCTGCAAAGAGCGGCTGTTTTCTGCCAGATGCTGAAAAATAAGGTCGGAAAACAGGTGCGCCTCATAGTTGAAGGCATCTTTTGGAGGAAAGCTTTCGATCCGCTCCAGCGCGTGGATGGTGGAGCGGATCCGTGCGGCATCGGAAAAGCGGATATGCTCTTCTGAAAAGAGGGGCTCCTCCGAGCCATAGCGAAACAGGTGCAGCTTTACGGGGGTAAGCACCTTTCGAATATAAGGAACATTTTTTAAAAAGACCAGCCCTTCTCCTTCTTTAATAATGAATTGTTTATTGTTTCGTTCCGCAACAAAGGAACCGGAGCACACAAGGGCAAAGATATGGTCGGTGCCGCAAAAATGCTCTTCCAAGAAATGCTCTCGATACACGGGGACATGAACAAGCAAAGAATGATTCATAAGATCCGCTCCGATGATAAAATATTATATCTTAATTATAAAATATTATATTTCTTTCGTCAATACACTGTGTTACTCTATGTTCAGAAAATGATAATAAATTATAATGAAGAGGGAATATGGGTTATTTATCAGTTTTAATTTCATTGGTTGCAGGTGCCACCAAAGGGTTTATCGGAAAACGAATCAGCGGAAAGGTGCAGTCGGTGCGGGATTCGGTCTTTGTGAATCTTTTGCGGATGTTCTTCTGCCTTTTGATTAGTCTTTTACTGCTCCCCTTTGACGGCAAGGGCGGCTTTTCCTTGGACGGCTCCGCCCTGCTTTTTGGCTGTGTTGCGGGAATCTTTCTTTGCATATTCACCATCACTTGGCTGTTGGCGGTGCAAAACGGCGCATTTATGCTGATCAGCGTTGCCCAAATGTTTGGCGTTGTGGTAACGCTCCTTTGCAGCTTTGCGGTGTTTCGGGAGAAGGTTTCCCTGCTCCAATTGGTGGGTATCGCCTTATTGGTGGCGGCGGTTTTGGTGATGGGGAGCTACAGTAAATCCATTAAAGGAAGCCTATCGCTGAAAGCGTTGATCCTTTTGGTTCTTTGCGGGCTTTCCAGCGGTCTTTATGATTTTTCTCAAAAGCTGTTTACCTTTTATTCTGAGTCCTCCATCTCCACCTTAAATCTTTTGACCTACGGTGTTTCGGTGGTTGTGTTGGGCGGAGCGATGCTCTTCCCCCGCAAGCAAGAAGAGGGCGGCAGGGTGACGCTAAAGAGCATCAGCCTTGCCATCTTGATGATGTCGGTCTGCTTATTTTTGAACTCGTATTTTAAGGCCTTGGCAACCAAGTATTTAACAGCGACCCAGATTTACCCCATCTATCAGGCGGGCGGCTTGATTTTAGGTGCGCTGATGTCGGCGGCCTTTTTCAAAGAACGGATCACGCCCCGCTGCTTCTTGGGGTTGGGGTTGGCATTTGCCGCAATATTATTCTTGAGGTGAGAATATGAATTATAAGATCAAAAAAGGTATTTTGTATCAAGACGGGAAAAAGACCTATGTGCTGGGTCAATCCTATTACCCCTCCTTTAATCCCACCAAGTATCCGGTGCCTCCCGAAGGCGATCGCGTGGGCGAGATGAAAAAGGATATTAAAATGATGGGGGAAATGGGCTTTAACCATATCCGCTTTGCTGCTTTGGGGGATACCCGTTTGGAAGGGGAGACCCTTGTGGTGGATACCCCCTTTATTGACGAGATGGTGCAGGAGGCGGAGAAGAGAGACATCTCCGTTTCGGTTCGCCAGCAGGGCTTTGCGGTAAATTTGAGAGGGTTTCAAGATGTTGATCTGGTGGATTGGAACGGCAATACCCCTGTTTACCGCTGGGCGGATTTTATTCGTACCCGCTTATTCCATGAGGGGCTGTTGGAGGATAATCGCACCTATGCCAAGGGCGTGGCCGAGCATTTTGCCGCCTTTCCCAATATGGTGGGCTATCAGATCTATAATGAACCTCATTATCCTGTTTATGAGATTTTTGATTATAGCGAGGATGCAATCCGCGAATATCGCCGTTGGTTGGTGGAAAAGGGAGAAATGACGGAAGAGGAAGCCAAGGATTATCAACCTCCAAAGGGGCGAAAAGAGCAAGAGCCTCGGATGTGGGCCCTGTGGCGCCTTTTTGCAAGAGACGGGATCACTTCCTTTTTGAATAATGCCTCCGATGCGTCGATGGAAGGCGCCGACCTTCCGACCTATACCTGCTTTACGGTTGCAGGGGTTACCAAGCGCACCGTTTATCACGGATGTGACCTTTTTGCCAATGGCCGCTCTATGGGAATTGTTGGTTATACCTGCTATGTGCATGCTTGCGGTGCCAATGCACCGATGCTTTCTTTGCAGGTCGATACCGCTCAATGCGCCGCCGAATTGGGCGGCACCGAATCCTGGTGCATCGAATTGGACAGCCGTACCTATATTCCCCCCTCCATCTATACCCGCGGTGTTTACACCGTGTTGGGCAGTGGATGTAAGGGCATTGTATTCTATCAATGGCGGGGCGATTATCCCGCTCCCGGAGTGCCCTTCCCCAATAGCTGCGGTCTTTTGAATTATGACGGCACCAAAACCGCCAATTTTGAAAATGCAAGAAAGGTCAATCAGTTTATTCTTGCGCATAATGACCTTCTGATGAACGCCCGCCGTGCCCATGAAGGGGTGGGAATGCTGCATTCCGATTATGCCACCTTTATGTGTGACGCAGTGGAAAATGCCGATAAGTTGCGGGCCGATGAGGGCTTTATGAACCGCCATCTTTCTCTTTTTGCCAAGACCTATCGGGAATTGAGAGAGACCGGCGTCAGCGTCAGCATTGTGGATGAGCAGGGCCTGCGGGAGAATCCCTTCGGCATTAAGGTTTTGCTGCTTCCTTCTATGCAGTTGCTTTCTCCCAAGGAGCAGGAGGCGGTGCAGGAGTTCCGCCAAAAGGGCGGTAAGGTCTACTATATGGAGGGCACCCAGCATTTCACCGGTGAATTCGGCTACCGTGAGCTGGAGGATGAGAAACGGGGCTATGTAGAAACCGTGTTTTGGCCCCTCTATACCCCGCTGGATATTCTGACAGCGGAAGGGATCACCCCCAAGCTCTCCGCCCAAACACCTCAAATCAGTGTTCAGACATTGGTAGGGGAGGATTTCACCTTGGGGGTTGTTACCCAAACCTCTGTCTGCCAAAAGGAGCAGGATGTGCACCTTTTGGTCAATGTTCCCTTCAAAACCGCTTCTTTTTCGGATATTGAGGGAGAAAAAGAGGTGGAAGTTTGCGGCAATGAGATCATTGTTAAGAATGTGACCGACGGTGGAATTTTAATATTGCGATAAAAAGATAAAGCCCTGCGTCAGCAGGGCTTTTTTTTATTGAACTATTGAAACGGGCAATATTTTTTGCTATACTGATAAAAAAGGGGGGTGCGTTTTTAATGATGAAAAAGATCCTTTCGATGCTTCTTTGCGCGGTGATGATGATTTCTGTTTGCTCCAACTTTTCTTTGGGGGCGGCATATGAAGCGCAAAGCGAGGCAAAGCCTGTGGCTTTCGATTATGATGCTCTGCTCGAAGAGGCTTATATTATCAACGGCAGTTGGGATGAAGCAGATCTTCAGAGCGGGAACACCCTTTCTTTTGTATTTCGGGGAGAGCAACGAACCGAAGCGTATGATCAGGGGCGGCATTTTGCGGATTTTGATACCGCCTACCAAGCGTACCTTTCCAATGACCCCGATATTCTTCTTGACCTTCCGGTGTTTATTTTTGCCCCCGGAGTATACGATTCTTTGATCACCGTTCGCTATAGCGCCATGATCCTTGGCGCCAATGCGGGGATCAATCCCAATGGGGAGCAGGATTGGACCGTTCAGGCAATGGCGGAAGGCGTTCCTGCCAATGAAGAGCGCGGGGAAGAAACGGTGTTTTCCGCAGGGCTGACCCGCACTACCCGCAGCACATCGGGGGATGCAAAATGGGTTTATGAGCTGGAGCAAAAAGAACAGCAGGCAGGCAAAAAGGCCGAGCTTCAGCTGATTGTTGACGGCGTGAAGATCACCGGTGAGGTGGGGATCTCTCAATATGATTATAGTAATCACCTTTATACCGATTTGATGCTGAACGGCCAACCGTTTGAATATACCCCCACCGGCACCCGCACCACCCAAACAGGTCTTTTCAATTCCATTGTTGAGAATTTTTCGGGCACAGGGAAAAACACCTTGTTTTCGGCAAGAGGGGAGAATCTCAATAAAAATGATGCGACGCTGCTCAATGTGCGGATCAGCGGCATCCAAAGTGATGTAAACTTTTTATTCTATAAATATTTCCGCAATCTTACCATCGATGGAATGTATTATACCGATAATGCCATTCCTTTGTTTGGCAAGAGCGCGGTCGGCTCTTCTTTTTGCGGCAGCAGCGATGACGTGACCGCCGTGTATGATCAGAATATCGAGATCAAAAACAGCGTCTTTTATCAAAATGCCGCGACCCCCATCTTTGCAATGGGAAATGAGAACGGCGGCAGCGGCCATACCAAAATGACGGCAAATATCCACCATAATTTCTTTTATGATGCGGTATACTTTTCGGAGGTAAAGGATTTTTGGGGGATCTTTTTGGTCAACAGCGTCAAATCCGGTGTGGACTATGTGGTGAATGTGACCGATAATATTTTTCATCAGCAAGCCACCGCCCTCAGAACCTTATTTAACGGCAATAAAAATTATCAAAAAACCAAAACTACCATTGAATTCCATCGCAATAAGGTGACGGGAAAGATCGACAGCATCTATCCCAACACCAATTGGAGCATAACCGATTTTATAAGAACCAATCTCTTTTATGATTTTTCCGATAATTTCCATGCCGCTACCCCTGAGGATATGGGCGCGCGGCCGGTTTGGTTCCGCCCTGCCACCACCTTGCTGGCAAACGGGTATAACTATAAAACGGCACCCTATTATCTGGACTATGATCTAACGCTTCATTCCACCGATTTTGAAATCAAAACGGTTTCGGGTCTTGGAAATCAGGTGCAGATCGATGGGCTTAATATTACTGCAAATTGCAGCGCTATGAGCGGAGTTGTGACCCCTGTGATCACCGCCCCGTCGGGCGCCAATGCGGAGATCTTTCAGGATGCTTCCTGCACCGTGCCTGTTACCGCCATTGATCTTGCCTCGGTGGGCAAAGAAGCATTCTTCTATATCAAGCTTGCAACCCAAGAGCATACGCTGATGGGTGTTTTGAAGATCGTGACCGGAAAATACGGCGATGTGTCAAGTGTTTCGGAGATTGATCCCGCAAAGTTCAATCTGCCGGTGATTTCGGTCAATACCGAAGGAAATGCCCCCATTTTGGATAAGGAAAACTATGTTCCTTGCGGGGTGGGTATCAGCAATACCGATGACGATCATTGCATGAGCGATGTGGCGGGCGGAATTCGTTTGCGGGGAAACTCTACCCTGCGCCATTCCGATAAAAAGGCTTATCGCATCAAGTTTGATAAAAAGCAAAACCTCTTTGATATGGGAAAGGCGAAAAGCTGGGTTCTGCTGGCCAATTCCTTTGATAAAACCATGGTTCGAAATGCTGTCGCATTTGCGATAGGTGCCGAACTGGGGCTGGAGTATACCTCCGAATATCAGTTTGTAAATCTCTATCTGAACGGGGTCTATCAGGGAATGTACCTGCTTTGCGAGCAAACCCAGACCGGCAGTACCCGCGTGGATGTGGAAGAGGATGAATCCGGCAAGGTAGATACCGGCTATCTGATCGAAATGGCAGGCAATGGGGAACCGGAGGAGGATCGGCATTTCTTCATTGAAGAGGTTCCCGCCGAGGAATTCGGCAAGGGGGTAACTGCAAATTGGCGGCGCGATGTCATTCTTGGCTATCTGAAGACCCCTGAACTGGAGGTTTGTACCGATCAGCAGGTGGCTTTCATTTCCGATTATGTGAATGATGTGAACCATGCCATTCTCACGCAGGATTGGGCGGCTTTTAATGCGCTTTGCGATGTGGAGTCTTTTGCCAAATTCTTTGTGACCAATACCATTTTGAATAATGCAGACGTCGGTTATCAGACCTATCTGTATAAAAAGGAAAACGGCGGCAAGCTTTATGCCGGTCCCATCTGGGATTTCGACCAAAGTGCCGCCTCCAACGAGCATTGCACCGATGCTTATGATCATTGGTATACCGGCAGCGGCAATCCTTGGTTTGATTCCTTTTCCCATTGGGATGCGTTTTTAAAGCTGGCAAAGGAGATCTATCTGGAGCATTATGACGGGGTGCAAGAGATCTTAACCTATTATACCGCGGAATTTTATCCCGAGAATGCCTATGATTACCATGCCAATGATGTTTATTGGAATAATGTGGAAGAGGATTATTGGCGCATCAGCGACACCGTTAAAAACCTCAAAAGCTATTCGGCCAATTTTGACCATCTTTCCACTTGGTTCAAAAACCGTATTGCTTGGTTGGATGAGACCTATAGTAAGGTGAAGCTTGTGCCCGAATCCATTGCTCTTGATAAAAGCGAGCATCGGATGGAGCAGGGTGAGCAGTTTACCTTTGCCCTTGATGTGCAACCGAGTTTTGCGGAGGGCTATGAGGTGATCTGGACCAGCTCCGAGCCCCTTGTGGTATCGGTGGAAAACGGGGTCATTACCGCCCATCAAGATGGGGTGGCGATCATTACCGCAGCCATTAAGGGAACGGCGCTTTCGGCGGAATGCGCCGTGCGGGTCTGCACCTCCCATCAGAATAACCGATTGTATAACGATCAGCATCATTATGATCAATGCAGTATCTGTCATAAAGAAACGGGCTTTGAGGAGCATCGGTTTGAGAATGGGTGCGATGCTACCTGTCCTTGCGGTTACGTCAGAGCAGTTCCCGCCCATCAATACGACAATGCTTGCGATCAAAACTGCAATGTCTGCAACGCTTACCGTGAAACCACCCATCGGTTCGGTGCTTATGTTTATAATAATGATGCCACCGAAGAAAAGGACGGCACCAAGACCCGCACCTGCTCGGTCTGCAATCATAAAGAAACCGTTGCGGCCGAGGGAACGAAATTGGAAAAACCGTTGATCGATTCTTCCAAACGGTTCAAAGATATTGCGGCGGATCAGTGGTATAAGCCCTATGTGGATTATGCGGTGACCCATCAGATCTTCAACGGCACCGGAAGCGATACCTTCTCGCCGGATCTGAAGATGAGCCGCGCTCAGTTTGTGCAAGCCTTTGCCAACCTTTCGGGGGTCAATACTTCCAATCCTAATGTGGAATCGGGCTTTTCCGATGTTCCCAAGGGAATGTGGTATACCGCGGCCGTTACTTGGGCGGCGCAGAACGGCATTGTAGGCGGTGTGGGCAACGGGCGGTTCGATCCCGATGCGCTGATCACCCGCGAGCAGATGTGCCTGATGATGGTCAATTACATTGAGAATTATCTCGGTAAAACCTTGCCCGAAAAGACGAGCGTGGCACCCTTTGCCGATGATGGAGAGATCTCCCATTGGGCGAAAGCCGCCGTGTATAAGTGCGCAAGGGCATCCCTTGTGAACGGTGTGGGTTCAAATCGCTTTGCTCCCAAGGTGTCCACCTCCCGCGCCGAAGGCGCAACCCTGTTCACAAGATTTCATAAAGAGTACATAAAATAAAAAAACAAGGCAGTTCAAAATGAACTGCCTTGTTTTTTGAAAGATATTCCATATTACTGCTGATTGGGTTCAAGGGCTTTCAAATATGCCATCGCCTCGCTGTATCTCTCCATCCGCCTTTTGGCAAATTCATCCACTACCGCCAAGCGGGAGGTATCGCTGTTATGGGCAAGGTCGGCAAGCTTCACCTTGCGGGCGATGGGGTTTTGCGCCAACGCTTGCACATACTCCATATAAGGAACCCCATCTTGATGGGTCATCAGGTGCACCGCCTCAAGGATCTTTGGGGGAAAGCCTTCCTGCTCCAGTGCTTCCAAGGTATAGGAACTGTCTTCCACCACATCGTGGAGAAGTGCCACCGTCACCGTTTCTTCGGTTTCCATTTGCTCCGCAAGGTGGAAGGGGTGAAATACATAGGGAAGACCGCTTTTGTCTACCTGATCTTTATGAGCGTCAAAGCAGATCTTCAATGCCTTATTGGTCATTTCGGTATAAATCATTCTGCGATTCCTTTCTAGAGTGAGTTCATT
The DNA here is from genome assembly GCA_045539135.1 of Eubacteriales bacterium. Taxonomy (GTDB): domain Bacteria; phylum Bacillota; class Clostridia; order Oscillospirales; family QAKW01; genus QAKW01. Next base: position 126 of record JAZQET010000100.1, on the reverse strand, counting down.
CGAACCCAAATTGGTTTTTACAGGCGAATTTCCGCCAATACTGCATCAGACCTCATCCATATACGGCAGTATAATGAATGAGTTCTTCTTTGTCTTGCCAAAAATTCGCTCCGTAAAAACTGCGAG
>JAZQET010000099.1:0-18612 GCA_045539135.1 Eubacteriales bacterium | reverse complement strand
ACTGCCCCGAAGGGCACCCAGGATATTCTGCCCAAGGATTCGGCTCGCTGGCAGCGTGCCGAAGCGATCATGCGTGGGCTTTGCGCGCAATATGGGTTTAAGGAGATCCGCACCCCGGTCTTTGAGCATACCGAGGTGTTTGTCCGCGGCGTGGGGGAGACCACCGACGTGGTAACCAAAGAGATGTATACCTTTGAGGATAAGGGCGGTCGCTCCGTTACCTTAAGACCCGAAGGCACCGCAGGCATTGTGCGTGCTTTTGTGGAGAACGGATTGTTCAATGAAGCCCTGCCTGCAAAGTTTTATTATATGATCCAATGCTTCCGCTATGAGAAGCCCCAGAAGGGTCGCTTGAGAGAGTTCCATCAGTTCGGCATCGAGCTGTTCGGCGCGCCCGACCCCATTACCGATGCCACCGTGATCTCCTTGCCTGCCCGCCTGTTCAAAAAGGTGGGGCTGAAGAATATTTCGCTGGAGTTGAACTCCATCGGCTGTAAGGAATGCCGTGCCAAGTATCGGGAGGCGTTGATCGCTTATTTCCAAAAGGATCAGGAACAGCTGTGCGGTACCTGTCGGGAACGGCTGGATAAAAACCCCATGCGGATCCTTGATTGCAAGAGCGAGATCTGCCAAGGCATTGCCAAGGATGCACCGGTGATCACCGATTACCTTTGCGACGATTGCAAAAACCATTTCGAGCAGGTGCAGGAATACCTCGACGTGATGGGGATTGAATATCGGGTCAACCCCCGTATCGTGCGGGGCTTGGATTATTATAACCGCACCGTATTTGAATTTGTCAGCACCGAGATCGGTGCGCAGGGCACCGTTTGCGGCGGCGGCCGTTATGACGGGATGACCGAGCAATTCGGCGGTGCTCCTCAATCGGGCATCGGCTTTGCGATGGGGATGGAGCGGTTTATGCTGCTGCTGGATCAGGCGGGCATCGACCTGAAAGAGGAGCAGGATTGCCAACTGTTTTTGATCCCCTTGGGCGAGACCGCCAAGAAAGAGGCGGTTCGCTTAGCGGGTGCGCTGATGAACGAGGGCGCGCGGGTGCAATATGATCTGTTGAGCCGCTCGGTCAAGGCGCAGATGAAATATGCCGATAAGATCGGTGCCGCCTGCACCGCTGTCTTGGGAGACAGTGAGCTGGAGGAAGGCGCCGTAACAGTGAAGAATATGGCAAACGGAACGGCGGAGCGCATCGCGCTTGCAGAGCTGAATGCCAAGTGGTTGGAGGAGTTTTGCAAATGAGAAGAACCAATTATTGCGGCGAGATCACTGCCGCCCAGATCGGAAGTGAAGTAACGGTTTGCGGCTGGGTGCAGCGGCAGAGAGACTTGGGCGGTCTGATCTTTATTGATTTGAGAGACCGTACCGGTCTGGTGCAGCTGCAGTTTGATGAGTCGGTGAATAAAGAGGCCTTTGATGTGGCCTTCACTGTGCGCAGTGAGTTTGTGTTGGAGGTGACCGGTACCGTTGCCAAGCGCGGCGGCGCGGTGAATACCAACTTAAAGACCGGCGAATTGGAGATCCTTGCCAAGACCGTGAAGGTTTGGTCCAAGGCCAAGACCCCTCCCTTTGAGATTGTGGAAAACAGCAATGTAAACGAAGAACTGCGGCTGAAGTACCGCTTCTTGGATCTGCGCCGTCCCGATCTGCAGGGCAATATTTTGATGCGTCACCGCATCGCCAAGATCACCCGCGATTATTTTGATGAAAACGGTTTTATCGAGATCGAGACTCCCATGCTGATGAAGTCGACTCCCGAAGGCGCAAGAGACTATCTGGTGCCCAGCCGTATCCATCCCGGCAGTTTTTATGCACTGCCCCAATCGCCCCAAATCTATAAGCAGCTTTCCATGGTGGCAGGCTTTGACCGCTATATGCAGATCGCCCGCTGCTTCCGCGATGAGGACTTGAGAGCCGACCGTCAGCCGGAATTTACCCAGATCGATCTGGAGATGTCCTTTGTGGAGATGGAGGATGTTTTGGCCATGGGCGAGGGCTTTATGCACCGCCTGTTCAAAGAGGCGCTGGATGTGGAGCTTCCCTTGCCCCTGCCCCGTCTCACCTATAAAGAGGCCATGGAGCGGTTCGGCTCCGATAAGCCTGATACCCGCTTCGGTATGGAATTGTTTGATGTCAGCGATCTGGTGAAGGATTGCGGATTTTCCGTGTTCAGCGGCGCAGTGGCCGCAGGCGGAAGCGTGCGTGGTATTACCGCCAAAGGCGCCGCCGCCACCTTGACCCGTAAGGAGATCGATAAGCTGACCGAGCACGCCCGCGGCATCGGTGCCAAGGGTCTTGCTTTTGTGCGCTGGATGCCCGAAGGCATCAACTGCCCTTTCAGCAAGTTTATGCAGGAAGAGGAAATGACCGCCATTTTGGAGCGGGCAGGTGCCGAGAGCGGCGATGTGGTGCTGTTTGTGGCCGATGCCAAGAACAGCATTGTGCTGAATACCTTGGGCGCCCTGCGCTTGCTGGTGGCCGATAAGCTGGGTGTGGAGAAAAAAGGCTATCAACTGCTCTGGATCACCGAGTTCCCCTTCTTCGATTGGGATGAGGATAACCAGTGCTGGGTGGCGATGCACCATCCCTTCACCTCGCCCATGGATGAATGCTTGGATTATCTGGAGACCGATAAAGCCAATGTGCGCGCCAAGGCCTATGATCTGGTGCTCAACGGCGTGGAGCTGGCAAGCGGTTCCATTCGGATCACCGATCCCGATCTGCAGGGCAGAATGTTTAATATGCTGGGTCTTTCCCCCGAGGAAGCCCATCGGAAATTCGGCTTCCTGACCGACGCATTCCAATACGGTGCACCTCCCCACGGCGGTATGGGTATCGGCTTGGATCGGTTGGTGATGCAGCTTCTGAACCTGAAGAATCTGCGTGATGTGGTGGCCTTCCCCAAGGTGCAGAATGCTTCCGAACTGATGAGCAACTGCCCCTCCGAGGTTTCCGCCGAGCAGTTGAAGGAACTGGGCATTGCCATTGTGGCACCCGCCGAGGAGAATTAACAATTTATTTACAGCAATTTACTCATTGCTATGTTAGAATGAAATAAAAAAGCGATAAAGGAGAACCCCGATGATCGAGGTAAAAAATATCGTCAAAAAATACGGCGATAAGTATGCCGTCAATGATATCTCGTTCACCATCGACGATGGCGAGATCGTTGGCTTCTTGGGCCCCAACGGTGCCGGTAAGTCCACAACGATGAATATTATGACCGGCTATCTTTCCGCCAACAGCGGTACCGCTGTGATCGACGGAATCGATATTCTGGAAAACCCCACCGCCGCTAAAAAGCTGATCGGCTTTTTGCCGGAGCAGCCCCCTCTTTATATGGATATGACGGTGAAGGAATACCTGAACTTTGTGTATGACTTAAAGCAGTGCAAATTCCCCCGCAAGGAGCATTTGCAGGAGATCTGCGAGCTGATCAAGATCGAGGATGTTTATAATCGAATGATCAAGAACCTTTCCAAAGGTTACCGTCAGCGTGTGGGCTTTGCCCAAGCGTTGGTGGGCAATCCCCCTGTGCTGATCTTGGATGAGCCCACGGTAGGTTTGGATCCCCGTCAGATCATTGAGATCCGCAATTTGATCTCCAAATTGGGCAAAAAGCATACCGTGATCCTCTCGACCCATATTTTGCAGGAGGTGCAGTCGGTCTGCGACCGCATCATTGTGATCAATAAGGGTCAGCTGGTGGCAGACGGAAATGCCGACGCCCTTACTTATAAGACGGCAGGAAACCGCAAGCTCATCGCCCGCATCAACGGCGGGAAGACCGATGTGAAAAAGGCCATCCGCGCCATGGACGGTGTGCTCTATGTGGAGGAGATCGGCTCCAAGGAGCGGGGCACCTATGACTTTTTGATCGAGAGCCAGCCCAGCGTGGATATCCGCAAGCCCCTCTTCCGTCTGCTGGCGGAAAAAGGATGGATCCTGATGGGTCTGAAATCCATGGATATGTCCTTGGAGGATGTCTTTGTGAACCTGATCGCCAATGAAGGAGGTGCCGAGGGATGAGTGCTGTTTGGAAAAGAGAGCTTCGCTCTTACCTGAATTCCCCTGTGGGCTATGTCTTTTTGTTCTTGTACCTGATCTTGGCAGGCTATTTCTTCAGCGCCGTGAATTTGAGTAACGGCAGTTCCGAAGTCAGCTATTATTTTGTGTACAGTTGCTTTATTTTGATTCTGGCAGTGCCTATTCTTACGATGAAACTGTTTCCCGAAGAGCGGAAGAATAAGACCGATCAGATTTTGATCACCGCACCCGTGAGCATCACCAAGATCGTGCTGGGCAAGTTCTTTGCCGCTTATACCATCTTTTTGATCAGCCTGATCCCCAGCGTTTTTGCCATGGGCTTTTTGGCAATGAACGGTCATATCGAGGTGGGCATTATGGCAGGCAACTATGTTGGTCTTTTGTTGACCGCCGCCCTTTATATCGCCTTGGCGATGCTGATGGCCTGCATCACCGAAAGTCAGATCATTGCCTTTATGATGGGCTTTTTCGCCTTGCTGGTCTTTGCCCTTTGTGAGATGCTCAAGTCGGTGATCAATATCACTTGGCTCAATAAGATTCTGGGCGCCGTTTCGGTGACATCCCGATTCGCCAATCTTTCCAATGGCTTATTTGATATTTCCACGGTCTTTTATTTCTTGAGTATGACCGTGCTGTTCCTGTTTTTAACCATTCGCGTGATCGATAAACGGAGGTGGAGCTGATGGCGAAGAAGACCAATATTTTCAATAGCCGTAAGTTCAAATACGGCTCCGTTGCTACCGGTCTGACCGTTGCGGTGGTAGCCATTGTGATCATTTTGAATATCATCTTCTCTCTGTTGGCAGATGCCTACTCTTGGAAGATCGATATGACTTCTTATGATCTTTACAGCATTACAGACAGTACCCGTGAGATCGCCAATGCCCTCACCGCAGAGGAAGAGATCAAACTCACGGTAATGTATAACGAAGAAGAGTATCCCGAGCAGTTCCGCGAAACGGTAAAGCGGATCGTGAACCTGTCCGATCGGATCAGCTGTTCTTATGTGGATCCCGATGTGAACCCCCAGATCCTTACCTCCTTCGGTGCGGAATACAGCATTGAAGAGGGTGCCATCGTAGTGCAAAACGGCGATCGGGTGCGGGTGGTTGCCTTCGAGGAAATGTATGAGCAGGACGCCAGCACCTACACGGTGACCTATAAGACCGAAGAAGCGCTGGCTTCCGCTATGCTGTATGTGACCAAGGAAGAGATTCCTTTGGTATACTTCATCACCGGTCACGGCGAAAAGGGTTATGATTCTTTGATGAGTATGATGGCCAATAACGGTGCCGATGTGCAGGAAGTGAAGCTGAATCAGCTTGCCAAGTTCGATGATATGGCGCGGGTGATGGTCATCTGCGGCCCTGCCATGGACTATTCGCAGGCAGAGATCTATCAACTGCAGCAATTTTTGGCAAACGATTATAATTATGAGCGGGATCTGTTCTTCTTCTCCGATCCCGCTTCTCCCGCCCTCCCCAATCTGGAAGCCTTTTTGGCAGAGTGGGGGATGAAGGTGGAGAATAACTTGGTGCTGGAAAGTGATGAGAACAGCGCGTCCACCTTTGCTTCCTCCACCGAATCGGGTCCTTTGTATACCATTCCTTCCTATACCGATGCCGAGGTGGGCGGCGTGAAGCTGACCGCCGATTACCTCAGCGTGGTTCCCACCGCAAGCTCGGTTACCCTGCTCTTTGAGGAGCAGGAGATCACCGCCACCCAAGCCCTTCTCACCACCTCCAAGGATTCTTATGCCAAGGATAATGCAGTGGTCAACACCTATGAGAAGGCGGAGGGCGATACGGCAGGCCCCTTCAATCTGGCGGCCATTGCCACCCGTTACCGCTATCAGGATAATGTGGAGATCTCCAGCCACCTGTTTGTGGCAGGCTCGGTGGAGATGCTGGAAGAGACCTATATGACCTATAACGGCAACAGCAATTTCCTCTATGAAGTGTATAAGATGATGGTAGGCGAGTCCGAACTGACCGAAATGCTGGGAGCCAAGAAGACCGCCACCGCTACCACCATGATTCTGGATACCGCAACCCTGCGGGCAGGCTCTATTGTGTTCATCGGCGTGATCCCCGGAATCTTCCTGATCATCGGTCTGATCGTCTTTATTCGGAGGAGATACTTATGATAAAGCGTTTGAAGCCTATGCTGATTCTGGCAGGGGTGGCAGTGGCGCTGGGCATCCTGCTTTGGGTGCTGGTTGCCTTTGTTCTGCCCTCCGAGGATGCAGGGGAAGAAAAGACCAACACGGTGGTGCTCATCGACGCAGACCTTACGGAAGCGGATCGGGTGGAGATCAAAAACACCTTCGATGAATACACCTTGGTGAAGGAAGCCATCGGTACCTATTATATTGAGGGCAAAAAAGGTCTTCCCATGAATGGGGATAATGTGGAATATCTCTTGGAGAATTTAACCAACTTCTCCGCCAATAAAATGCTGATCGAAGCCCCCACCGCAGAGCAAATGGAGGGCTACGGTCTGGCAAACCCCGCAGGGGTGGTCACCATTGTAAACGATGATGATACCTATGTGCTCTCCTTGGGCACCACCTCCGCTTCCGGCAGTTATTACTGCCAGTTGAAGGGAGATCCTGCGGTGTATCTGGTTACCGCCACAGTGCCGGATATCGTGCTCCTTTCCCGCTATCAGTTCTATTCCCGGGCGATGATCGAGTATGAAGAGAATGCGCAGGAAAATGAAGACCTGACCGATATTTATATCGGCGGCTCCGGTCGGGAGCAGGATGTGCGGATCACTATGCAGGAGCTTGCCGAGGATGAGGTGGGTACCACCTATATCCTTACCGAGCCCTTCTCTCACTCCGCCTCCAACAGTATGATCACCGGTCTTTCCGATCTGATGCTGCTGATGGCAGATGCCGCCATCGTGGGCGATGATGTTTCTCCCGCAGGTCTTGCGGAAAAAGGACTGGACGATCCTGTGTACATTTATGAATACACCAAGGGCGATCAAACCTATAAGGTGCATTTCGGCGATGTGAACGCCGCCGGCTATCAGTATTGCTATGAGACCAGCCGTCCCTTTGTCTATTATGTGAAAGCAGAAGAGGTTGAGCTGCTGGGCAGTTCCATGCGTGATTTCTGCGAAAGCGTAACCTATACCCGCTCGGTCTATGAGATCAAGGGGCTGAAGGTGGAAGGCAACGGCAAGACCTACGATATTACCGTTGGCGAGCAGAATGAAGCAGGCGACTTTAATGTGGTGATCAATAATAAAAAGGTAGACAGTGAGCTGTTCTCCGATTTTTATTCCCATGTGATCACCATCTCCATCACCGATATCGGCGAGAAAAAGGCGGCCGAGCCTATTCTCACCGTGACCGTTACCCTGAAAGACGGAAGTCAGGATGTAATGAAATTCTATCCTGTTTCGGAATTGAAGTGTTTCTATGAGCTGAATGGCTCCGGTCGGTTCTGGGTGGGCAGAATGAATGTGGAACGCATTCTGGAAAATGCCCAAAAACTCTACGACGGCGATGTTATTAACCTTGAATGGTAAAAATCAAAAAAGGGTTCGAGCTTGGCGTGATGTCCTTAACGGACATTACGCCAACGAAATAAATCCCTTGCGGGATTTGTGAAATATCCTACGGATGTGAAATATTGCTTTGCAATGTGAAATACGCTGCGGCGTATGGGATTTATTTTATTTCACATTCGGGCGCAGCTCCGAATATTTCACAATTCTCGAAGAGAATTATTTCACATTTTGCGTTGGCAAAATATTTCATTAAAAAGAAAGAGAAGGAACAACCACACGGTTGAACCTTCTCTTTTTTATGCAGGTTGCCCAAAAAACAGCTCTTTCCAAAATGAAGCGGAAATTTTTGGGCAGTTTCACAACAGTTCTTTACAGTTATGTTACATTTTCGCAAATTAGTGGACGAAGGCGGAAAAAACAGGTAAAATAGAATTAGAAGAAAAGAAAGGAGTCCGAAGGATGAAGCGGTGTGTTTTAGCGATTGCGTTGATCTTATTACTGGTGCTTGGCGGATGCAAAAAACCGCCTTTGGGAGAGCAGGCGGCGCTTGATCAAGTTGTGGAAGAGGCGGGACCGAAAGAGCCGATCAACCTGCCGGAAACGGATCTTCCTTCGGAAGAAAAAGCCCCCGCTGAAGAACAACAGACAGAAGCGGCGCCGGAGGAAGAGCCCAAAGAAGAAACGAAAGAAGAGGTGCCCGCCATCCCTATGACGGTGCAACAAGTTGTGCCGTTGAAAGGGCGGATCCATACCCTTTCCGCAGAAGATCAAAAGACGGTAGAGGCACTTTTGGAACGGCAGGAGTGGGGGTTGTTCAACCATCGATATCAACCTTCTGATTTTAAGATCGTTGTAGGAGAGCAGACTTATTGTGGTTTTTTTGAGCACGGAACGATGGATACTGCCGAGCACGGAACCAATTTGAATAAGGAAGATCTGCAAACGCTGCTTCAGATCTTGGAAAAATACTTTGGTGTTTATGAGGGCGCGCCCACGGTGGAGCCGTTGACTTCGGAAGCGCCCCGCAAGGTGATGAGCCAAGAGGATTGGCTTACGGCGAAAAGCATATGGTCCCATGCATCGGAGGAGGAAACATGGGGACCGACCCCTTCTACATTTCGAGCGGAGTTTTTGCTGGCTTGGGATACATTCGGTTATTATTATGATTCTACCCAAGGGATGATCTCCATGGGACTTAGTGCAAAACAGCTCCCTGCGGAAGAACAAGCCGCTTTGGAGCAGGTGCTTTCCAAGTATGGAATGATGGGGAAAAAGAACACAGTGGTGATCAAGCCCATTTCCATTCAAAAGGTCCATCCGCAAGAAGGAGAGATTTTTACGCTGGCGGCAGAGGATGCCGCTGCCCTGTTGGCATTGGTGGAGCAGAATGAGTGGAAAGCAGGTTCTTTTTACAGCATTCCGGATATTGAGTGGACGGTGGGGAAGGAAGTGTATTCTTATACCTCCGGTACCGGTACCATTAACGCCTCGTCCCGCGGGATGAAGTTGGATTTGCAAACAACGTTTCAGGTTAATTTGATTTTGGAAAAGTATTTGAAAACTCCCTGTGATCTGCCGACGGTGGCACGGATGGCGCGCAACCCCCTTTGCGGGCGCACACCCATTGAACAGGAAGATGTGGACACTGTGAACAGGATCTTGTACCGTTGCAATTCTCAAGGAAGCTGGGAGGCGGCACCCTCCGGCTTTGTGCAGGAGATCCAACTGATCTCCTACGGGGAGACCTACTATTATGACAGCGCGAAGAATCTGATCTTTCACAACGGGCAGACCACTCCGTTGGAATGGGAGGAATATACCCGCTTGGAACGGGTGATTTCCAAGTATATTAAACCGCTGGAAACAGGTTCTTGAATAAAAGTCTTGCAATTTGAAATAATATATGATATATTATATATAGATTGAATACCAAGGAGGTTCGTTTGACGCGAACCTCCTTATCATTTGCAACAGTAGGAGGAAGAGCTTTGAAGGAAAACATTGCGACCAGAGTGGAAGCGCTGGCGGCGCCGGTGGCGGAAAATCTGGGATATCAACTGTTCGATGTGGAATATGTAAAAGAGGGTCCCGATTTTTACCTTCGGTTATATATTACCAAAGAGGAGGGGATCGCCATTGAAGACTGCGAGGCTATGTCCCGCGCGGTGGATCCTTTATTGGACGAGGCAGATTTCATCAAAGACCGCTATTATTTAGAGGTTTCTTCGGTGGGATTGGATCGTCCCTTGAAAAAAGAAAAGGATTTTCTCTACTTTATGGGAGAGAAGATCGAGGTCAAGCTGTTTGCCGCCTTTGAAGGCAGTGACTATTGGGTGGGTAAGCTCCTTGACTATGAAGACGGGCAATTCTCCATGGAAACGGTGAAGGGCGTAATGACAGTCGGTGTGAAAGAGTGTCGCCTGATTCGTCCATGGATCGATTTCAGCGAATATAAGGATAAAAACTGATATTTCAGGAGGAAAAGAGAGACAAAAATGAAAAACGCAGAATTTTTTAAGGCATTGGATCTGATCGAAGCAGAAAAAGGCATCCCCGCCGATTATATGCTGGAAAAGGTGGAGGCGGCTCTGCTTGCCGCCGCCAAGAGAGCATACGGCAATGCCGATAACGCAGAGGTCATTATCAATCGGGAAAAGAATGAGATCAAGCTGATCCAGAAGAAAACGGTTGTGGAAACCGTGACCGATCCCGTGACCGAGATCTCCTTGGAAGAGGCGCACGATACCGTTTCCAAGCGGTTGAAGCTGGGCAGTGAAGCCAAGGTGGAGATCAAGACCAAGGAGTTCGGCAGAATTGCCGCCCAGAACGCAAAGCAGGTGATCATCCACGGGATTCGGGACGGTGAGCGGGGCTTGCTGTATCAAGAGTTCAACAGCAAGGAAAGCGAGATCCTCACCACCACCGTCAATCGGGTGGAGCCCAACGGCAATGTGATTTTGGATATCGGCAAGAGTCAGGCGATGCTCATCAAAAACGAGCAGATCCCCGGCGAGACCTTCAACGCAGGCGATTATGTGAAGATCTATGTGGTGGAAGTGCGCAACGCCCAAAGAGGTCCCCAGATCCTGATCTCCAGAACCCATCCCGGTTTGGTGAAGCGGCTGTTTGAATTGGAAGTGCCCGAGATCTTCGACGGATCGGTGGAGATCAAAGCCATCTCCCGCGAGGCAGGAAGCCGCACCAAGATCGCGGTGGATTCCACCGACGAGAATGTGGATCCTGTTGGTTCCTGCATCGGTAACCGCGGGATGAGAATTACCAAGGTCTGCGAAGAGCTGAAGGGCGAGAAGGTGGATGTGATCCGCTACAGCGATAATTCCGAGGAATACATCGCTTCCGCTTTGGCACCTGCCAAGATCTTAAGCGTTGCCGCCGATGATGAAGCAAAGACCTGCGTGGTGGTGGTCAGCGATGATCAGCTTTCCCTCGCCATCGGTAAAGAAGGTCAGAATGCACGCCTTGCCGCCAAGCTGACCGGATATAAGATCGATATTAAGCCTTTGTCTAAAGTAGGTGAATAACCCTTGGCAAAAGAACGAAAAATTCCTATGCGGATGTGTTTATGCTGTCGGGAAATGATGCCCAAGAAGGAATTGGTGCGGGTGGTCCTCAATAAAGAAGGGGAGATCCGACTGGATGAAACGGGCAAAGCCCCCGGCAGAGGCGCTTACCTTTGCAAGCAGGAAGGATGCAGAGCAAAACTGCAAAAAACCAAGGCATTGGATCGGGCCTTTGCCCGCGCGGTGCCCCAAGAGGTTTATGAGGCGCTGGAAAAGGAGTTGACCCACGTTGAATAAATTCCTTTCCACGTTAGGGCTTGCCCGCAGAGCGGGGCGGTTGACCTATGGATTTGATATGGTCCTTTCCCAACTGCAAAAGACCCACCTGATCCTGCTGGCAGAAGATGCCTCGGAGCGTACCAAACGCAATATACGGGATGCCGCCGAAGAATGGGGCATTTCCGTGATGAATATACCGTATACCAAAGAATCTCTCGGCGTCAGCATCGGCACCAAGCCGGTGGGCATTATCGGAGTTGCCGACCGCGGCTTTGCCGCTAACCTGACCAAATCTATCGAAGGGGGTAAATGAATTGGAACAAAAATACAGAGTACACGAGTTCGCCAAGGATTTCGGCTTGAAGAGCGTTGAAGTTATGGATCTGCTCACCCGTTTTGAGACCAAGGAGCGGACTCATATGGCAGTGCTGACTCAATCGGAGTTAGACTACCTGTTTAATCACTATACCAAGAAAAATCAAGTAGAGAATTTTAATGCTTATTTTGAATTGGCAAACCGTCCCGATCCCGAAGGGGTGAAAAAAGAAGAGCCTAAGAAGGAAGAGCCTGTGGTTCAGGCAGAGCCTAAAAAGGAAGAGCCCAAGAAGAGCGGTCCCCGCTTGATCGAAAAGGCTCAAAAGCCTCAACAAGAGGAGCCTAAAAAGAGCGGTCCCCGTCTCATTGAAAAGGCACCGCAGCCCAAGAAGGAAGAACCCAAGAAGGAAGAGCCCAAGAAGAGCGGTCCTCGCTTGATCGAAAAGGCTCCCCAGCCTGCAAAGCAGGAGGTAAAGCCTGCCGCCAAGAAGGCAGAGCCCAATGAGAAGCCCTTCACCAAAAAGAAGGAAAAGGGTCCCAAGCAGGTGCAGAACTATGAGCGCACCGTGCGGGTGGTGGATACCCGTACCAACGATGTAAACCTTGGGAAATACGATGATAAGCTGCTGGATCTTGCCGGTAGCCACGAAAGCCGTAATATGACCACCTCCAAGCAGAAGATCCAAAAGAAGAAGGATTGGCAGAAGAAGGGTCAGTTCGGCACCAAAAAGAAGAAAGAGACCGAGGCTGAGCGTCTGGAGCGGATCTCCCGCGAGCGGAAGCAGGCCAAGATGAAGATCTTGGTTCCCGATGAGATCTCGGTGGGCGATCTTGCCATGCTGATGAAGGTCAATGTGGCGCAGGTAGTGAAAAAGCTGATGGGTATGGGCATTCTGGCCTCCGCCTCTCAGATGATCGACTTTGATACCGCTTACCTGATCGCCGAAGAGTTTGATGTTAAGGTGGAGAAGGAAGTGATCCTCTCCATTGAGGATCGCCTGATCGACGATCGGGAGGACGATGCGGCTGATCTGGAGAAGCGTTGCCCCGTTGTGGTGGTGATGGGTCACGTTGACCACGGTAAGACCTCCTTGCTGGATGCCATCCGCAATGCCAATGTGGTAAGCGGCGAGGCAGGCGGCATTACCCAGCATATCGGCGCGTATAAGGTGCAGTGCAACGGCGAGGATATCACCTTCTTGGATACCCCCGGTCACGCCGCCTTTACCGCAATGCGTGCCCGCGGTGCGCTGGCAACCGATATCGCCATTCTGGTGGTGGCGGTGGACGACGGCATTATGCCCCAGACCATTGAAGCCATCAATCACGCCAAGGCGGCGGAGATCCCCATCATCGTTGCCATCAATAAAATGGATAAACCCACTGCAAACCCCGATCGGGTAATGCAGGAGATGACCGAATACGGTCTGGTGCCCGAGGCTTGGGGCGGTGAGACCATCTGTGTACCCGTTTCCGCGCTGAAGCACGAGAACATTGATACCCTCTTGGAGATGGTTCTGCTGGTTGCCGAAATGCGGGATCTGAAAGCCAATCCCAACCGTTTGGCAAAGGGTACCGTCATCGAAGCAAAGCTGGATAAGGGTCGCGGCTCCGTGGCCACGGTTCTGGTGCAGAACGGTACTTTGAATATGGGCGATATCATCATCGCCGGTACCGCGGTAGGTAAGATCCGCGCCATGACCGACGATAAGGGCAGAAAGCAAAAGACCGCAGGTCCCTCCACTCCTGTGGAGATCATCGGCTTGGCAGAGGTTCCTCAGGCAGGCGACGATTTCTTTGTTGTGGAAGACGAGCGCCTTGCCCGTGAGCTTGCCGAGCAGAGAAAGGCCGATCAGAAATTGGCTTCTCAAAGCCAGTATAAGGTTTCCTTGGACGATCTGTTCTCCCGTATTCAGGAGGGCAATGTAAAGGATCTGAACATCATTGTGAAGGCCGACGTTCAGGGCTCCGCCGAGGCAGTAAAGGCATCCTTAGAGAAGCTGACCAACGAAGAGGTGCGGGTCCGCGTGATCCACAGCGGTGTGGGCGGCATCAACGAAAGCGATGTGATGCTGGCAGAAGCCTCCGGCGCCATCATTGTGGGCTTCAACATCCGCCCCGATGCCAACGCCAAGGCACACGCCGAGAAGTCTCAGGTAGACATTCGGTTGTACCGTGTTATTTATGACTGCCTTGAGGAAATCGAGGCGGCGATGAAGGGTATGCTGGCACCCAAGTTTAAGGAAGTGGTTCTGGGTATGGCAGAAGTACGCCAGACCATCAAGGCTTCCGGTGTGGGTACCATTGCAGGCTGCTATGTGAAAGACGGTAAGATGGTGCGGAATGCTTCCATCCGTCTGATCCGCGATAACGTGGTTATTCTGGAAGGTACCATGGGTTCCTTGAAGCGGTTTAAGGACGATGTGAAGGAAGTGGCCGAAAACTTCGAGTGCGGTATCACTATCGAGAACTTTAATGATATTAAGGAAGGCGATATGATCGAAGCCTTCGAGATGCAGGAGATTAAAAACTAATGGCAAAGCATCGTATGGCGCGGGTCAATGAAGAGATCCGCAGAGAGCTGGCGCGGATCCTTCCTACTGTGAAGGATCCCCGCGTGCCGTCTTTGATTTCTGTTACCGCGGTGGAGGCCACCGGCGATCTGAAGGAATGCAAGGTCTATGTCTCCGCGTTGAACGGAGATGAAGCGGAGATGCTCAGGGGGTTGAAATCCTCCGGCAGTTACATCCGCGGCGCTCTTGCCCGCAATCTGAAATTGCGGTATACGCCGGAGCTTAGCTTCCACGCGGATCCTTCCATCAAATACGGTATGCATATCAATGAAAAATTGCACGAATTGGGTTTGAACGGTCAGGGAGCCGAAGACGATGAGCAGGAATAATTCCCTCCGTGAGATCGCAGAGTTCTTAAAGGGTCAGCAACAACTGACCCTGCTTTGCCATGTCCGCCCCGACGGAGATACCTTGGGCAGTGCCTTCGGCTTGAAGGACTGCTTGGAGCGGATGGGTAAGCAGGTGCAGGTTCTTTGCGCCGACCCTGTTTCTCCCCGCTACCGCTTTTTAAGCGGCGGAGAGGAATGCTTGAAGGGAGAGCCGCAGGGTGCCGTTGTGGCGGTGGATCTTGCCGCCCCCGGTATGGCAGGCGCTTATGAAGAATGGGCGCAAAAGGCGGATGCGGTCATCGACCATCATCCCACCAACCCCTATTACGGCGCCCTCAATTATGTGGACGCGGAAGCGGCGGCAACCGGCGAGATCATGGTGGAATTGGCAGAGCTTTTGAGCGGGCTTTCCCCCAAGGCGGCTGTGGCTTTTTATACCGCCATCGCCACCGACAGCGGCTGCTTCAAATACGGTAATACCACCCGCCGCACCCATCAGGCGGCGGCGCGCTTGATGGAAGAAGAGGCGGATTTTAAGGCGCTGAATAAGCATTTATTCCAAACAGCCCGTTGGGCGGAATTGGATCTGAACCGCCGTGCCATGGAAACCATTCGGTTTTTCGAGGGCGGTAAGGTGGCAACCATGCAGATCTCTTGCAAAATGCTGGAAGAGACCGGTGCAGGTGCCGATGAATTGGAGACCATCTCCTCTCTGCCCATTCAAATCGAAGGGGTGGCGGCTGCCGCCACCTTCAAGGAATTGGAGCAGGACCTTTATAAGATCTCTTTGAGAACCGACGGAACGGTTCACGGCGGAAAGGTCTGCGCCGCTTTGGGCGGCGGCGGACACGCCCAAGCGGCAGGGTGCTCCCTTGCGGGGTCTTATGAAGAGGTGCAGGCGCAGGTGCTTGCAGAATTGAAAAAGGAAATGACCTGATGAACGGATTGTTTTTAGTGGACAAACCAACCGATATGACCTCCTTCGGGGTGGTGGCGCGTATCCGCCGCCTCACCCGCGAAAAATGCGGTCACAGCGGCACGCTGGATCCTCTTGCCACCGGTCTTTTGCCGGTGATGGTGGGGAAGGGCACCAAGCTGTGTGAACTCTTTACCGCAGGAGATAAAGGGTATATCGGCACCTTGCGGTTCGGGCTTGCCACCGATACGGGGGATATTACCGGTGCGGTGGTGAAAGAGGAGCAAAGCGCCGTGACCCAAGAGGCGCTGGAGGCGCTCTTGCCCCGTTTTACGGGGGTTATTACCCAACGGCCGCCCATGTATTCCGCCATTAAGGTGGATGGCGTGCCCCTCTACCGCCACGCCCGCAAGGGCAAAGAGGTGGAGGTGCCCTTACGGCAGGTGGAGATTTATGCCATCAACCTGCTTTCCTTTGATGAGGAAAAGCAGGAGGCGGTGCTGGAGGTGGATTGCTCCAAAGGCACCTATATCCGCACCCTTTTTGCCGATCTGGCGGAAGCCTTGGGCACGGTGGGCACCATGACCGCCTTGCGCCGCACCAAAGCGGGGCGGTTTTCCTTGGAGGAGGCGATCCCCTTGGAGGAATTGATGGCGCTTTTGGAAAAAGGGGAGGGAGAGACCCATTTGATCCCTCTTTCCGATGCCCTTGCCTTTTTGCCGCGGTATGAGCCGCCTGCCTTTTTTGCGGGTCTTTTGAAAAACGGCTGTGCGGTGGCGGTTCAAAAGTTAAAGAATGTGCCGAGCGAGCTTTGCACCGTCTATCTGGACGGGCAGTTGATCGGGCTCGGTCAACAGACAGAAAAGGATGGAGAGACCTGCTTGAAGGTCGTGACGCATCTATGATAAAAAATCGAGTTGTTGCCATCGGGGATTTCGACGGTGTTCATCTTGGGCATCAGGCAATTCTCCGTACATTAACCGAATGGGCAGAGAGCCTTGAGGCGGAGCCTGTGGTGCTGTCCTTCGATATGAATACCAAAAACCGAAAGGTCATCACCCAACGGCCGGTGCGGGAATTTTATTTCCGTCAATACGGCATCACCCATTGGGAGACCCTGCCGTTTGAAGAATGGCGGGAGGTTTCGGCAGAAGAGTTTGTGCTTCGGTGCCTGAAAGAGCAGTTGGGCGTTGTGGGGGTGGTTTCGGGAATGGATCTCCATTTCGGAAAAGACCGCCTTGGAAATGAATTTACCCTGATCAGTCACGGCATTGCCGTGAAAAAGATCGAGAATTATTTGGTGGGGGAACTGCGGGTCAGCTCTTCTGCCATCCGCTCTTTTGTTGAAGCGGGAGATCTGGAGCAGGCGGAGCGGTTGCTGGGGCATCCCTTCTGCCTGATGGGCACGGTATGCCACGGCAAGGGGCTTGCCCGCCAATTCGGCACCCCCACCGTGAATATTTCTCTTCCCGAGGAGCAGATCTTGCCCCCCTTCGGTGTGTATGCCGCGTGGGTGGAAAGCGAGGGGATCCGTTACCCTGCCGTTGCCAATATCGGCGTGCGTCCCACAGTAGAAAAAGAGGGTCTTCCCAATTTGGAGGCCCACCTTTTGGAGGGCGCACCCCAATTATACGGAAAAGAACTGCGGGTGGAACTGAAATCTCACCTGCGGAAGGAACAAAAATTCAGCAATCGGGAAGAATTGTTTTTGCAGATCAAAAAGGATGGGGAGCAGAGTTTGGCAAGATTGGAGATGCTTCTATGAAACAACGGATCATTGCGCTCCTTTTGTGCGTGCTGACGGTATTGAGCATCAGCGGATGCCGGTATCAGGAAGAAAGCGCGGAGCGGGAAAACAGCGGCGGCAGCGGATACGGTGCCGTGCGCAAAAGCGTGCTCACCGAGCAGGATCTTTACTTTTTTAACCATTCCACCACCCAAAGTCAGGTGCTGGCGGCACTGGGCACTCCGCAGGAGTCGATGCTTTCGGTGGAAAACGGTGCCGAGTATCGGCTGAAGGACGGCAGAACCTTAAGCGTGGTGTATTCTCCGCGCAACACGGTGCAAACGGCGGTTCTGATCGATGCCGAGGGCGCCAAGAAGGATCTTTTTGATTATTTGGGGGAACTGGGGATCATTAAAACCGTGGGTTCTTCTTCCGGTCAGGGAAGCGTGGAGACCCCCGCTCCCGAGGAGACCGTTCCTTCGGAGCCTACCGTGGAGACCCCCGCGGTGCCGGTGGAGAACAGCGGTTATTTTGCCAACCGTACCTATTCCTATGGTGTGGCAGAGCAGGTGCTGGCGGTGGGTGCTTCGCGGGAAACGGTGGTTTCCGCCTTGGGGAAGCCCCATCGGTTTGCTTCCTCTACCTATCAGGAAGACAGTTATTTGATTGATGTTTATGTAATGGAAGACGGCGGTGTTCTTTATGTGGACTACGGCTACCTGCGGAGCAGTCTGCGGGCGGTCCGTCGGGTAAAGGACGGCATTACCGAAGATTATCGGGGCACCTGGGGCGCGGAAGAAAAGCCGCAAGGCTTCTACCGCATTACCAAAAATCAGTCCCTTTTCACCTCGGTGAAAAACGGCAGTACCCCCGCCGCCATCTTTAAGCGGTTCGGAGAGCCCGATTGGCTGGTGGGGGATGAAACTCATTGGCAGGCGGCTTATCAGCTGCAGAATAGTGCGGTGCTTTATTTCGATTTCGGCACAGGCGGAAATCGGCTGTCCAATGCCTATATCCGTAAAGGGGACGGCACCATCACCGTGTTTGCATTGAGGTGAGCAGGATGAAAAAAATCATTGCTTGTGTGGTCTTGTTGGTCTTGCTTTTGAGTCTTTGCGGCTGTAAAGCAACCGGCGAGAGCTTAAAATTTTATGTGATCCAAGAGGCGGATGTAACCGATGGAATGGGCACCGATGCCCTGTTGCAGACCGCCAAGACCAAAGGCCGCCTTGCCTTTACCGCCGAGGATCTGGAGGGCTGGCTTTGGGCAGAGCATACCGTGCGCCTGAAAGAGGTGAAGGTAAAAGGCTCTGCGGCAGGGGGCGGCAGCGTGCTGTTCCAAAGCAAAAAAGGGGATCGGTTTCTTTTG
>JAZQET010000098.1:0-2167 GCA_045539135.1 Eubacteriales bacterium | reverse complement strand
TTTCGGTCGTAGATACAAAATCATTCTTTCATAACAAGAAAAATCCTCACTCCCGAATGGGAATGAGGATTTTTTGGCAAGTTGCACCAATTTAGATATCATATGCTTTTACTATAAATCGGTCATTTATGGAAAATTGAGTCTAAGATTTTTTGGAGTTTTTCTTTACTGTGATAGAGGGCAAAGTAGAGAAACACCGATAAGATACCGTCTGCCACCCAAGCGGAAACCAATCCGAGATAGACACCGTCCATTTTAAAGAAAGGCACCAATAATAAGGTGGCCGCCACTTGCACACTGCTGCCGAAAACGGTAATCCAAAACACGGTGGTAACGCGCCCGATACTCCTCATATAGGAGTGCATCAAGTGGCCAATCATATTAACATAGAGAAAAACAAAGAAGATTTCAAAAAATCGTACCGCATATTCGAGTGCAGGTCCTTGGTAGCCTGATGGGAAAAAGATGGAGGCGATCGGCTTTGCAAAGATCGCAAACAGCAAAACAAATGGGGTCGTTGCCGCTATATTCATCCAAAGCCCTGCAAAAAGACCGCGGCGAACCTTTGAGATGTTCCCCGATCCTGCCGCTTGTGCGGTGTGGCAATCTACTGCGGAACTCATATTCCAGAAGCTTTGACCGCAAAAATTATACATTCGGGACATAACGGAATAACCGGTAGTGGCATCTGCGCCCAAACTGTTTAGTGAGGGGGCAATTAAAATTCCTGTGGCGTGGAAGGCCATTTTTTGTATTGCGGTAGGCAGAGTATAGGAAAGGGAATCTTTTACCAACGCCAAGCTGAAGCGATAAGATGCCTTTTCACACCTTAACTCACGGAAAGCCTTGGCAATCATGTAAATGTAGATCACGGTTGCGATTATAACGGAAAGTACTGTGGAAAAAGCCAGCCCCGCAATCCCCCAATCGAACACCAACACCGTTACCAAATTGCCAACGATGTTAACAACTGCAGACATCACCGAGACCAGAAGAGAAACGGAGGTAGTTCCTAAGGCATGGAGCGTTCGCAATAGGATCATATTTACAAAGGAAATCAGATAGGAGGAAGTGTAAATTACAAAATAGATTTCGGCATCTTTGCGTAACAGCGGATCAATATTAAGATAATCAAGAATGGTTGCTCTGAAAAAAATGGCAAGAACACTTATAATAACGGAGACCACCGCCACAAAGATCGACATATTTACCACATTGCGTTTAATACCCGAATAATCTTTTTTACCGAAAAGGTGAGCAATATATATTGAAAATCCGGATGTAAAACCATTGAAGAAGGAGTTGAACAAAATGTCGAAGGGGTGGGTTGCGCTAATGGCTCCCAAAGCATGCTCGCTGATAAATTTTCCCGCGATCATCGCATCCACGGTGCTGTATAATGAGCTGAGAATAGAAGAAAAGATAAGCGGAGCGGCAAACAACAGATAGTTTTTATAAATGTTTCCTTGGGTAATGTTTTTTACGGTTCGCATAGAGTGCTCCTTGACGGTCTTGATGTTTTGTGGTATCATAATATCAATTTCTCAAACTTTGTCAATTATGTTTATATTTTTGATAAATTCTCAAACTTTCTCAAAAGGAGGACCGCCGTGCAAAAGCAACGCCAAGAACAAATTTTGCATATTCTTCAGTTTGAAAAATATGTCACTGTTAAATATCTTACTCACATACTCAATTGCAGCACCGCCACCATCAACCGCGACCTTAATGAAATGCAGAGAATGAATTTAATTAAACGTAGCTATGGCGGAGCAGAAGCGGTAAGCGGAGGCCTTCCGCCCCTTCCTCAACGGCAATTCTATATGCAAAAAGAGAAGCGCCTCAATGCCCAAAAGGCCGCTGAACTGATTCAAAACGGAGATACTGTTTTTCTGGATGCCAGTACCACCATTCAGCACATTGTACCGTTTTTGGCAGATAAAAAGGATCTTACTGTAATTACAAACAGTTTGTTTTTGTCTACCGAGCTTACCAAATACGAAATAGATATCTTATGTTTGGGTGGTCATGTGAAAGAGCGTCCCTATGTTTTAGATAGCGATGACACCGTTGAAAATGCCATGAAATATCGGGTGGATAAAATGTTCTTTTCTCTTGGCGCTGTCACATTAAAAGGCAGGGTGGGAGCTTCTCATTACCTGCTATA
>JAZQET010000097.1:0-26769 GCA_045539135.1 Eubacteriales bacterium | reverse complement strand
GTCTGCCCCGGGTGGTATAGGCGATCTGCACCGCCTCGGAGGTCTCAATGATCACTTTATTGCCCTCCCGCACCAAGCGATGGATCTCGGGACCGTTGGAGGCATAAAACTCTCCTGCCTGCAGGCAGTTCATCACGGTATCATAGTCCAACTTATCCGCATTAATCATCACAAATCCGCCGAACATATCGTTATCGGGAATGCCGCGGGGATGGTTATGGCAATCGTCGGTCATGGTGCAATACACTTTTTTGCCTGCACGCAACAGGTCTTCAAAGGCTTGGGGGTAATAATCGGTGCCCCCTTCGGTAGCCACCGCGTGGTTATAGATCTCCACCGCGAACATTCCTTCATAATGAAGATAATCGGCGGCATTCTCCAAGGACCAGCGGGGGTGGTTATAAGAGACGATAAAGCCTGCCTCTTTGCCCTTACGGATCATATCGTTGATCCCCTCGGCGGAATAGACCCGCTCATACTCCCCTTCATAACGGATCAGGTCTTTCAGTTCTTCGGGGTTTCCGAAGTGATCGTAGACCTTACTGTAGCAAGGGGTCACATTATTATGAGGATCCAGCGCATAGAAATTCAGGTGGCAGACCCGCATATTCATATTTTTGGTGGCAGACTCATTGGGAAATTCTTTAATTGCCAGTTCACAGGCGGTGAGAGCAAGAAAATTCTCATCGGTAAGGTGGGAATTATCCACAATATGCTCATGGTCGGTAAAGGCAATGATGGAATAGCCACGCTCCATAAATCGCTTTTTCAGTTCCTCCACCGTCAATTTCCCGTCGGAATAGGTACTGTGGCAATGAAGATTGGCTTTATAAAAATTCTTTTTGTTATCCAATAATACTTGCATTTGATCAACTCCTTGCTCTTTATTTTATAAAACATCCCATAAAAAGTCAATTATTTTGACTTCTTTAATTTATAAAGTTCTTCTGCGGCAAGGCGGGCCTTCACCACAGGGATGCCCTCTTCGGGGAAGCAGTAATAAAGGCACTCCTGATTGCCGATGCCGATAATATCTCCCTGCTCATACCAGAAATAATCGGCATAAAGGCTATGGGACGCCAAGGGGGATTGGGTGTAATTCAAGCGACCGTCGCAACCGGTAAGTTGAAAGCCGTTTTCATCATGGATCATTCTGCCGCTACCCACATTATAAATAGCTTTATGATCCCTGAGCATATAGATCTCCACCGCCGTATCCAAGCGGTAGGTGCCTTCCTGCAGTTCCTTTTTAACCTCTTCTCTTTGCCAAGCGAACCAAGCGGGGATATGGTCGAATTTGGCTTCTCCTTGGGTCTTCAGCCAACCGTATTCATCCAGTTCATACACCTTTTTGCAGGCGGTGCAGGTCAGGGTAACACCTTTGCCCACCGTTTTGCCTTCGGCACCGCAATGGGGGCATTTATAAAGGATCCGCTCCAGCCCTTCAGCGCGTTCGGGATCGGCGATCCGCACCTTATTTTCCTGCTGCCAGCGGAAATAATCGAAGGAAAAAGCCTCATCGATCACCCGATCCAGTTCCTCCACGCTCTTGCTCTTGATCTCTTCCTTGGTCAGCAGGCAATACATCTTGGCGCTCACGGGCACATCCCGCTTCCTGAGGCAATTATAGAGCGGCTGACGGGAAAAGGCACCATAGGTTTGGATCATCACCACCGGCACCCCAAGACGCTTCAGCAAAACGCCCAAGCGGCGAGGCAAGGCAGAGGCGGTTCCGTCGAAGGAATAGCAAGCCTCGGGGTACATCAGCACATTCATTTTTCGCTCTTCCAAGCAATAGCGGATATCGGAGATCAGATGGGGATCGCTCACAAATTTTTTGGTAGGGAAACAGCCGATCCACCGCATCAAAAAGTCCTTCCCGATGAAGGCATCGGAGGTGCAAACAATGCCCACAGGCTTGGGAAACAGCATATATTCCGCCATCTCCATATCCATAAAACTGCAATGGTTCATCAGGATCAAGCAGGGCTGATCCCCCACCTTTTCCATCCCCTCCGCCGTATAGGTAAAGCCTTCTTTTTTTAACACACCGCCCGAAAGGCCCTTCAAAAGGATCCGCCAAAACAGATTGGGCTTTTTGGGCTTGATGCGCTTCGGTGCAGGCAGAGCCATCACCTTATCATAGTCCATTTTTACAAACATACTTTTCATATTCAAATCTCCCCTCCACACCATCATACTATATTTTCAATGGGAAGACAAGTTAAAATGCATTCATAATTGCATTTTTGCAAGATCTGTGGTACACTTTTCCAAAATCATATATGGAGTGAGTTTTGAATGAATAAAAAACACATTGCCATGCTGGAAATGCTTCTTTGCGCCGTGCTTTGGAGCATTGCCGGACTTTTTATTAAAAAGATCGATTGGAACCCCATTGTGATCGCGGGGTTCCGTTCCCTTTTCGCCGCAGGAACGGTGGTCGTCTACTGCTTACTCAAAAAGCAACGGATCTGTTTCAATAAACAGATCGCAAAAGCGGCATTCTTCCTTGCCGCCACCTTTTTATGCTTTGTGGCAGCCAATAAAATGACCACCACCGCCAATGCCATTATGCTGCAGTTTACCGCCCCCATCTTTATTTTGCTTTTTTCGGTGCTCTTCCGCAAGCAGAAGTTCCCCTTGCGGGATGTGCTGACGGTGCTGATCACCTTGGGCGGGATCTCCCTTTTTATGATCGACGGCATCGGCGCAGGGCAGTTGGCAGGCAACCTGATCGGCCTTTTGGCAGGGTTATTTTTCGCGGGAATGTTTGTAACCGTGGGCGAAACCAAGGGCAGTGAGCGGATGAGCGGTCTCTTTTTCGGCCATCTGCTGACCTTCTTGGTGGCGGTTCCCTTTATCTTCGTGACCCGCCCTGTTTTCAGCGGAGAAGCCTTTCTCTATGCAGGTATTTTGGGAATCATCCAATTGGGCATTCCCTATATTTTACTGGCGCTGGCATCGGAGCACTGCCCGCCTCTTGCCTGCTCCCTGATCTCTGCGGCGGAGCCGCTTTTAAGCCCTGTGTGGGTGGCGCTGTTCGGCGGAGAGATCCCCTCCCCCATTGCCTTGGTGGGCGGGGTGATCGTGATGACCACCGTTACCCTATGGTGCGTATTAAAAGACCGAAGCAAGACGCATTCTTAATGCGTCTTGCTATTTTTATTTTTTTGTGATAGAATAAACCTACTTTTATATCAAATAGAGGTATATCTATGAAGATCATTATTGTCGGCGGCGGAAAGACCGGCGCCACCCTTGCCCACTCTCTTACCGATGAGGGGCATGATGTAACCATTATAGATCAAAACAATGAGCGCGTGAGCCTCATTTGTGACAATAGCGATGTGATGGGTCTGGTGGGCAACGGAATGAACTATTCCGCCCTCTTTGAAGCAGGGATCGGCGATGCCGATCTGCTGATCGCCGTGACCGGTTCCGATGAGCAAAACCTGCTCAGCTGCCTTTTTGCCCGCAAAACGGTCAACTGTGCCACCATCGCCCGCATCCGCAATCCCCTCTTTATTGATGAGACCGAATTCATCAAAGAGCAGGTAGGTCTTTCCATGGCCATTAACCCCGAATATGCGGCGGCCTTGGAGATCTCCCGCCTGTTGCGGTTCCCCACCGCCATCGACATTAACTCCTTCTCCAAGGGGCGGGCGGAGCTGCTGACCTTTAAGATCCCCGAAGGCTCTATGCTGGATGGGAAGACCTTAACCGATGTGCGCGGCAAGTTGGATTGCCCTGTGCTGTTTTGCAGCGTGGAGCGGGGCGGTGTTTGCACCATTCCTTCCGGTACCTTTGAACTGAAGGCGGGAGATAAAGCCTCCATCTTCATTCAGCCGGAGGAAGCCCATCGGTTCTTCAAGCAGATCAAACTGGATACCCACAGCGTGAAGAATGTGATGATCATCGGCGGCGGTACCATTGCATATTATTTGGCCAAAATGATGTTGGATGCCCGCATTGCGGTAAAGATCATTGAAGAAAACGAAGAGCGGTGCCATGAGCTTGCCGAGCGGCTGCCAGAAGCCTCCATCATCTGCGGCGATGCTTCCGATAAGAACCTTTTGGATGAAGAAGGGATCACCACCACCGATGCTTTTGTGGCACTCACGGGATTTGATGAAGAGAATGTGCTCCTCTCCCTTTATGCCAAGGAGATCACCGACGCCAAGGTGATCACCAAGGTGGGACGCCCCATCTTCAATGAATTGATCGCCAACTTAAATCTGGACAGCGTGATCCACCCCATCGGGATCACCGCCGAAAACATTCTGCAATATGTGCGGGCACGGCAAAATGCCATGGGCAACAATGTGGAGACTCTTTATAAATTGGTAGATGATCAGGTAGAGGCCTTGGAATTCAACATTCAGGAACCGGTGCCCAACCTGACGGATATTCCCCTGAAAAATCTTTCTTTGAAGAATAATCTTATTATTTGCGGTATTCTGCGGGGCAAAAAGTTTATTCTCCCCGGCGGTGATACCGCCATTCAGGTAGGCGATCGGGTCATTGTAGTGACCGGTCAAAAGAAACTCAACGACTTTAAGGATATTTTGAAGTAAAATGAATTTTAAGATCATTTTTTATGTTGTGGGCTATGTACTGAAGATCGAAGGTCTTTTGATGTATGCGCCTGCATTGGTCGGCTTTCTCTATAGGGAACAGCAGGCGTGGAGTTATCTGATCGTTGCCACCGCTTGCCTGATTTTGGGGCTTCTTGCCACCCTGAAAAAACCGAAAAATCAAATGTTTTATGCCAAAGAGGGCTTTATCTCGGTGGCGCTCAGTTGGATCGTTCTAAGCTTGTTTGGATGTATTCCCTTTATGCTCAGCGGTGATATTCCCCGCTTTACCGATGCCTTTTTTGAGATGGTCAGCGGCTTCACCACCACCGGCGCCAGCATTCTGACCGGTGAACAGTTGGATGCTTTGGGGCATTGCTCGATCTTTTGGAAGAGCTTTTCCCATTGGATCGGCGGTATGGGTATTTTGGTCTTTATTCTGTCCATCATGCCCATCACGGGAGGTGCCACCATGCATCTGATGCGGGCGGAGAGCCCCGGTCCTCAGGTGGGCAAGATCGTGCCCAAAATTCGAGACACCTCCACCATTCTTTATGTGATCTATACCGCCATGACGGCGGTGGAGATCGTGATCCTGCTTTTGGGCGGGATGCCGCTCTTCGATGCGGTAACCGTTTCTTTCGGTACGGCAGGTACCGGCGGTTTTTCGGTGCGCAGCAGCGGAATGGCGGATTATTCCGTATTCTGCCAATATGTGATCGCCGTCTTTATGATCCTCTTCGGGGTCAATTTCAATGTTTATTTCCTGATGATCCGCAAGCATTTCAAGCAGGCAATGCGGTGCGAGGAAGCACGCTGGTTTGTGGGCATCATCGCCGTTTCCACCGCGCTGATCACCGTCAACACCCTGCATCTGTTTGATACGGTGGAGGAGACCTTCCGCCACGCTCTTTTCCAAGTGGGCAGTATCATCACCACCACAGGTTATACCACCACCGATTTTAATCTTTTCCCCGAATTTGCCAAAGGTCTCTTAGTATTACTGATGTTCTGCGGTGCCTGCGCCGGCAGTACCGGCGGCGGCATCAAGGTCTCCCGCTTTGTGATCATAGGCAAAGCGGTGCTCAATGAGATCCACCAGATCCTCCACCCCCGCTCGGTGAAGAAGGTGCGGCTGGAGGGCAAAGCGGTAAACACCGTTACCACACGGTCTGTGCTGATCTATTTTGCTACCTTTTTTCTGCTTTTTTCCGCTTCCGTGCTGATCGTTTCGCTGGATCGGTTCGACGGAATCACCAATTTCACCGCCGTTGCCGCCACCATTAATAATATCGGTCCCGGTTTGGGTGCCGTCGGTCCGGCGGGCACCTACAGCGGATTCAATGATCTTTCCAAGCTGGTGCTGTCCTTTGATATGTTGGCAGGAAGATTGGAGCTGTTCCCCATTTTGATCCTCTTAAGCCCTGAATCCTGGAAGCGCCCCTTCCAACGGAAAAAATAAATAAAAATAGCCGTCGGCGTGTGTGGACGAACCCAATTTGTGCGGACAGTACAAATTGGTGCAGTCCAGTGCCGACGGCTGTTTTTTTACTTTAACTTGGAAAGTTCTTTCATCCGCTGGGTATTGCTTAAGATCTGCTTCCGCAGGCGCATCCCCATGGGCGTGACCTCGATCAGCTCATCGGGAGCGATGAACTCGATAGCCTCCTCCAAGCTCATCTTCTTGGGAGGAATCAGGCGCAGGGCTTCATCGGAGCCGCTGGCGCGCATATTGGTCACATGCTTCCGCTTGCAGACATTCACGGCAATATCATCCCCTTTGGGGTTCATTCCCACGATCATCCCCTCATACACGGGGGTGGCGGGATCTATGAAAAGGGTGCCCCGCTCTTGGGCATTAAAGAGACCGTAGGTCACCGCTTCGCCGGTCTCAAAGGCGATCAGAGAACCCATGGAACGGGCGGGAATCTCGCCCTTGAAGGGCTCATAGCCGTGGAAAACGGTATTCATAATGCCCTCGCCGCGGGTGGCGGTCAAAAAGTCGCTCTTATAGCCGATCAAGCCGCGGGCGGGAACCAAATACTCCAGCTTCATCCGACTGCCGTTCGGCTCCATGGAGAGCATCTCGCCCTTACGGGAGCCGAGGCGCTCCACCACAGCGCCCACGCACTCTTCGGGCACATCAATAAACACGTGCTCGATGGGCTCGCACTTTACGCCGTCGATCTCTTTATACAGCACATGGGGCATCGATACGGCAAATTCATAGCCTTCCCGCCGCATGGTCTCGATCAGGATGGAAAGGTGCATTTCTCCTCTGCCTGCCACCTTGAAGGTATCGGCAGTTTCCCCTTCCTCTACCCGCAAGGAGACATCCTTCAGCAATTCCCGCATCAGGCGGTCGCGGATATGGCGGGAGGTAACAAACTTACCCTCTCTGCCTGCAAAGGGGCTGTTATTGACCATAAAGTTCATTTCCAGAGTAGGCTCGCTGATCTTCACAAAGGGCAGGGGCTCGTGGCATTCGGTACTGCAAAGGGTCTCCCCGATGGTAACTCCCTCAATGCCGGAGAAGCAAACAATATCCCCCACCTTGGCTTCGGTAACGGGTACGCGGTTCAGTCCTTCAATGGCAAAGAGTGCCTGCACTCTGCCCTTTCGAACAGTGCCCTGATTGTGGTAATTGCAGATGGCCACCTCTTCATTTTGGCGGATAACACCCCGCTCCACGCGGCCGATACCGATTCGACCCACAAAATCATTATAGTCGATGGAGGAGACCAGCATCTGCAAGGGCTGCTCCAATTCCCCTTCAGGAGCAGGGATCTGATCCAAAATCTTTTCAAAAAGCGGAGCAAGATCGGTGCCCTTGACCTCGGGGCTCAAAGAGGCGGTACCCTCTCTGCCCGAGCAGAACAAAATGGGGCTGTCCAACTGCTCATCGGTGGCGCCCAGCTCGATCAACAGCTCCAACACCTCGTCCACCACTTCCAGCGGGCGGGCATCGGGGCGATCCACCTTATTGACCACCACAATAATCTGATGACCCATCTCCAAGGCCTTTTGCAACACAAAGCGGGTTTGAGGCATTGCGCCCTCAAAGGCATCCACCAACAGCAAAACGCCGTTTACCATCTTCAAAATACGCTCCACCTCGCCGCTGAAATCAGCGTGCCCCGGTGTATCCACAATATTGATCTTGGTGCCGTTCCAATGGGCGGCGGTATTCTTGGCAAGGATGGTGATGCCCCGCTCCCGTTCCAGATCGTTGCTGTCCATCACGCGGTCGGCTACCGCCTGATTATCCCGAAATACACCGCCCTGCTTCAGCATTTCGTCTACCAAGGTGGTCTTACCGTGGTCAACGTGGGCGATGATGGCAATATTTCTTAAATCTTCTCTTTTCATACTTTACCTTCTTTTATAGAGTGAGTTCATTCAAACCCAAATTGGTTTTTACAGGCGGATGTCCGCCAATACTGCATCAGACCCCATCCATATACGGCAGTATGATGAATGAGTTCTTCTTTGTCTTGCTAAAAATCCAAAAAAGATTATATCAAATCATTCTACAAATTACCATATCTATTTTTGCTAAATTTCTCTCATATTTTTACCCCAATTACAAACAATATGAAAAAAGGAGCGTATGATATGGCAAAAGTCAAAGATATAATGATCTTTTTGGGGGTTCCCCTTTTGATCGTGAGCCTCTTATTCTTAATGAGCGCCGGCGGCAGGGTGACCGACACTACCGGTCACGATTGGTATTTCAATCCCAACAATGAGCACCTGCCGCCGCAGGTAGCATCGGAGGTTCCTTTAGAGGGCTATTCGGTGCTTTACGGCGGGGATCCTCAGGAGAAAAAGGTGACCGTCACCTTTGATGCAGGCTTCGACAACGGTTGGCACACCCCCATTTTGGATACCTTAAAAGAAAAGAATGTTTCCGCCGCCTTTTTTCTGGACGGCAATTTTCTCAAGCAAAATGAGCCCTTGGTGCGGCGGATGGCGGCGGAGGGGCACACCATCGGCAACCACACCCTCAACCACGCGGATATGACCAAGCTCACCGACCTTGCCACCTACCAAAAGCAGATCGACGGGTGGAATGAAATTCTGGAGGGTTACGGTCTTACCCCCAGCGGTTATTTTCGCTTTCCCTGCGGGCGGTTTTCGGAGCGCACCTTGGATTATAACGAGCGGTTGGGCTTGACCTCGGTCTTTTGGACCTTTGCCTATTATGATTGGGTGGAAAAGGATCAGCCCGATCCCGAAAAGGCCTTGGAAAAGATTATGAGCCGTATGCACAACGGCTGTGTTTTACTGCTCCATTCCACCTCCGAAACCAATGCAAAAATCTTGGGAACCCTCATCGACCGCCTGCGGGCGGAGGGCTATGAAATTGTGCCGCTGGAAACGATGAAAAAGACCAAATAGTGTAAATTTACACCGCATTTTGTCGCAGAATACGGGGCTTTTCATCGCGAAAGACTGCCCAAAAAGAGTGCAGATCTCGTTGGAAGAATCCCGACGGCGTATGCGATACGCCGAGCGGTTCTTTCGACGGGAAGCCATAAAAAGCCCCAAGCGTTGCTTGGGGCTTTTTTGCGGTCTGTGCCTTTTTCGGCAGTCGATTAAGTTTCATTAAAATTGCGATAATAGGCCAACAGCAGATCTACCATTTCGCCATAGCTTTTCAAGCCGGAGGGCTGGTTATTGGATTGGAGATACTGATCATAGATCTCCGACGAGGTATCGCTGATCACCGTATGGCGGTACTGATCCCAATAATCGCTTTCCCATTGCAGATCCCGCAGCATTCCTTCCTCGCATTGCTCGGCGATCTTGCGGGCAAGTTCCACATCTTCATCATACAGGGCATTAAAGGCATAGCCGAATGCCAAAAGGCTTCCGCTATAGCGGAAATCTGCCTGCTCCGATCTCATACAGGCAAGATAGCCGATGAAGTTTGCCTCATCCTCCCGCATAAAGCCGCGGAAATGGGTCAGTTCATGGCACATAGTGGCGGGGATGGTATGGGCGGGAGCATCCTGATTGATGCCCGATTCAAAGGGGATATAAATGCCCGAGGTCAGCACCATGGAAAAAAGCTTAGAGGTGAGCAAGGGTTTATTCCGCACATTTGCCGCCTGCAGAACAGGAATCTCCTCTTCCAATGCGGCATAGGCCTTTCGGGCACTGTTGGCAGTATCATAAAAAGAGGTGCTCTCCAATTGGGCGATGCCCTCTTCTTCGGTCAACTGCTTACGGTAAAAATTGCAATCGTACACCAGCAGTTCGCAAAGGTCATACAGTTCTTCTTCACTGCTTTTTTGCACGGTGAGATCCAGATATTGGGTAATGGACGCCCGATAATAATTGAGCCCCATAAACAGCACAAAGCCGAAATAAAGGATGCTTGCGCCGCAAAGCAGGTTCAGCACCAGCCGATACACTCTGCCCCTCCGCTCCTCTTTTTTACGCACCGCAAGGACAATGGCGCGCACAATATAAACCAGCAAGGCGGCACCCAGCAATAAAATCAAAATTTCCAACACCGAAAAGGGGAACAGCGACAACAGCCATCCCAAGGAATTGGCAAACAAAGGATAAACATAGCGGGCATGGACCGTTTCCACCCATCCCCCGCTCACCTTGGCGGCAAGGGTCAGCAACAGCCCCAAAGGTGCCAACAGAAGAAGCCATATTCTTTTATAACGAAACAAACGGTTCAGCATTTTTTATTCCTCCGTTCATTATTATACAAGATCCTTGCGGTGATGTCAAAGAAAAAGAGCGCGGTGCTTGCGGCACCGCGCTCCTTTTTATTTTACGATAAAGCCTGCGGGAAGCTTCCACGAGGAGTTTTCATAATAGAAGGTCACACTGCTCTTGAGATATTCCCCGTTATAATACATACAGGAGGAGCTTCCGCCGTCCAGATTGGCGGCATTGACCGCCCCGAACTCCTCCATCACGCCGATCAGGTCGCTGCTGGAGGCGCCGAGGTGGCCGGATTTGCCCCGCCCGTCGGTGACAAAGAGCAAAACCGAGCCGTCTGCCCGCTGACCGATGGCGGTGCGGGGGTTGAGGCCGCTGCCCATTCCGTTCATTTCCCGCACTTCATTATTGATGATCAACTGCACAAAGTGGTTATTGGCATCGCTGGCTTCTTCCTGAAAGGTGACTGCATCGCGGATCTTACGGGTCTTGATCAGGTTTTCCACTTGAGAGGCATTCATTGCGGAGATATCAATGATCTCCAAAATATGCTCCTCGGTGAAGCCCACCAGCACCAAGCCTGCATATTCCTGCGGCTTATTATGTTGGATCTGACCGTTGGACACCAGCACCCCATAGGGTCTGCCGCCGGAGTTATTGGTGGAGTCATAAAGACCGCCGTTGATCCCTGCGATGGCACCGTTATCCTTCACCAGCTTATCCAAGGTAACACCGACCTCCCGCCAAGGGTAGATACTGGCAAGGCTGATACGGGAGGGATCCTTCACGATCATCATGGTGCCTGTGTAGGTGGCGCCGTTGACCTCTTGGATCTCGATCTCCTGCTGTTCCTCGGCATTGCCTGCATTCACATTGCCGGAGCCGCCCACCTGAATGAGACCTGCATCCACTTCGGCATTCAGTTCCTTCATGGAGTTTTGATCCACGATCGCCTGAATCTCTTCGGCGCTCAAGAACACCGAAGCCAAAAACTTAAACTGCCCTGTTTCCAAAATGGTGGTGACAAACATCTGCTGTGCGGAAGGAAAGGCATCGGAGCAGATCATATTCAACGCCAGCACCAAGATCAAGACCACCGCCAGCAGAAAGGTGCCCAAAAAGGCGCCGATCTTCAAAAGAAACTTGCCGATCCGCTTGCCCATCAAAAGGGGATTATTTTGCATCGTCTGCCACCTCCTTCATTCCTGCCAGCAACCATTGACCGTTGGTCTTCACAAAGTAAAAACGGTCGTTCATGGCATCGTCTACCAACTTTCCGCCGTTGGTCAGCCGCATATGCTTCACAAAGCGCACCTCCACCGAGAAGCTATCCTCGGTGATCCAACTAAAATTGCGCACCCCTGTGTCGGTAAAGGCGGGAGAAAGCAGGCTATGGCTGGCAAAGAACAGGCGATCCACGCTGGTGGAATAGCTCTTTGCCACATTATACTGATACGAATTCGGCACCATCAACTGCGCCATCTTCTCGAAGCTCACATCGTTGCTCATAAAGAGGCTCCACTGCTGGGCGATCTTCAAAACATCCACCGAGGAAGCCACCTCTTGAGGAACCGTATCCAAAACGGCGGGGGTTTGGGTAAGATCATAGCGGGCTTCGCCTGCGGTTAAAGGCACGGCTTTCCCTGCACCGTCGGTCACCTCTACCGCCGCGTTTTCCTGCAATACGGCGATCTGATATTCCGCCTGTTGGGGCAGGTTTTGCACCAGATCCCCCAAGATCTCATATTCCGCAGGGATCCCTTTGGTCACCGCTCCTTCGGGGATGGGCTTGCCGCCCACCTGCACGGTATGATCCAAAGGTGCCACCACCGTCACTTGGGTCAGGGGCAGTTTTTCGCCCCCTTCATAAGCAACGGTATTGCCGTAAAGATCGGAGACGGTGATCTCCGGCTTTTTAAGGAGCATCACCTCATGGCGCACCAAACCGTCTGCCCGCAGGGTTCCTTGGCTGACGGTACCGTTGACAGTAACGTTGAGGGTGGCAGGCAGGGTTAGGGTATAATCGTATAATTCGGGCAGGACACGGAAATTCTTCACCACATAGGAGGCTTGCTCCCCTGCCGCGTTTGCGATGGTGAAGTTGGGTTCCAGCCAAACCCCTGAAAGGGTATACTGCATTTCATTGCCTTGGGCGGTGCCTTCGGTCAGAGCAATACCGTTTGCCGAAACGGTAAAGTCCTTGGGTACCTTCACGGTATATGCCCGCTGCTCCAGCAAAGGCTTTACCGATGCCACCTTCCATTCCCGCATACTGAAGACCGCCAGCTTGGTCTCTTGGGGACCTGCCGCCTTCAGCAACACCTCCGCCAAGGGATAGCCGCCCTTTTGCAAAAGATAGCAACGCTCATCCTCGGCATAGGTTCCTGTTTGCGGAACAAAGGAAACATCCTCTGCCGCAAAAAGGGCAAGATACTCTTTTTGGATCTCCTTGCCCGCTTCATACTGCCCGCCCTCCGCTTGAGGCAGACCATAGGCAGACCAAAAATCCGCGGGGGAAGCGGCTTCTTCCGCAAGTTGCGCCAATGCCGCCTCTACCTGCCGCTCCGGTTGCTTGGCTTCATACTCCGCCAAAAGACCGCGGACATAGAGGGTGGCGGCAATCACCGCCACCGCCAAAAGCCCTGTATAAAGCAGGTAGACCCACTTAAATTGCAATAATTTTTTCATTCTTCTTCCTTTCCGTTTGAACCGCTGTTAAAGACCCACCGATGCTGGATGCGGAAGCTGAAAAAGAACAGCACCGTATCCACCGCCCCTTTCAAAAGGGTGGAGAGGATGGCAGAGCGGATCTGTAATAGATGCTCGATCAAAAAGACCGCCAAGGCAGACAGGCAGATCTGCACCGCCACCAAAAAATAATAGCGGAACAAGGTGCGTTTATTGACCCGATCCCCAAACACCACGCGAGCGTTGATGAGAAAGTTCACCAAAGAGGAGATGCCCCGCGCCAAAAAGGAAGCGGTAAAGGTAAGAGGGATGGGCAAGATCCCGAGAAGCGGAAATTGCTTCATCAAGAAAAATGCCAACGCATCCACCACCGCCGCCGCTGCGGAGCTGAATAAGTACTTTAAGATCAGGGCATAGATCCGAAGGCTATCCCGCACCGCGCGGAAATGGGAGGAACGGTTTTCCTCCAGATAGACCGTTTGGATCTCCACCTCTTCAAAGGGGAGCTTCCTGCGGCTCATATGAAAGAACATATTGGTCTCATATTCATAGCGCTCCCCTTCCACCGTCAGCAGTTCCGAAAGAACCGCGCGGGGATAGGCGCGCAGACCGGTTTGGGTATCGCGGATCTTCATCCCGAAAAACAGGCGGAAGATCCCCCGCGTGAGGCGGTTGCCGAATTTACTTTTCCAAGGGACTTGATCCCCCGAAAAATCCCGATAGCCCAAGGTGATATTGCCGGTCTCTTCCATTTTTTTCGCCACCGCAAGAATATCTGCGGTCAGGTGCTGACCGTCTGCATCAGCAGCCACCACCCCTGCGGAACGGGGGCGGTTTTCCAAGAAGAAGGCCATGGCTGTTTTCAGCCCTGCCCCTTTCCCCCGATTTTCGGGATGGCGTAGGAGGGTGCACCCCTCCATCGCGGCGGCTTTTGCAAAAATGGGTTCATATTCTGCGCCGCTTCCGTCGTCGATCAGCAGAATATCGGTAAAGCCTGCCTGCACCGCATCTTCCAAGGTGCGAAGCAGTTTTTCATCCGGTTTATAGGAAGGGATGATCAACGAAACATGATTCATTTTACACGCCCTCCTTTTCGTTTTTTATAAAGCAAGGCGGTACCTGCCGCGGCAAGAAGCACCGCGCCCGACCCTGCGAACAGCAAGATCTTTTTCTGTTTTCTTGCCTTAGCGGCGGCTTGCTCTTCTGCCGCCTTTTTCTCCGCCTCCAGCTGCGCCAAGCGCTCTTCTTCGGCTTTTTTCGCCGCTTCCGCTGCCGCTGCTTCTTCCCGCTCCCGATAGGTGGTGATATGCTCCATAAAATCGCCGCCGATTACATCGGCACCCACCTTGGTATCAAACAGCCCGTAGCGGCAGGGAGAATAGGTTTTGATCTGGGTCGCCTTGGTGATCTCACCGCCGCTTCCGTAGATCCAGCGGTTAAACCATGTCCAATGCTGGCTTTTATGGCAACCGAAGCCCTCTTGAGTCACCTGAAAGGGCGTTTTACCCCCAAGGCTTTTGAGAGGGGTATCCCAATCCATCACAATGGGGTTTTCTTCATACAAATGGAGATAGGTCTTTTCCGGTGCCCAAGTGCCGTATGCTTCCGCACTTTCGGGGTAGCGGGCGGCATCTGCCGCAAAGCCGATGGATTCGGTGAGCGCCGCGGCGCAGAACACATGGGTACCGTGCCCATACTCGCCGTTGAGATCGTGGGAGACCACCACCAACGGCTTAAACCGACGGATACATTCCGTGATATACCCGCAAAAATCATCATAGGTGACCCCCGCATTGGCAAAGGCCTTTTCCGCCGCCTGAAAGGCGGTTGCCCGATCCTTGGATTCGGAATACACATCGGGGAAATCGCTCATCACGGGGTAATTACGCACCCCGACCGTCCACAATCCGTCCAACTGCTCATGGGGGCGGGTATGCTCCTTTTCCCCATAGACTTCAAAGTGCTGAACGATATACACCACCTGCACCCGCAACTGCCGCTCCACCGCATAATAGGGCAAGACCCCTGCGAAAAACAACTGTTCATCATCGGAGTGAGAAGAGATCAACATCAGATCTGCTTCTTTGCAAGGCGGTTGCCAGATCTGCACCCATTGGGGAAGAGTACCTGCCGAAAAGGCATAGACATCGGCGATGGCGGTGCCTGCTTGGAACCGAAGCTCCACCTGCTTGGGGCTTTCGCCCAGCAGAGCGGAAACATCCACATATTCATGCAAGAAGGTGTTTTTCCCGCACAAGGCGCTCTTGCCCGAAGCAGGATCGGTAAGGGTCCATTGGGCGGGCAGGCGGTCAAATTCAATATAGAGGTGGGCGATGCCCTCCTCCCGCGAAAGGGTGATGACCCCCTCTTTTTCGGCGGAGGCATAGGTACTGCGCTTCCCGTCGAACAACCGCGCGAGAGAGCCAAAGCCCACCGCGTCGGTGGCGGTATTCAAATGAGATGCTTCCTCGGCAGAGGCCGAAAATGCCAGCAACAGTGCAAGCAAAAAAGCACTGAAAATACCCATGATCTTACGCACCCTGACTCCTCCTATAAAAATACAAATTCTGCATTTTATATCATATCACATTTGGTTCAAAAAAGCAAGCGAGACCACAGATGTGGTCTCGCTGAATATTAAAGGATGGGGATGCCTGCTTCTTTGCAGATCTTTTTGGTCTCTTCATCCCAGATGGAGGACTGCACCTCACCGATATGGGCACTGCCCAGCAACAGCATACAAAGGCGGCTCTGCCCGATTCCGCCGCCGATGGTGAGCGGCAGTTCGCCCGCCAAAAGGGCTTTATGGAAGGGCAGGTCTTTACGGTCTTCGCAACCGGCGATCTTCAGTTGCGCGGCAAGGCTTTCGGGACTGACCCGAATGCCCATGGAAGAAATTTCAAAGGCCTGCTGAAGGGTATCGTTCCAAAGAAGAATATCCCCGTTGAGCGCCCAATCGTCATAGTCGGGGGCTCTGCCGTCGTGGGGCTTGCCGGAGCGCAAGGCACCGCCGATCTCCATCAAAAACACCGCGCCGCATTCCTTCACAATGGCATTTTCCCGCTCCTTGGCGGAAAGGGTGGGATAGCGGTCTTCCAGTTCTTGGGTGGTGATATAGGTGATCTCCCGCTTCAAAGCGGGGCGGGCATTCAGTTGGGGGAACATAATGCGCAAGGTCTGCTCGGTATCGCAGATGGCGCCCATAATTTTATCCACAACGCTTTTTAAGTATTCCTTGGTGCGATCCTCTTCCCCGATGATCTTTTCCCAATCCCACTGATCCACATAAATGGAGTGGAGATTATCCAGTTCTTCATCCCGACGGATGGCGTTCATATCTGCATACAGGCCGGTATCTTCACCGAAACCGTAATCTCGCAGAGCCTGACGCTTCCATTTGGCCAAAGAATGAACCACCTCGGCATCGGCACCGGTATCCTTCACATCGAAGCGCACGGGGCGCTCCACCCCGTTCAGATTATCATTCAAGCCGGAGGCGGAGGGCACAAACAAGGGGGAGGAAACGCGGCGCAGGTTCAATGCGCCGGACAGCATATCCTCAAACAGCCGCTTGATCAGACCGATGGCTTTTTGGGTATCATACAGAGACAGCGCAGGCTTATAGCCTGCGGGGATTTTAACAGTACTCATTGGTTTTGGTTTTCCCTTTCTTTGGTTCTGCGCAGAATACTTTCGGGGGGCAAGGAAAGCGGCATTCTCACCAACATCTCTGCGTGAGGTGCGCTTTCAATGGGCTCTCCGCGGTCGTTCTGCATTTCTTGAATTGTGATTTTATAAGGCTCGGCATCAGGAGTCAGGACCTCCAAGGTTTCGCCCAGCACAAATTTATTTTTTTGGAGGAACAAGCCCTCTTCTCGGGTGGCTACCGCCACCACATCGGTCAGGCGGATATAGCCGCCGAATTCCGTTTCTTGAGCAGTGGCATCGGGGGTACCGAACAAAAAGCCGGTGGTATAATCCCGATGGGAGACCGCCCGCAATTCGTCCATCAATTTGGGATCGAAGGGCTTGCCTTGCGCAAGGTCATCCAAGGCTTTTCGGTAAGCGCGGGTGACGCAGGCGGCATAATAAAAGCTCTTCATCCGCCCCTCGATCTTCAAGGATGCGACCCCTGCCTCCTCCAATTCCTTCAGATGCTCAATCAGGCAAAGGTCTTTGGAGTTCATAATATAGGTGCCGCGGTCATCCTCTTCGATGGGGAAATACTCCCCTTGCCGCTTTTCTTCCATCAAGGCATAATGCCAGCGGCAGGGATGGGCACAGGCACCCTGATTGCCGCTTCGACCGGTCATTACTGCCGAAAGCAGGCATCTGCCTGAATAGGAGATACACATTGCACCGTGAGCAAAGCACTCCAGCTCCACCTCTTTGGGCAACCGCTCCCTCAAGGCGCGGATCTCCTTCAGCGACATCTCTCTTGCCAGCACCAAACGGCTTGCACCCAAATCCGCCCAGACCGCCGCCGCTTCCCCATTGGTCACATTGGCTTGGGTGGAGATATGGATGGGAATATGAGGCGCATAGCGCTTTGCCAGCGCCATCACCCCAAGATCGGCAATGATCATACCGTCGGGCCCAAGGGTCTCCAGCATTTCAAAAAAGGCGGGCAGAACCTTCAAGTCCTCGGAGGTGGGATAAATATTAACGGTGATATAGATCTTTTTGCCCCGCTCATGGCAATAGGCAATGGCTTCCTTTAAGCCTTCTTCATCAAAATTATCGCCCGCCGCCCGAAGCCCGAAGGAGCGATAAGCGGCATACACCGCATCGGCACCGTAGGCGACGGCATAGCGCAGTTTTTCAAAATTGCCCGCAGGGGCAAGAAGTTCCATACTCAAAGAATTGTCCCCGTTCCCCGGACGCCCTCACCGGTCAATTTGATATTTTTCAGATGCTCTGCTTGGGTCACGGCAAAGAGGGTCTTTCCGTCTGCCTGCACGGCAAAGTATTGGGCATCGGTGGTCTCGGGTGCCAGCACCGCCCCAAACATTTCGGGGGTGGGGTTGGCAATGGGACCCGAAGGCAGACCTGCCACGCGGTAAGTATTATAGGGATCGGTGGTTTTAATGTCCGACCCGCTCACCACGCTTCCTGCAGGCAGGATATAAGCCACCGTTGCGGTGGACTGCAGATAGGGGAAGGTCTGATTTTTCAGGCGGTTGAAATAAACACCTGCTTCTTTGGCGGGCGCATTGCCCCCTTCTTTTTGCAAAATGGAGGCCAAGGTGATCAGTTGATCCACGCTGTAGCCGGAAGAGGCGATCTTTTGCTGGTTTTCTTCGGTGAGCATCTGCGCCTGAAACGCATCCAGCAGCCGCTGCACCACCGCCAAGGCGGATTCGCCCTCATAGGCCTCATAGGTACCGGGGCAAAGGTAGCCCTCCAAGCGATAATTCCGCTTGGGCAGGTTCTTTAAGAAGGTATAATCGGAGAAGTCATAATTCTGCAAAACATCCTCCAATTCCTTCCGTTCAAAAAGCTTCAAGGTATCGCAAAGGGTGGTCACAATATCCTCTTGGGTATCCCCCGCATTGATCACAAAGGACACAGAGCTCTTATTGGACGGAGCGCGCTTCAGAGCGGAGACCAACTGCTTATAGTCTCTTTTACTGTTGAGGGTATACTCCCCGAACTGAAACTTTCCGTCTGCCTTTTTCAGCTTGCAATACAAGCGGAACACCACGGGATGGTCGATGACCCCTGCCTCTTTCAAGGTATCGGCAATGGTTTCGGTGGAGCTGTTTTCCGCGATGGTCACGGTATATTCCTTATCGGGGCGCACCAGACCCAGCACCTCATTCCCGATGTCGCAGACCCACGCCGCCAAGGCCACGCTTGCCACCAAGATGCAGGCATAATAAACCAAGGTCTTCCAATACTTATTGAGAAGATCCTTCCAAAAGGTGCGGTTCAGCCGCGCTTTTTTCTTTTTGGGGGCGGGAGGTGCTTCTTTTTGCGCCTCTTTCTGCACCAAAGCAGGCTCCTCTTCTTTCAGATAATCGGCAAACAGCCGCTTTTCGCCGGAATAAGAGCCGGTGGGGTTCTTTTTCACAGGCTTTTTTCCGCCGGCAGGATAGGAGCCGGTCACATTTCGTTTCTTATCACTCATCTTGCAATCTCCTTACAAGAATAATTTCGCAGTATAACATTATGATTATACTATGTTTCTCTATAAAAGTAAAGGAAAAAAGTGCAGTTCCCCTATTGGGGTCTGCACTTTTTTGACTTATTTTTCCATTTTATCGGCAAGGGCATTGATCTGATCGGCATATTTTGCCAATTCCTTATTGCTTCTGCCCCGCATTCCCTCTGCCACCTTCAGCAGACGGCGCACCGCATTCAGCAACCGCTCAAAGACCAGATCTGCCTTGGTCTGGGCAGGCTTCTTCTTTTCCAGCCGCACCTGATTGCCTTCCTCCAGCAGGACATCTGCCAAAGGATCATAAACCGCGCCGTTATAGGGGGCGGTGGCGGGAAATCCCAACCGCTCGGTGATCACGGCGGCGAATTCATCGCAGACCGTATCGTTGCCGTGGTTGACATACACGCGGGTGGGTTTATTCTGCAAAGCACCCAGCCAATTCAGCATAATTTCCTGATCGGCATGACCGCTGATCCCGTCCATGGTGGCGATCTTCGCCCGCACCTGCACCGTTTCGCCGAAGAGGCGGATGGAATCGGCACCGTCCTGCAGCTGGCGACCCATGGTGCCCTCTGCCTGATAGCCCACAAACAGCACCGTACTGTCTGCCCGCCACAGGTTATGCTTCAAATGATGGCGGATCCGCCCCGCCTCGCACATTCCGCTGGCGGAAAGGATCACCTTGGGGGTCTTATCCAGATTGATGGCCATAGACTCTTGGGAGGTGGTGGAGATCTGCAGACCGGGGAATTCCAACACATTGATGCCCTTTTCCACCAGTGCCAGCATCTCTTCATCATAATACTCGGTCAGGTCATCGAAATAAATGCGGGTGGCTTCTGCCGCCAAGGGGCTATCCACAAATACAGGGAACTTATCGTGCCCCTTCACCAGCCCCTTTTCCTTGATCTCCCGCAGAAGATACAAGAATTCTTGGGTTCTGCCCACCGCGAAGGAGGGGATCACCACATTGCCGCCCCGATCAAAGGTCTCCTGCAGCACGGCGGTCAGCTGACCGATATAGTCTTTGCGCTCCCCGTGGAGACGGTTCCCGTAGGTAGACTCGATGATCACCGTATCGGCATATTCGGGGTTTTGGGGATCCCGAATCAGAGGGCGGTTCACATTGCCAAGGTCGCCCGAGAAGAGCAGCACATGCTTTTTCCCCTCTTCCACCACCGTGATCTCAATACTGGCAGAGCCCATCAGGTGGCCGGCATCCAGAAAACGAACGGTGATCCCATCGGCGATCTCATATTCCTGCCGATAGGAGCAGGGCACAAAGAGGCTCATGGTATGCACGGCATCTTCCAAGGTATAGAGCGGCACATAGGCGGGGGCACCGGAGCGTTGCGCCTTACGGTTGCGCCATTCCGCCTCCTGCTCCTGAATATGCGCCGAATCCTGCAGCATAATGCCGCAAAGCTTTACCGTGGCACCGGTGGCATAAATGCTCCCCCGAAAGCCTTGGGCGGCAAGCATGGGCAATTTGCCCGAATGGTCGATATGGGCGTGGGTCAGCAACACCGTGTCCACCTCGGCGGGCAAAACAGGCAAGGAACAGTTTTCATAAATATCCGCCCCCTGCTCCATTCCGCAGTCGATCAGGATCCGCTTGCCTGCCGCCTCCAATAAGGTGCAGGAGCCGGTTACTTCGTGGGCGGCGCCCAAAAAACACAGTTTCATTTTAAAAGGTCTCCTTTTTCGGCATTCCAAATGGCAGGATTGGTGGAGGAAACCGCCACTGCGCCTGCTTCCAACGCCGCCTTTGCATCTTCCCGATCCCGCACCATACCGCCTGCGATCAGCGGCTTATCGATGCTTTGGGTCAGCTCCCGAATGATCTTGGGCATCACCCCCGGCATCACCTCCAAAAAATCGGCAGGACAGCCGGTACGGGAAAGATTATCCAACACGCGGGAATCCAACAAAAAGTACCGCTGAATGGTGAGCAGCCCTTGCTGCTTGGCATAGCGGATCAGGGAGCTTTTGGTGGAGATCACACCGTCTGCCTCGGTGGCATTGGTGATATAATCCACCGCCGCATCCTTGGCGGAAAGACCTTCCACCAGATCCATATGTACAATGGCAATCTTACCTGCCGCTTTGATCTTCTGCACAAAACGGGGAACGGTGCAAAGGTCTCCGCAAAGCAAAAAGACCACAGGGCAGGTGCTGTTTAAGCAGCAGTCCAACTCCCGCTCACTCTTCACCGCCGCCGCAACGGGTATTTCTTTGAAATAGTTTAACAGCCGTTCTTTCATCGGATCTCCTCCTGTTTTTTCTATCTATTATTATATTATTATTTTCTTTTTGTGTCAACCTGCAGAATAAAAGATATACAAGGCACCATACCGCCATTCCCACCACCATGGGCACCACCCCTTCCCTTGAGGGAAGCAGGCGCAAAAGGGCGGTAGCAAGCCCCAAGGCACACAATGGCTTCAGCATCCATTCCTTCCAAGAAAAGCCCATCCCGCAGGTGCGTAAAAGGGTGCCCACATTCAACGAAGAGACCAGAATATTGCTGAACACCATCACCCCCAAAAAGCCGCGGATGCCGAAGAAGGGCACCGTGACGGTGATCAGCAAAATACGCAATACCGAGTCGATGGTATTATTCCGCAGGGTGGCGCTTTGGCGATCCAGCCCCTTCAAAAGCCCATCGGCAATGGTATCCAGATACATAAAAGGAACAATGGGTGCCAGCACCTTCAGCATCATGGAAACGGTCTTACTGTGAAACAGCAATTCCCCCAAGGGATCCCCATAGAGGAAGAACACACCGCCGATCATCACCGAAAGGGTAACGGTAAGGCTCATCGCCCGCCCCACAATACGGCAGGTACCCCGCCGATCCTCCCGCGCAGAGGTATCCGTCACCTCCGGCACCAAAAGAGAGGAAAGCGCCGTCAAGAAGGAGGCGGGAAAAAACAGCAAGGGGATCGCCATTCCTTTTAAGGCCCCGAACTGAGCAAGCCCCACCGAATAATCCCCCGTATAGCGGGCGATCGCCAAAGGAATCAGCATATTTTCAGTGGAATGGAGGGCGGTGGAAAGATAGCGGGACGCCGCCACCGGCAAGGCAATACGGCGGATCGCCCCCTTTTCGGGAGGGATGGGGGTTCCCTTGGGGCGCCCACGCTTACAAAGCAATGCCAGCATCAGGCAGGAGACCCCTTCGGAAAGGGTATTGGAGAGCACGATCATCCCCAACAGCACCTCGGTGCCCGCCTCCCGAAAAAGCCAGACCGCCGCCCAGCAAAGAGCCAGCCGCACCGCCTGCTCGGTCATTTGAGCAAAGCAGGTGGGGCGCACACGGCGGCGACCCACAAAGTAGCCGGAAAAGCATCCGCTCACCGCCATAAAGGGCAAGGAAAGGGCTAAAATTTTCAAAGCAAAGGCGCACCCTGCATTCCCGATCCAACGCTCTGCCAAAAAGCCTGCACTCAAAAAGAGAATTACCCCCGACAGGGTGCCCAGCAGGCAAGCAAACAGCAAGCAGGACTGCATGGCACCCTTGGCTCTTCGCTCATCCTGCAAAGCAAGGTACTGCGCCACCAAGCGGGTGACCGCCACCCCGATCCCCGATTGCGCCAAGGTAATAAACAGATTATAAACGGTGAAGGTCAGGGAATAAAGCCCCATTCCCTCTTCCCCCAAAACATTGGCGATCAGGACCCGAAGCAACAGACCCGCCGCCCTTAACAGAAGACCTGTTCCTGTGAGAATTGCCGCATTTT
Organism: Eubacteriales bacterium; assembly: GCA_045539135.1. Taxonomy (GTDB): domain Bacteria; phylum Bacillota; class Clostridia; order Oscillospirales; family QAKW01; genus QAKW01. Next base: position 3,913 of record JAZQET010000097.1, on the reverse strand, counting down.
CGGCAAATTTTCTTGTGTTCATATCCATCCCCGACTTTCCCATGGTATTCCCTTATACCCTATGCAAAACCAAAGGATTTTAGTCTAATAGTGTAAATTTACACCGCATTTTTTCATATAAACAGACAGGGATAAGCCCTCTCCACACCGCCTGCGTTGCCGTTAAAAGGGCCTCCTTTTTTCGGTTTGACTTCTTCTTTATAATATGTTAAAATATTATGAACGAAAGAAAAGGAGTCCCTCTTATGACACAAAGCAAAAATATAAAACGGACGGTTTATCTTGCCCAACTGGCATTGCTTTTAGCCTCGGTTGTGGTCTTGCAATACATCGGCAATTTTATTCCGGTGGTAGCAGGCATCAACCTGACCCTGATCCCCATTGTGGTGGGGGCAGCGTTATTGGGTCCTATGGGCGGCACCATTTTGGGACTTGCCTGCGGTGTGATGACCCTGATGACCCCTATGGCGCAGGGCATTATGGGTGCTTCTCCGATCATGGCCTTGCTGATCTGCTTGGGTAAAACAGGTGCCGCAGGCTTTGCGGCAGGTTGGCTGTACCGCCTGATCGCCAAAAAGAATAAACACCTTGCCATCATCTCTGCTTCGGTGGTGGCGCCCATCATCAATACCGGTCTGTTTGTGGGCGGTTGCTGCTTACTGTTGGAATATTTCAGAACATCGCAGGATTTCGGTCCCGTTCCCGAAAATATGGGAGTGGGCGGATTCTTTGTGATGATCTCCGCCGCCATTGCCGTAAACTTTATTATTGAATTCTTAGTCAATGCCATTGCCTCCACCGCTATGTATCAGGTGATCAATGTGGTGGAAAAGCGAATGAAGAGATAGAAAGGAGTCCAAAATGAACGCCATTAAAAATGTAAAGATCGTGCAGGGGGGAAAAATTCTGCCCGAAAGCGTTTTTCTTTATGAAAAGGATCGGATCGTGGGCGTTGCAAAGGAAGTGCCCCAAGGAGCCGCCGTGACCGACGGAGGCGGATTATATCTTTCCGCCGGCTTGATCGACCAGCACATCCACGGCTATTTGGGGGAAGACACCATGACCCATTCCCCTGCAGAAGCCGCCAAGGAATTGGTCAAAAACGGTGTGACTGCCTTTTTGCCCACCACCATGACCATGGATCCCGAAACCATTTCCGCCGCCATGGAGCGCATCCGCGCCGCCATGAAGGAAACGGCAGGTGCCCGCGTATTGGGCTGCCATATGGAAGGTCCCTTTATTGATACCGCGAAAAAGGGAGCCCAAAACGGGGAGTACATCCGCATCCCCGATCTTTCCATGGTGGAGCCTTTTGCCGATGTGATCAAGATCGTGACCTTTGCACCGGAGCACGATGAGGGCTATGCCTTCACCAAGGCGCTCCGCGAACTGAATATTGTGCCCTCGGTGGGGCATACCTCCGCCACCTATGACCAAGCGGCGGGCGCTTATCAAGCAGGTGCCTTGAGCACCACCCATTTCTTCAACGCAATGCCTCCTCTCCACCATCGGGATCCTGCGGTCATCGGTGCGGCGCTGGAGGGGGATGCCTATATCGAGCTGATTGCCGATACCATCCATGTGAGCCCCCACCTCTTCCCCATTTTGGCGCGGCTGAAAAAAGAGCGGCTCTGCCTGATCACCGACTGTATGGAAGCAGGCGGTCTGCCCGACGGCCGCTATGCCTTGGGCGGTCAGCCGGTGGAGGTAAAGGACCGTCAGGCACGGTTGCTGGACGGCACCTTGGCAGGCTCGGTGCTGAAGCTCAACGAAGGGGTGCGCAATATGACGCAGTTCGGCGGAGTGACCCTGCCGGAAGCCCTGCGGATGGCCACCGAAAATCCCGCCCGCCTTTTGCAGGTGGAGGATCAAATGGGCACCCTGAAGCCGGGCACGCTGGCGGATTTCATTCTGCTGGATGAGACTTGCCGCATCCGCGCCACCTTTGTGGGCGGTGAATGTGTATACAGCGAGGACTGACGGAATGAAAAAAATTGCCAGCTTTACCGTAAATCACGATATTTTGGAGCGGGGAATGTATCTTTCCCGCATCGACGGAGATGCCGTGACTTACGACATTCGGATGAAAATCCCCAACGGGGGCGATTATCTTGCCAATCCCGCCATGCACACCATTGAGCATCTTTTTGCCACCTATGCCCGCAACTCCGCTTGGGGAGATCAGATCCTCTATGTGGGACCTATGGGTTGCCGCACCGGTTTTTATCTTTTGGTGCGGGATAAGGTGAGCCATCAGGAGGCCATCACCTTGGTACAAAAAGCCATGGAGTTTATCGCCGCCTATGCGGGAGAGATCCCCGGCACCACCTCCATTGAGTGCGGCAATTATTTGGAGCACGATCTGGAGGATGCCAAGAAGGAGGCCGCCGCCATGGCGGAGATCCTCAAAAATTGGACCCCCGACCGACTTGCTTATAAAGCATAAAAACAGGAAAAGGATTTTGGATGTATGAAGTTTATTATTGATTTGATCCACAGCGTTTACAATGCCCTGTGGGGTGACCTGATCACCATTCCCCTGCCCGGCGGCGGCACCTTGGGGCTCTCCCTGCTGGTGCTTTTGCTGATCCCCGCAGGAATTTATTTCACCATTCGCACCAAGGGCTTGCCGGTGCGCCTCTTTCCCGATATGATTCGGGTTTCCACCGAAAAGAGCAGCCAAAAAGACGGTGCCATCTCCGGTTGGCAGTCCTTGATCGTTTCCACCGCCACCCGCGTGGGAATGGGCAACCTGATGGGTGTTGTGGCTGCCATTTCCGCAGGCGGAGCCGGTGCGGTTTTCTGGATGTGGATCACCGCGTTGATCGGCTCGGCTTCCTCTTTTATTGAGGCGACCCTTGCTCAACTCCATAAAGAAAAGGATCCTCTTTACGGCGGCTATCGGGGCGGTCCCGCTTATTACATTCAGAGCATTGTGAAAAAGCATTGCAAGATGCCCTTCAAAAAATCCATTCTTGCCGTTCTTTTTGCTGTTTCCGGCTTGATCTGCTGGTGCGGTATCAGTCAGGTGATCGGCAACTCGGTCACCGATTCCTTCAATAACGCCTTCAAGATTTCCCCTTGGATCACCTCTGCCATTGTGGTTGCCCTTGCGGCAGTGATCGTGTTGCGAAAGAATGCCACCGTGAAGGTGCTGGATATTATGGTGCCCATTATGGCCGCCGCTTATTTCTGCATCACCCTCTTTATTATCTTTAAGAATATTGCCCTTCTGCCCAGCGTATTCACCCGCATCTTTGAAGAAGCCTTCGGTTTGCGCCAGATGGCGGCAGGCGGCTTCGGCGCGGTGCTGATGAACGGCGTGAAGCGGGGCCTTTTCTCCAATGAAGCCGGCTCCGGCTCCGCACCTTGCGCCGCCGCAGCGGCAGACGGAGAGCCGGTGAAGGTGGGTCTTTTGCAATCCTTGGGTGTGTTTATCGATACCATTGTGATCTGCAGCTGTACCGCATTCATTATGCTTTTGGTGCCCCAAGAGACGATTGCAGGTGCCCAAGGCATCGGTCTTCTGCAAAGTGCCATGAACTATCATCTGGGTGGCTTCGGCGTGGTCTTTATCGCCATTGTGCTGTTCCTCTTCTGCTTCTCCACCTTTATCGGCGTGCTTTATTATGCCCGCCCCAATGTTGCCTTCCTTTTCGGCGACCGCTGGGCAGGGCAGACCGTTTACAAGATCATTGCTTTGGCAATGCTCTTTATCGGCGGTGTGGCTACCTATGAGTTTGTGTGGGAACTGGGCGATGTGGGCATTGCGCTGATGACGGTGATCAATTTGGCGGTGATCGTGCCGGGATGCAAGCCTGCTTTAGATGCCCTGAAGGAATACGAGCAAAAGAAAAAGGAAGCCAAGGCTTTAAAAAAATAAAAAGCAGGGGCAGAAAAAAATTCGTCGAAT
>JAZQET010000096.1:0-8681 GCA_045539135.1 Eubacteriales bacterium | reverse complement strand
CTTGTCCTTTTTCGGCGGCATCGGCGGAGCCTCAAGAAAGGGCATCTTGATGAAAGGCGCCCAGTACTTAGAGGCATTGTCCAAGGCAGAAACGGCTGTTTTCGATAAAACCGGCACCTTGACTTTAGGCACTTTTGAAGTTGCCGAGATCTGCCCTGAAAAGATCACCGAGGAAGAATTGCTGACCCTTTGTGCTTATGGGGAGTGCTATTCCAACCATCCCATTGCCCAATCGGTTATGAGAGCATATGGGAAACCCTTGGATCAAAGCCGTATTGAGCGTACCGAGGAACTTTCGGGAAGAGGAACCCGCACTCTGCTGAACGGCAAGACCCTTTTGGTGGGAAACCGCAGATTGATGGAAGAGGCGGGTATTTCCGTTCCTGCATATCAAGAAGCGGGAAGTGCAGTTTATGTGGCGGTAGAAGGGACATACGCAGGGTATTTGATCATCGCCGACCGCCTAAAGGAGGGTGTTTCAGATGCCTTGGCATCTTTACGAAAGGTTGGCGTTTCCCGCACCGTGATGCTGACCGGCGATATTGCCTCTGTGGCAGAAACGGTGGCAACTTCTGTAGGTGTGGATGAATACTGTGCAGGGCTGTTACCCCATCAGAAAGTAGAAGAGGTGGAGCGTCTTTTGAATGAAAAGGGGAAGGGAACCCTTCTCTTTGTGGGCGACGGAATCAATGATGCGCCCGTATTGACCCGTGCCGATGTGGGGATCGCCATGGGTGCTTTAGGCAGCGATGCGGCCATTGAAGCGGCGGATGTGGTGTTGATGGATGATCAACTCTCCAAATTGCCCATGGCCATCGGCATTGCGAAAAAGACCATGTCCATTGTGCACCAAAATATCATTTTCGCCCTTTCGGTAAAGGGCCTGGTATTACTGTTGGGTGCCTTGGGCTTTGCCGGAATGTGGCTAGCGGTTTTTGCCGATGTAGGCGTGATGGTGCTTGCGATCCTCAATGCAATGCGTGCCTTGAAGTTTTAAATAAAAACACGGAAAGTCTGATGACTTTCCGTGTTTTATTATTCTTCGTTTTCAGATGTAAATAATTGCTCCCATTTTTCAAAGGCGTCGCTTCGGTTGCAAGCCTTATAGCAATCCCGAATTTCCAACAGCAGTTCGGTGTTTTTCTTTAAGGGACCTTCGCAGTTGGTCAAGGCTTCATAAAGGCGGTCATAGGCATCGGCGGCTTGCTCATTGCGCCCCAAAGCTTTATTGGCATCGGCGCGCTGAACGCACGCTTGGCACATTTCCTCGGGGGAAACAGCCACCTCCTGCTCCATTTGATCCAAAAGGGAAAGGGCTTTTTCGTATTGCTTCAGTTGAATGAAATAAACGGCGTTCCAAATAAAACGCTCTGCGGATTTTGGGATTGCGTGCCCCTTCATCCAGTAATCCCCTAATACAAAGAGACCGATCGAAGCGGCAATGATGACCAAAATGATCCAAAGATGTTCCATGTCTATCTACCTCCAATGAGATTATATCAGGAAAAGAAAGATTTTACAATGCATTATTGACAAAATATTTGCTAATATAGTAAAATAATATAAATTGATCATAGGAGGACACCATTATGATTATGAAACGTAATATTGCTGTTTACATTGTTCTTTGCTTGGTAACCTGCGGAGTATTTCCTTTGATTTGGACTTACTTTCTCGCAGAGGACACCAATAAGCTGACCGGCGATGCCAATGCCACCTCCGGCGGTATGGTGATTCTGTTTTCCATTCTGACCTGCGGAATTTATCAGTTGTATTGGATGTACCGTCAGGGTGAGCGGATCGATCAGGTAAAGACCGATGCAGGCACTCCTTCTTCCAACAGCGGAATTGTTTATCTCTTGCTGTCTCTGTTTGGCTTTGGGATCGTTTCTTATGCTTTGATGCAGAATGAATTGAATAAGTTTGGCCAGTAAGTTTTTTGAAAAACTGAAAGCGGAATGCAAAAAGACCCGCGTGAAAACGGTCGGGTCTTTTTTGCTTTTGGGCATTGTTTATGCGGTGTGGCTTTTGCTGACCGATCTTTATATTGCCTGTCCCATCCGTGCAGTAACCGGTCTTGCTTGCCCGGGTTGCGGTATCAGCCATCTTTTTATGGATCTTCTTCATTTGGATGTGGTTTCTGCCGTGCAGCAAAATATGGCGGTCGCGGTTTTGATGGTTCTTTGGGGACTTTATGGGATTTTGCGCCTTTTTTGCCATCCGCCCAAGGCGGTTTTTAACGGTTTGACCCTGTTTAGTATTTTATTTTTGCTGGCTTTCGGAATTTTGCGCAATATCCCCGCATTTTCTTATTTGTTACCCCTTTATTTGCGGTAAAACGCTTGACAGTTATTTATAAAAAAGTATATAATAAAAGCAGGAAGATAAGCCATCTTAAATGTGGAGGTGTTAGCCATGTTGAGAAAAACTTTCGGAACAGAGCCCGTTGATTTGCGCGAAGAGCGTGAAAAGGATTTCGAGCATGATGATCCCCGCTTGCAGAAGAAACCACTGCACAAAGAGGATCTCGACACATTAGACGGATGGACGGACGACTCAAATCAACGGTCATAAGATCAAAGGGTGCACCGCCAATAGGTGCACCTTTTTATTTTGCAAAGAAAAAGGAGAAACAGCGTGATTTTAGAAAAGTATTATGAGAATACCGATCAACTGCATGTGGGTACCTGCCCTCTGCGCAGTTATTATATTCCCTGCTCTACCGAGGAACAGGCGGCGGCAGAGCGTCCTCGTCTGACCTCAGACCGCTTTCAACTTCTGAACGGTATTTGGAAGTTTAAGTATTATACCTCTGTCCGCGATCTTAAGGGGGAGCCTTGGAATGAGACCGATTTTTCGGGCTATGATGATCTGGAGGTGCCTTCTTGTTGGCAGATGAAGGGATATGATCAAATTCAATATTCCAATACCCGTTTTTTGATCCCCGTTGATCCTCCTTATATGCCCATTGATGTTCCTTGCGGTCTCTATCAAACCTCTTTTGATTTGGAAAAAACCGAGGGGCGTACATACATCAATTTTGAAGGGGTCAACAGTTGTTTCTATCTCTATGTAAACGGCAAATTTGTGGGCTACAGTCAGGTTTCCCACTCGACCCATGAGTTTGATCTTACCGAGTATGTAACGGTGGGGAAAAACCGTATGACCGTGATCGTGCTGAAGTTCTGCGACGGTACTTATATCGAAGATCAGGATCAGTTCCGCTGGAGCGGTATTTTCCGCGATGTTTATCTGTTGCACCGCCCCGAAGATCACCTGCGGGATTTCTTTGTGAAGACGGTTTGCGATTTTGAGAATAAAACCGCAAAGGTCACGGTGGAGACCGACTTGATCGGGAAAGAACAGCCTGTTTTCTGCACTATTACGGATGCCGAAGGAAATGAAGTGGCAAAGGCAGAAGGAAACGGAACATTGGAATTGAGTATTTCCGATGCCCGATTTTGGAATGCGGAGCACCCCTATCTTTATCAAATGATCTTGAAGACTGCTGATGAGGTGATCGGTCATAAGATCGGTCTGCGCACCGTGCGGGTGGATAAGGGTGTGATCTTGTTTAATGAAAAGCTCTTCAAACTGCGGGGTGTCAACCGCCACGATTTTTCTCCTGTGGGCGGTGCTACCGTTACCTATGAAGAGATGCTTGAGGATGTACTGCTGATGAAGAAGTATAACTTCAATGCAGTGCGCACCAGCCATTATCCCAACGGTCCCGAATTTTATGATCTTTGCGATCGCTACGGTCTTTATATGGTGGGCGAAGCCGATCTGGAGACCCACGGTTCGGGTAAGGCCTATAAGGTGGAGGGCGGGCCCAATACCTATGCTCATATCACGGCAGATCCTTTGTTTACCAAGGCATATGTGGATCGCTCTCAAATGTTGGTGGAGCAGAATAAAAACCATGTGAGCATTTTTATGTGGTCTCCTGCCAATGAGACCGGTTTTGACATTAATATTGAGGCCGCGTTGGAATATATTGCAAAGCGGGATGAGACCCGTATCTGCAACTATGAGAGCACCTTCTTCTGTTATTTGGATCATGTGCCCGATTATTCCAATGTGGAGACCTATACCCGTATGTATGCGCCCATTGAAACGGCAGATGCCTATTTTGCCGATGATCTGGTGAAGGATCTCCATCAGCATTATGATGTGGTTCCCGCCGAAGATCAAAGCGGGCACCGCCTGCCCTTCCTGCAATTTGAATATTGCCACGCTATGGGGAACGGCCCCGGTGATCTGGAGGATTATTGGCAGTGTATGGATCGCAACGACGGTTATACCGGCGGCTTTGTTTGGGAGTGGTGTGACCACGGTATTGCCGCTGAGCGGGATGGAAAAACCGTTTACCTTTACGGCGGCGATCACGGCGAGTTTCCGCACGACAGTAATTTCTGTGTGGACGGTTTGGTTTATCCCGATCGCCGTCCCTCTCCCGGTGTTTTGGAGTATAAGAATGTAATGCGTCCCGCCCGCTTTGTTCATTTAGGCAACGGTCTTTTTACCGTGAAAAACCATTTGGATTTCACCGATCTTGCCGATTTTCTCACAGTGGAGTATGAGTTCTCTACCGATGGAGTAACCGTGAAAAAGGGAACGGTGGATCTGCCTTCCGTTGCTCCCCACGAAACGGCGGAATTCAATCTTTCCGCAATGTTTCCCGAAGGACATTCTTTTGTGACTTTCAATCTCTATCAAAAAGAGGCTTCTCCTTGGGCGGAAGCAGGTTATTTTTTGGGCTTTGATCAGATCGAACTGAATGCATTTGAACCGAAAAAAACTGCTCTTTGCGCAGGAGAGGTGAATGTTTGGCAGGACGACGATACGGTCGTGCTCAGCGGTAACGGCTTTTCGTATACCTATTCCAAGCGCACCGGCACCTTTACCCAAATGGAGCGGGCAGGGGAGAGCCTTTTTGTGAAGCCTATGGAATATAACATCTGGCGCGCTCCCACCGATAATGACCGAAAGGTCAAGGCTCTTTGGCAAAAATACGGTTATGAGCGAACCACCTTCCGTCCTTATGAGACTGAAGTGACTGTAACGGAAAAGGGTGTTACCATCGAAGTTCCCATGAGCGCAGGTTGCCTTTGGATGCAGTGCAGTATTCGTTTTACTGCTGTTTATACCATCGACGGGAACGGGGATTGGACCATTCATATGGACGTGAAGCGTACCGAAGGTTTCCCGTTCCTGCCTCGTTTCGGTATTCGCCTGTTCTTGAAGCCTGAAACCAATAAAAAGGTAACTTATTTGGGTTATGGCCCCGGCGGCAGTTATGTGGATTTTCGCCGCGCGCAAAAATACGGATGCTATACCGCGGATATTTCTCAATATGAGCCCTTTATCTTCCCTCAGGAGAATAACTCTCACTGGGGTACCGAATGGCTGACATTAGGCTCCTTGCGGGTGGTTGCAGGAAGCGAACCCTTCTCGTTTAACGCTTCCCGCTATTCCCAAGAGCAGTTGGACCGCGCCAATCATAACTATGAGTTGGAAGAAGAGGATGCGGCGATCCTTTGCTTGGATGCACGGATGAGCGGCATTGGGAGCGGCTCCTGCGGACCTCAGCTTGCAGAAGAATACCAAGTAAATGAGGATGAATTCTCCTTTGATTGGTCAGTGCAGTTTTTGAAGTAAAAAGAAAAGCCGCCGCGTTTTCGGCGGCTTTTTTATAGGAGAGTATAAATGATTTTGGAAAACTATTTTGAAGACACCAAGGTGTTGCATTTGGGCACCTGCCCTAATCGCAGTTATTATATTCCTTGCTCTTCCGAAGGACAGGCTCTTGCCAATCGTCCGCGTCTTGCTTCCGATCGGGTGCAGTTGCTGAACGGTGTGTGGAAATTTAAGTATTATGCCTCTGTCTATGATCTGCAAGGTGCCCCTTGGGATGAGACTGATTTTGGTGCTTATGCGGATATTGAGGTTCCTTCTTGCTGGCAGATGAAGGGCTATGATCAGATCCAATATACCAATGTGCGCTATCCTATTCCTTTTGATCCACCCTTTGTACCGAAGGAGAATCCTTGCGGGGTATATCAGAAGGTGTTCGAGTTGGATGACCTTTCAATGCGTACTTTTATCAACTTTGAAGGGGTGGACAGTTGTCTGTATCTCTATGTGAACGGTAAGTTTGTAGGTTACAGCCAGGTGTCCCACGCAACCCAAGAATTTGAACTGACCGATTTTGTTCAAAAAGGAAAAAACCGCCTGACCGTTATTGTTTTGAAATGGTGCGACGGCACTTATTTGGAAGATCAAGATAAATTCCGCTGGAGCGGTATTTTTCGCGATGTGTATCTGTTGCGCCGCCCCAAGACCCATCTGCGGGATTACTTTGTGAAAACGAGCTGTGATTTTGAGAATACATCGGTTGCCGTAACGGTCGAGCCTGAATTTGCGGGTGCGGAACAAGATATTGCCTACGCATTATTGGATGCAAAAGGGAAGAAAATTCTTGACGGAAAATCTTGCGGCACGATCTGTTTTGCGGTTTCCGATGTTACCTTTTGGAATGCGGAGCAACCGTATTTGTATACGCTGATTTTGGAGGTTGCGGGGGAGATCATTGCGCAAAAAATCGGCTTTCGGGAGATCAAAGTGGAGAAGGGTGTGGTGCTCTTCAATGAGAAGCCTATTAAGTTTCGCGGAGTGAACCGCCACGATAGTTCACCGATCGGCGGTGCTACGGTAACCTATGAGGAGATGGTGCAGGATCTTATGCTGATGAAACAGCATAATGTAAATGCCATTCGCACCAGCCATTATCCCAATGCTCCCGAATTTTATGATCTGTGTGATGAACTGGGTTTTTATGTGATGGATGAGGCGGATGTAGAGACCCACGGCGCCCAGCCCCGCCGTTGCGCTTTGTTTGAATACCCCGAATATGAAGAGAGTTTTTTGGATCGCGGAATTCTTTTGGTAGAGCGGGATAAAAACCGTACCTGCGTGATCTCTTGGTCGGCGGGCAATGAATCCGGCTACGGTAAGGGAATTGAAAAAGAATTGTCATATTTCAAGAAAAGAGATCCTTCCCGTATTCGTCATTATGAAAATACGTTTCACCTTCCGAAAGGGTATGTTGCAAACTATCAGGATCTGCAATTATATTCTCGGATGTATGCCCCTGTGAGCAGTGTGGATGAATATTTTGCCGATGATAAAGTAAAGGATCAGGGGAGCAATAAATATGAGATCCTGCCCTGCGAAAACCAAGATGGGGAGCGGCTTCCCTATGTGGAATGTGAATATTCCCATGCCATGGGCAACGGTCCGGGCGATTTGGAGGACTATTGGCAGTGTATGGATCGCCACGATGGATTTGTCGGCGGCTTTGTGTGGGAATGGTGCGATCACGCGGTTTCCGCTGAGCGGGATGGAAAAACCGTTTATCTTTACGGCGGCGATCACGGTGAATTTCCTCACGACAGCAATTTCTGCGTAGACGGTTTGGTTTATCCTGACCGCCGCCCTTCTCCCGGTTTGATTGAATTTAAAAATGTAATGCGCCCCGCCCGTTTTGTTCATTTGGGCAATGGCCTCTTTACCGTGAAAAACCATTTGGATTTCACCGATCTTGCCGATTTTCTGAATGTTGAATATGAACTGATTCAAGACGGTATTTCTATCGGCAAAGGGAAGGTGGAACTGCCCTCGGTTTTACCTCATAAGACGGTTCAGTTTGATCTTCCTGCTTCTGTTATTAAAGACTGTTCTTTTGTGACCTTTTATCTTTATCGAAAAGAAGATGCTTCGCTTTTGGGATTTGATCAAATTCGACTTTTGCCCTTTGCTCCGAAAAAACCTGCTTTGGTAAGTGGGGAGGTGACAGTTCAAGAAGAAGGCGAGTACATCTATTTGCACGGAAACGGTTTTGCTTATACCTTTTCCAAGAAAAACGGCACCTTTACCCAAATGGAGCGGGCATGGAAGAGTCTTTTCGTGAAGCCTATGGAGTATAACATTTGGCGCGCTCCTACCGATAACGACCGAAAGATTCGCCTGCTTTGGGAGGAAAAAGGATATCATCGCACTTTATTCCGTACCTATGAAACGACCGTGGAAAGAAAGGGAGGCGGCATTTCGATCCGCGTCCGTATGAGCGCAGGGGCGATTTATTTGCAAAACAGCCTGACTTTTACAGCGGCTTATACCGTGGATGCAAAAGGAACGGTTCAGATTCATATGGACGTGAAGCGTACCGAAGACTTCCCGTTCCTGCCTCGTTTCGGTATCCGCCTGTTCTTGAAGCCTGAAACCAATAAAAAGGTAACTTATTTGGGCTATGGCCCCGGCGGCAGCTATGTGGATTTCCGCCACGCACAGAAATACGGATGCTATACTGCGGATATTTCTCAATATGAGCCCTTTATTGTCCCCCAAGAGAATAACTCTCACTGGGGTACCGAATGGCTGACCTTGGGCGCTTTGCGGGTAGTTGCAGAGAGCGAACCCTTCTCGTTTAACGCTTCCCGCTATTCCCAAGAGCAGTTGGACCGCGCTGATCATAATTATGAGTTGGAAGAAGAGGAGGCGGCAATCCTTTGCTTGGATGCACGGATGAGCGGCATTGGGAGCGGCTCCTGCGGACCTCAGCTTGCAGAAGAATACCAAGTAAATGAGGATGAATTCTCCTTTGATTGGTCGGTACAATT
>JAZQET010000095.1:0-2703 GCA_045539135.1 Eubacteriales bacterium | reverse complement strand
CAAAGGATATATACCGCAAAATTGATGAGATGATAATGGACGTTTATATGCTGTCATCAAAAAGCAGAAAAATTATTTCAAACTCGCTCAAAGATAAAAAAGATCATATTTAAAGCATGACTACCGGCTGTGCCGGTAGTCATGCTTTAAATATGAATAAGTTCGTTAAAAACCAATGTATGCTTGGGGTCCATACAACTATTTTTATGCCAATGCCCCGCATACCAATGTTGAAAAGAGACATTCTGATCCACATAGTACATAAATCCATCCAAGCTGAAAGAATCCGCATCCGGTGAAAGTTCCACGCCCTCTTTGCGATATTTATGGGTTAAAACATAATCTACCCGATTGTTATGTTGCTCAAGATTTTGGTAGGCCAGACGGATCTCATCAGCGGTGGGATTTTCCTGCGGCCACCAAAGACCCGAATCCTTCCAACGCTTAGAACTGACACAGCCACCCATAGTCAAAAAACTTTTTCCTTCGATATGGAATATATGCCCCCGCATCAGATGAACGATACGGTTTGAAACGCGGTGAATCCGCCCACCGTTCCAATCCTCCACCGGCAAGCCATATAAATAATCAAAGTTTTCGTGGTTGCCGTCAATAAAGGCAATATTGCATTGAAGAGATTCAAAAAAGTCGGAAAAATTTTCATCCGTATTCGGAAAATGAAATTCCACATCTCCCAGAATAAAGAGCCAATCCTCAGCTTTACGGATCGAAAGAAATTGTTCCAATCCCTTCAGATCCCGTCCTCCGTGCAAATCACTTGTTAAATAAATCATATAATCTTACCGTTTTTCATCAATTTAGCTTTACCGCTCTTCAGCAAATTCAGGTATTCATCCGCGGTTTTGATCTCGTAGGGAGAAATTACCGCCGCACCCGCAATATCTTCAGAGCGATGAGCATCGGACCCGGCAGAAAGCAGGCATTGATATTTCTTTGCCAGTTCAAACACCTTTTCGTCAAAATTCTCATGGCGCGGATTACTGTTAATGGCTTCGAACCCATCTACATAACCCGGCTGTGGAGTGCATTTTCCATCCCGATAGGGATGTGCCTGAATTATGGTGACACGATGGGCCTTGGCATAATTATAAAATTCTTCCAAGGAAATGTCAAAGAAATCATCGCGGGATTTTAAAAATTCCGGTGTGGTATGATAAAGCAGATAGTGGTTCCCGTGTAACGAATACTCCGGTGAAAACAAAACCGTAATCCCAAGCTCTTCGCCCTTTTTACAGGCGCGCATAAAGGATTCATACATCAAATCCACCTTTTGCGACCAGGTAAGCTCATCCCCCAGCTTATCAAAGTGGCTTTTGGAAAAATGGTCGGAAACAAACACCGTGCTATACCCTGCCTCTTTATAAAAACCAATCATTTCTTCCGGCCAAAAACGGGCGCATGCGCTCACAGGCTTTGTGTGAAGATGTGTTTCGATTTTATATATCATCCTTTTTTCCTCCCGATTGACATTTAATTTATTTTGATTATAATGGTATTATACCATAATTATTTTGCAATTTAAATTGCTATTTTGATATACTTTATTGCAATTCTGACCGATCGGAGGGGGCTACCGTGGAGCAACAAAACTATTCCAAAAAAGAAACTTCACTGAACGGAAACATCACTGTCACAGAACGTTTGACGGTTTTGGCAGAACCTAAAAAAGAGCCCGAAGAATTATCCCACCACGAGCATTTTGAGATATATTGGTTCATCGAGGGGAACCTGAATTTTTTCTATGAAGGAATTCAGATCAAGATCGCGCCGGGAGATCTGGTCATCCTTGCGCCCCGAATGATCCACCGCACCATATTGAAAAATAAATGTCGCTATTATCGAAAGCGTTATCATTTTGCTGTTGATTTTTTTATGGATCAATACGAGCTTTATAATCGTCTTATTACCCGAGGAATCATAAAATTCAGCCAAAAAGAACTGAAGAAATTGCAATTAGATCACCTTTTAACAGAAGTTGAGGAAAGTCTTTCAATGAAAACCGAGTATGGCGATCTTTGCGCCTTTATCAGCTTATCATATCTTTTAAAAACGGCAGAAAACTATTATGCCCGTCATCAAAATCAAGAAATACCCGTAAAAGACGAAACTGTTTCACGGATCATCCAATATATCGACGACCACATTGCATCTGAATTAAGCTATAAAAAAATTGCCGACCATTTTTGCACCTCGGAGAAAAATATTTATCGGATATTCAAAAAAGACTCCGGCTTCTCGCTGGCAAAATATATCACTCAACGGCGGATTATCCGCGCCAAGCACATTCTTAACCAAGGTGGCACCGCTTATGAAGCCGCTGTTGCAACGGGTTATAAAGATTATTCCGTGTTTTACCGCAACTTCATCAAAGAAACAGGCGTAGCACCCACGCGTTTTATCTTAAAAAACAAGTGATATTCGGTATGACGCCGTGAAAAGACCGAGAAATAATCACATCAGGTTAAAAACTATACCTAAAAACAAATACCGCAGACGTAAATCTGCGGTATTTTAATTATTTTACCCATTTAGGCTGTGTGGGTAAAAGAGTTTCAAAATATGCAATATTCTTTTGCTCCATTTCGCCTGCGTATGTACCGTTTAAAAACGCATCCATACACTCAGGGAATTTTGCCCATGACTGCGCTTCTTTATCGGGGCAGATGGGATAAAACAGAGCAC
>JAZQET010000094.1:0-12233 GCA_045539135.1 Eubacteriales bacterium | reverse complement strand
CGGACCCTTCAACCACTTGGGTACATCTCCACAGCCTTTGATATTTTACCACACTCCAAGGCGGTTTGCAAGTAGATTTCTCATTTTTTCGGCGGAGATGGATATATTGTAGTATGAAACGAATTTTCTTCTTTATATTTTTATTCCTTCTTCTATGCTCCCCTTCTGCAGATGCAGAATTAGGGAGTTGGGGGCTGATCGTAAAAGACGGTTCCGAAGAGATCACCATGGAGAAAGGAACCAAGGATTGGCTAATGATCCGCGACGGACTGACGGGGCTCCCAAAATTCAAGGGGCTGACCTTCTTTTCCGACAACACGATCGTGGCACGGGTAGGGTTACACACCGGCATTTTGACCGCTGAAAGCTACGGCACCGCCAACATCTCGGTGACCGACGAAGCGGGTGAAAACGGCATTGTGACAGTGAAGGTGGTGGCGGCGAAAAAACAGCCCTTTTCTCTTCTTTTCCTATTATTATTTTTATTCGCCGCCCTTTGCGGCCTGATACTTTGGTCACAAAAGTAAAAAAATTGCCGTCTGCTTTCGCAGACGGCAATTCATTTTAAATTTATGCACCCAGCATACTTGCAATCAGTTTTGCAACTTCTGCACGGGTAATCAGGTTCAGCGGGTTGATGTAATTCTCGCCATTGATATTGGTACCGCCGACGATCTTATACTTACCGACTGCCATACGGACATAGGGATCAGCCCAAGAGGAGATCTTATCTGCATCAACAAAGTCATAAGCATTGAAGCCTGCATCAATATCGCCCTTATGAGCGGTATAATAAGCTTCCACATCGGTGATGCCTTCCTGAGCGGCCAGCATCGAAACGAAGATCTTGAAGACCTGCTCACGGGTAGCAAAATCAGCGCCCTTGAAGTAGGTCAAGCCGGTACCGGGATCATAAGCACCGCCCAAAATGCCGGAGGACACAGCGGCCTTAGCATAAGGCAGAGCCCAATCAACAACGGTATCTGCGAAGGTCAACTGAACATTGCTGAACTTGGTAACATCCAGACCCATCACACGAACAGCTGCGATAACCAGCTCATTTCTGGTGATCTGCTTGGTAGCGTTGAAGTTCTGCATATTATCGCCCTGGAAGATCTCATAAGCGCCATTGTTGAGATAATCAACATAGGGCTTCACCCACTCGGCGATAGAAGCAGCATCACGATAGGTCAGAACGTTGCGATCGGAGATCACATTTACAGTCCATGTGGCTGCAGGAAGAACGCCGCTCTGCACCAAAAGCTGAGCTCCGGTGGAGGATGCGGGAACATTGCTGGAAACCACATAAGAGCTGGCGGTATTGGTCAAGAAGACCTTTACCTGCTTGGTATCCAAATTGACACCGCCGGTCAGTTCCTGAGTAAGAGCCATATCGGTATAGAACTTCAGTTCGGAGGTGCTGGCCAACAGATCAAATTTTGCGGTAAGAGCCACATTGGAAACCTTTGCGGGCAGGTACAGATTCAACTCATTATAGCCGCCTACAACAGAATTATAGGTCACACCGTTGATGGTTGCGGAAACAACAGGAACGGTATTGCGGTTATCGGGCTGATTCAGTACGGTTACTTTATAAACTGCAGAGTGCTTACCGTCTTCTGCGGTAACCTTCACATAAGCAGCAGACTTGGAGTTATCCTCAAAGATCGCGATGTTATGAGCGAAGGGCTTGGTGCAAGCATAATCGGAATATGCCTGATAGGTTGCGCCGCCGCTAACGGTTGCACGAATCTCAGCAACATCGGCAACATAGCCGTTCAGGACAAAGCCGCCTGCGGTCTTATGACCGTTTTCCACTGCCAGCAGCTCGCATGCTGCGCTGAGGGTCTTCTTAACGGTTACGGTGTAGGTAGCGGTAGAGGTACCGTTGCCTGCGGTTGCAACAATGCGCAGAGTCTGATCGCCGGTGCTGTTTGCAACGGTATAAGCACCGTTTGCATCGGGAGTAAGGAGGGTTGCACCGTTATAAACCTTCAAGGTAGTGCCGCGATAAGCAACAGGCTTCACGGTGAAGGTCTTAGCAGTACGAGCCACTTCCATCTGATAAGCGGTATCGGAAACCTTATTGGCGCCTTCCACATAGGAAACGCCTGCCAAATTGATATCGGACAGATCACCGTACCAGTTCAAGGTCAACTTATAGACGCTGGAAATGCCGGTCTCGGAGGTAACCTTCACATACTTCACAACCGGATTTCCTGCGGTGGGCTTCATGGAGAAGCCGGTGAAGGGCTGCTCACAAGCGGCATCGTCGTACAGAGCGAAGGTTGCGCCGTTGGAAACCTTAACATTGGCATTCAAGAAGATGTATCTGCGATCCACATGACCGGTAACGGTCTTAGCGGATTCATTGATCATAAAGTCGCTGAAAGCGAGGAGCTTGTTTTCAGGGTTTTGACCGCGCTTGATCTCCAATGCAAATTCAGCGGTAGTGCTACCGTCTGCAGAGGTAACCAATACATAGAAGGTATTGACACCGGCATCGGTCAAACGAAGCTCGTCAACACGGTAATTCTCATCAAATACATCGTTGGTATAAATCTTTGCGGTTGCATTTTCGCTGACGGCGAAGGGCAGTTCGTAAACGCTGCAATTTGCGGGAACCGTATCTTCATAAACGTCTCTCATACGACCGTTCAGATTTCTGTAGGAATAAGTGCCGGTACCGAACATACCTTTGGTAAAGGTATAGGAAGCAATGCTGTTTACAGCATCATCGTCGCGAACGGTCAACTCCCAATTCAGGTAGGTGTAATCCAAGGTGCGACGTCTTGCAGCTTCCAAGGTAGCGGCTGCAGTAAAGGTTTCGTTGCCGGTATAGCTATCTACGTTAGCCTCTTCGGCAGTCAAGCCGCCCATGCCAAGACCATTGGAGAAGTAGTTGCCGGAGAAATCGAACTTAGTACCGATTGCGGTACCGGTGGTGAGAGGAAGTTTGTTCCACTTCACGAAGCGGTTCCCCTTCACAACGATCATATCGGAGGTATCAGTGTTGGCGCAATCGCCGACAAAGAAGTCCTTATCGGCAAACAAAGTGCCGGAGTTACTCTCATCGTATACAATGTTATTAGTAAAACTATACTTCAAATTGGATCCGGTGAAACGAACGTTGACCAAGGCTTCACCGTTTGCGGTAGCATCCAAGAACACGTTGTTATCAAAATTGCAGACAATATTAGTCTTCACCTTTTGATCGCCGGTGCTGTTATCAACGCTGAACACGGCATAAGCTTCCTGACCGTATGCGCAGTGATCAAAGTAGCTGTTCGTGATAGCAACATAGGGATCTGCGATATCGCGGGAAGCAACATCATCCAAGATCTGCTTATTGGCAGCCATGGGGCCAACATAAACGCCATCGATCACCAACTTCTCGGCAAAGGGACCAAACACATTGTATGCACTATTGGTAATTCTGGAATCGCAGAGATATACAGAGAGGAAATCCTTGCTGACGCCATAGGTTTTAGAGAAATCGAAGAGATAGATACTCTCTGCCCCCTGCTTATTGGTCATACCGCCTGCGTTATCCAAATACAGGTTTTTGAGAACCAATGCATTGGCTGCGTTACGGTGAACGTCTTCCACGATACCGGCGCCGGTACCCAACTTCAAACCGTCGATGGTGATCACAAAATCATCCAGTTTCTGATTGACGCGAATCGCGGCATTCACGGTAGTGACATTTGCAGAATTTGCCCACTGCTCATTCAAGGACCAAGCAGAACTGAGCAGGTCATTTTCACCAATTACTTCATAGGGCTTCTTATTGGGGTTCACGCCATGGAGTTCACCCAAAATGGTGCAGGAGCCGGAAATCAGGATCTCATCATTATAGGTGCCTGCAGGCATCAAAACGGTGGGGAGCTCAATGCCGTTGTTCTTTGCATAAGAGAACAGTTTATCCATCGAACCGAACAGGTTCTTGCCGACGGTCATCTTATAAAGAGTACCCTTCCATTCCAAAGGAACCTCGGTGCCGACAGCAACACTGCTCATATCGGGTTGATATACTATATAATCGGTAGAGAAGGAAGTATTGAAATCGGGGATATTGATCAAGGAGCCGATCTTCTGCACCTTGATGGCATAAACGGGGGTGTACTCGGGATGATCATGATTGATCACCTTTGCATAGATCGTGAACACACCGTCGGGCAGGATGGAATCGGTGATCTTGTCGATACGATTAGCCTCATCCAACTCAATATAGCTATCGCTGATCACTTTACCCTTGGAATACAGAATAACTTCGGTATTCGCGCCGTTTGCATTAAAGGTGGCGGAGAAGGTACCGGTGGTATCCTGATTATACAGGTTCAGTTTACCGGTATAATGGGTGGTATCCACAGATGCCAAAGGCCAATTGTTAATGGACATATCCCAGGGAGTACTGCTGATGGTCATTTCCTCATCGAACCAGAAAGAGGTACGGATCAAGCGGGGGAAATCAGCGTCCACATAAACGGGAGTATAAACGGTGTTTCCTGCAGCATCACCGAAGTAGTTACCGGACATATCAATGTATGTACCGCTGAATGCGCTTGCCAAAGAGGGGATCTTATAAGCGCCAACCAAGCGGTTGCCGGTGATATTAAAGCAGGAGGACTGATCGATATTGGGAGAGTCTACCAAATACTCGTTTTCCAGAACGGCGGTGGGAGCATCGGAATAGAAATAGTTGTTTTTCAGATCAACAACGGTATTCTTATTCAGCAACTCAAAATGGATGATACCCTTCTCGGCGGAAGAAGCGTTATAGAAGATATTGTTCTCAACCTTCAGGTATGCACCGGGGCGCATGCTGGAGATCGCGATCACTTCTTCGGTGAGAGAGGAAGAACCGGAGCTATCGGTCGCTTTCACACCGTAGGTCTGGTTATCCATAGAAATGATATAACCCATGGGATCAACAGTAGTATTATGGAAGCAGGAATCGGTGATCTCTACAGAGGGGAACACATAGCCTTCGCTGACTGCCATGGGCAGGAAGCCGCTTCTGCTGTTGACATATGCCACGTTATTGGCATACAGGGTATTGAAATAATAGCTGATAAAGCCGGCAGCAAGTGCACCGGTAGGAGCACTCAAACTTTGACCGTTTACATAGATGTTATCCAAATATACGGTACGGCTTACACCCTTGGAATCCAAGTTGATGGCATAGCCTGCAGAACCCTCTGCACGCATCACGCTGTTACCTGCATTCTCGAAAACCAAGTTTTCAAAGGTCAGGGTGGAATTATAGGGTACGGTAGCATTACCGCGCTTGCGGTCTACCACGGCACCGCCTTCCCCAAAGGCCAAACCGTCGAAGGTGAAGTTTGCGCTCTTGGCGGCCAACTCCACGATCACGCTTGCCTTGATCAGCGCTTCTGCGCCGCGGGCGGCGTTCTTTTTCCATGCAACGCTCTCATCGGCGGTCTTGGAGGCTTCATCGACAGCGTCCACACCGGCGTTGGGACCGAGCAGGGTTACGGCACCGTTCAGGCGAATCTTTTCGTTATACTCACCTGCGCACAGCAACACAACCGGAACAGTGGACCGGTTCTCTTTTTCGATCTGCGCCCAGGCGGCATCATAAGATTCGAAATGGCGGGTCGGATTGAACCGCTCATTTACGGTGTTGCCGCGGAATTCATAGGAGATCTGATCTCCCTGCGAGGCATTCGCCCACTGAGCATTGACTACTTTTGCGCTGTTGAGCAGTTTTTGATACTCTGCGTCCTCAGCACCGGCAGCCGCTGCGGGGAATACGCAGACGGAGACCATGGATACCAACATTGCGATAAGCGCAAGGAAGGATACCAAATGTCTAAACTGATGTTTCATACTACCTTCACTCCTTATATGAAAGATGCTGTTTTGTCTATTAATAATTATAGACAGTCACATTATAGCAAAATTAGCACAAGAATGGCATAATCTTATGTTGTTAAAAACCAACAATTTGTGGATTTTTATTAAAACGGGCTCTTAGAAAAAGTTTCCTATAATTATTTTCACTTCTGTGGGTTCGAGAGAAGGAATATATTGAAAGCAAAGGAGTGGTTGCTATGAAAAAATATATCAGTTGGATTTTAATCGGTTGCATTTTCTTTTCTCTTTTCCTCTTCCCTGCCAATGCGGCACCGGAGATCACCGTCCCCTCTGCCCTATTGATGGATCAAGCCACCGGCACGGTGCTTTTTGAGCACAATGCCGATGAGCAGCGTGCACCCGCTTCCGTCACCAAAGTAATGACCATGCTTTTGATCATCGAAGCGGTGAAGGAAGGAAAACTTTCTTGGGAGAACCCCATTTCCGTTTCCGCCGAAGCCGCCGGAATGGGCGGATCACAAGTATATTTGAAGGAAGGGGAAACCATGACGGTGCAGGAAATGCTCAAGTGCATTGCGGTGGTTTCCGCCAACGATTGCTGTGTGGCGATGGCGGAGGCCATTGCGGGCAGTAATGCATCCTTTATTGAAAAGATGAATGCCCGCGCGGCGGAGCTTGGAATGACCAACACCCATTTTAACAGCTGCACGGGATTGGATACGGAAGACCACTACACTACCGCAAGGGACATTGCCATAATGAGTCGGGAGCTGATGTCCCACCAAGAGATCACCCAATACACCACCATTTGGATGGACACGGTGCGAAACGGCGCCTTTTCCCTTTCCAACACCAATCGCTTGGTACGGTATTATGAGGGCGCCACAGGATTGAAAACAGGCTTTACCGCCACGGCAGGCTATTGTCTTTCCGCCACTGCCACCCGCGATTCCCTCTCTTTGATCGCGGTAGTCTTGGGCGGGGAGACCAGCGACCAACGGTTTGAAAATGCCAAGGCATTGCTGAATTACGGTTTTTCACAATACGGATTATATCAAGAGGCACTCCCCGCCCCCGCTCCCGTAACGGTCATCAAGGGTCTGGAGCCGACGGTGCAACCGATCTTGAAGGAGACCCCCTCCTTTTTGATCCCCAAGGGCAGTGAACAGCAGGTGACCTACACCGTCACTTTGCCCGAGACGGTTTTGGCGCCCGTAGAGCCCAATCAAAAATTAGGAGAGGTGACCTATACCTTAAACGGAGAGGTTTTGGGCACCTGCCCCCTCTTTGCGGAAAAGGAGGTCAAACGGGTCACATTCGGGCATCTTTTTTCTCGGTTTATCCAATATTTTTTCACAGTTTAGTCTTGAATAACGAAGAAAAATATGTTATTATACAAATGGAGAAATCTTTTAAATATGGATTGGAGAAAATTTTATGTCTGTTAAAGTAAACAGAAAGTACCTCGGCAACTTTATCGGATCCCATGAACCGGATTATCTGCGCCCCTATGTGGAAGTGGCACATAATATGCTCCACAATAAGAAGGGTGCCGGCAATGATTTTCTCGGTTGGGTGGATCTTCCCCTGAATTACGACAAAGAAGAGTATGAGCGGATCAAGGCCGCCGCCGCAAAGATCCAAAAGAACTCCGACGTTCTGATCGTGATCGGTATCGGCGGAAGCTATCTCGGCGCAAGAGCCGCCATTGAGTTTATTAAATCCCCCTTATACAACAATCTGAAAAAGGACACCCCCGAAATCTATTTCGCGGGGAACAATATCAGTTCCACTCATCTGGCAGAGATTATGTCTCTGGTTGAGGGTCGGGACTTTTCCGTGAACGTGATCTCCAAGTCCGGCACTACCACCGAGCCCGCTATCGCCTTCCGCATCTTCAAGAAGATGGTGGAAGAGAAATACGGCGCCGAGGGTGCCAAGGATCACATTTACGTGACCACCGACAAGGCAAAGGGCACCTTGAAGTCCCTTGCGACCGAAAGCGGATATGAGACCTTTGTGGTGCCCGATGATGTGGGCGGTCGGTTCTCTGTTCTTACCGCAGTAGGTCTTCTGCCCATCGCGGTGGCAGGTATTGATCTGGACGCTGTGATGAAGGGTGCCGCCGATGCTCGGATGGATACCTTGGTGGTGGATAACGAGTGTTACACCTACGCTATCGACCGTACCTTGATGCTTCGCAAGGGCAAGAACATCGAAATGATGATCACCTATGAGCCTGCCGGCGTTTATTTCGCCGAATGGTGGAAACAGCTCTACGGTGAGAGCGAAGGAAAAGACAACAAGGGTCTCTTCCCCGCTTCCGCCACCTTCTCCACCGATCTGCATTCTTTGGGTCAATATGTGCAGGACGGCAACCGCAATCTCTTTGAGACGGTGCTGAAATGCAACGAAGTAAAGAGCAAGATCACCTTGGAAGAGGAAGCCGGCGATATCGACGGTTTGAACTTCTTGGCAGGCAAGACCGTTCAATATGTGAACGATTGCGCTTTCCTCGGCACCGTTTTGGCACACACCGACGGCGGTGTTCCCAACATCATTTTGGAATTTGATGCATACGATGCATACAACTTCGGATATTTGGTCTACTTCTTCGAGAAGGCTTGCGCCATCTCCGGCTACCTTTTGGGCGTGAACCCCTTCAACCAGCCGGGTGTGGAAGCCTACAAAAAGAATATGTTTGCTTTGCTGGGCAAGCCCGGATATGAGCAAGAGACCGAAGAAATCAATAAGAAGATCAACAGACTGGGTTGACCGACATCAACTTGGGGCTGTATAAAATTTTTAATGTCGGAGAAAAGGAGACCGTTATGGTTAAGGTAATTTTAGGAAAAAAGGGCACCGGCAAGACCAAGGCTTTGATCGAGATGGTAAACAAGGCCGCCAAAGAAGAGAGCGACGGAAGCGTTGTTTGCATCCAAGTCGGTGATAAGCTGAATGCTCATATTCCCGCACGCTCTGCACGTTTGATCGATATTACCAATTATCCCGTAGACTCCAATGAAGGTCTGGAAGGCTTTGTCAGCGGTTTGTTTGCAGGGAATTACGATATTACTCATGTTTATGTGGATTCCATCCTGAAGATCGTGGGCGATGATCTGGAAGCTCTGGGTACCGCTTTGGCCGATCTGGAGAAGATCACCAAGGCAAACGACGCCACTTTGGTTTGCTTGGTTTCTGCCGATGTGGAAACCGCTCCCGAAAGCGTTAAGAAGTATATGTAATTCAAACAAAACATAAAAAGAGAGTGCGAACCGCACTCTCTTTTATTTTGTTGAAATTGGCGAAGGAAGTGTTTTTTCAAGGATTATCACGCCGTATTCACGGGAGAGTTCCTCTTCTGAAATCAGTCGTTCTTCTCCATCACTTTGAAGAATGATATCCCCAACGGAATAGCCTTTCTCGCCATAGGTCATTCTGCCGTTTTCCATAAAGTATTCAAAATCACCAAGGACAAAACAGACCGCAACCTCATTTCCCTGTGCATCTTCAGCACTGCATAGCGGGTACAGAATAGGTTTTTCATTGCGGCATTCTTTTCCGTTACGAAAGCGCACATCCCACTCATAGTGGTATCCAACCGCTTCGTTCCATTCAATACCTTTGTATTCATATATCAGAGTATCTTCTGTTTTTCCTTTCGTTCCGTTTGTTTTGTATTCAATCTTAAAAGGAAATTCCCCATACTCCACCGCAGGTGGCACCAATTTTTGGGGCACAAATTGAGCAATAACTGCAACAATTATTCCGACCACGACAATAACACAAAACCAAATTGCAGTTCTGCGAGAAATATTCATTGTGTTCTTCCTTTCTCCAACTTTTCGGATTATTGTTGGCTTCAGTATACTTGAAGAACTGTCTTTTGTCAATTGCACGAAAAAAGGGACTGTTTGTAAACAGTCCCTTTTCTGCGATTTGATTTCTTAATACATTCCGCCGCCCATTTGATTCATTGCGGCGTTGGCTGCGGCTTCAGCCGCGGGGTCTTTGATATCGGCGACCAAGCTCTCGGTGGTCAGCACCATTGCGGCAACGCTTGCGGCGTTTTGCAGGGCGCTTCTGGTTACCTTGGCAGGATCCACGATACCTGCTTTGAGCATATCGCAATACTCTTCCTTAAATGCATCAAAGCCATAGTTTACATCGGCATTTTTGCGGATATTCTCCAAAATCACGGAGCCTTCCAAGCCGCAGTTGGTTGCGATCTGGCGAACAGGCTCTTCCAAAGCCTTCAGCACGATCTGCACGCCGGTATGTTCATCCCCTTCGGTCTCTTCCAAAAGCTTGGAAGCCACTTCGATGGCCTTGATATAAGCGGTACCGCCGCCTGCCACAATACCTTCTTCCACAGCGGCTTTGGTCGCGGCCAAAGCATCGTCTACACGAAGCTTCTTTTCGTTCATTTCGGTCTCGGTGGCGGCGCCCACTTTAATTACAGCCACACCGCCGGAGAGTTTCGCCAACCGCTCTTCCAATTTCTCGCGGTCATAAGAAGAGGTGGTGCCTTCAATCTGATTTTGAATCTGATCAATACGGGCGTTGATGGCGGCTTTATTGCCTGCGCCGTCCACGATCACGGTCTTTTCCTTCTGCACCTTGATCTGCGCGGCTCTTCCCAGCATATCGATGGTAGCTGTCTTCAAATCCAGACCCAGCTCTTCGCTGATTACCTGACCGCCGGTCAGGATGGCGATATCCTGCAGCATCTCTTTACGGGTCTCACCGAAGCCGGGAGCCTTTACGGCAACGCAGGAGAAGGTGCCGCGGATCTTATTGACAATAAGGGTTGCAAGAGCTTCGCCCTCGATATCCTCGGCAATGATCACCAATTTCTTGCCCGCCTGCACGATCTGCTCCAACACGGGCAGGATCTCTTGAATATTGCCGATCTTCTTATCGGTGATCAGCAAGAAAGCATCGTCGATAACGGCTTCCATTTTTTCGGTATCGGTTACCATATAGGGAGAGATATAACCGCGGTCAAATTGCATACCCTCCACCACATCGCAAACGGTTTCTGCGGTTTTGGATTTTTCCACGGTGATCACACCGTTGGTGGTCACCTTTTCCATTGCTTCGGCAATCAGCTTACCTACATTTTCATCGGCAGAGGAAACGGTGGCAACTCTTGCAATATCCTCGGAGCCGCTCACCTTTTGAGAGTTTTGATGGATGGTATCAACCACACAATCCACCGCTCTCTGAATACCCTTACGCACCACCATAGGATTGGCACCTGCCGCCACATTCTTCATTCCTTCGCGGATGATCGCCTGAGCAAGCAGGGTTGCGGTGGTGGTACCGTCGCCTGCGATATCGTTGGTCTTGGTGGAAACCTCTTTCACCAATTGAGCACCCATATTCTCGAAAGGATCATCCAGTTCAATATCCTTCGCGATGGTCACACCGTCGTTGGTGATCAGGGGGCTGCCGAACTTCTGCTCCAGCACCACATTTCTTCCCTTGGGTCCCAAGGTGATCTTCACGGTATCCGCCAATTTATCTACGCCTCTTTGCAGAGACTTTCTGGCTTCTTCACCAAACTGAATTTGCTTTGCCATACTCATTCACTCCTTATTCTTCTACCAGTGCTAAAATATCACTTTGACGGGCGATCAGAAACTCTTCGCCGTCGATCTTAATCTCAGTAGTGCCGTATTTACGCAGAACCACACGGTCCCCTACCTTTACAACCATTTCAACTTTCTCTCCATCTACATAACCGCCGGGGCCTACTGCCAACACTTCGGCGATCTGAGGCTTTTCTTGAGCGGAAGTGGTAAGGATAATGCCGCTTTTGGTGGTCTCCTCTGCTTCTTCCATTTTAATGACAACTTGGTCAAATAAAGGTTTTAACTTCAATGTTCCATACCTCCGGTGTCGAATTTTAGCACTCTTTGATTTCGAGTGCTAAATATAGTTTAGCACACATTTTTGGAAATGCAAGCATTTTTTGGATATATTTTCAATCTATTTACAAAATAATAATAAATGCCGAAAAATTCATAATTTAGGGAATTTTATCTTGACAAAGAGTGTAAAATAAGATATAATCCTATTCGTTGTCGGGGCAACAAACAGATGGTGGTTGTAGTTCAGCTGGTTAGAGCGCCAGATTGTGGCTCTGGAGGTCGTGGGTTCGAATCCCACCACCCACCCCAAAAAGTCCCTGTCCTCGGACAGGAACTTTTCTTCCCCACTGGGATATAGCCAAGTCGGTAAGGCAACGGACTTTGACTCCGTCATTCCGCTGGTTCGAGTCCAGCTATCCCAACCAGAAAAGAACCCACATTTGTCTACGACAAATGTGGGTTCTTTTCAACTAAATCCGTCCTTGCGGACGGGATAAATCCCACCTTAGTGGGATG
>JAZQET010000093.1:0-40459 GCA_045539135.1 Eubacteriales bacterium | reverse complement strand
GGTTTGGTTCGGGGATGTGCAGATGGGTCGGTGCACCCTCTCTCACCACGGAATGAACAACGAATGCTCCCCCTTCTTGAAGAAAGAATTTCCCAATATGGCATTTGATGTGCGCTCCTCCCAAATGACCGAGGAGGAGGCTTATATGCTTTGCTACTCTTTAGCGGGGGCCAAATGGGGCAGAAAGCCGGGCAATCACGCGGTGATGGATTATTACAATCAGATCATTGAGCATACCGGCTATTTTGCCATCTGCGGTGCCAAGGGATGCATCCGCGCCTGCAATAACATTATGGAAAAATCGGGTCGGATCGAGCAGACCTTCCAAAACCCCTATTATAAAAAGGAATGCTGGTCTTTGCCACTGCATCCCGAAAAGCCCTCCACCGGTGTGAACCCCTTCCGCGAGGCTTATTTGGATGCGCATTACCCCGGCATTCGCCGAAATGAATATGAAAAACCTGCCCGAAAGGACGAACAAAACAATGAGTGACGCTTTTTTGATCCCGAACCGCCTTACGGCGGTCGCCGATCCGAAAATGAACAATGAAACGGTTCAAAAATTATGGCGCGGCTTTAGCCTGACCCTTGGCGAAATCGCCTTTGAGCAAGGGGAGAAGAATACCTTCCGCTTGGGAGAGGAGCCTTTGCCCGCCCTTTCCGAAGGAAAGGAATATGCCCTTTCGGTCAGCGAGAAGGGCGCCGCTGTCATCGGCAAGGATTTCGGCGGCTTGATGCGGGGCTTTTTGTCCCTTTTAATGAAGATGGAATACGACGGCAAGGCGGTGTTTATCAAAACGCTCACCGAAGAGAGCAACTATCGGCTGAAAAACCGGATGCTTCACATCTGCGTATTCCCCGAAAACAGCTATCATTACATTCAAAAGCTGATCCGCTTGGCAGGTCTTTGCCAATATACCCATCTTGTGATCGAATTTTGGGGGATGCTCCGATACGATTGCTTAAAGGAGCTGGCTTGGCCCCACGCCTTTACCAAGAGCCAAGCAAAGGCGCTGATCGAGGAATGCCGCGCGCTGGGGATGGAGCCTGTTCCCATGTTCAACCAGTTAGGGCATGCCACCGCCTGCCGCATCAAATACGGCAAGCACGTGGTGTTGGATCAAAACCCCACCCTCCAGCACCTCTTCACCCCCGACGGTTGGGCGTGGAACATCCATTCCCAAGAGACCCGCGCCCTGCTGAAAAAGGTGCGCCAAGAGCTTTATGACCTTTTCGGAGAAGGGGAATTCCTGCATGTTGGCTGCGACGAAGCTTATTATTACACCCGTTGCGATGAGGAACGGCACCTCTTGCCCGCCTACTTAAAGGATCTTACCGACGCGGTGACGGAAGAAGGCCGCCGCCCCATGGTCTGGATGGATATGATGCTGGAGCGGGATAAATACCACAAGGGCACCCGCGTTTATGCCACCTGCGCCCCCGACGAAGTGGAGGCTTTGCAAGAGTCCCTGAACCCCGCCACCGTGATGGTGGATTGGCAATACAATGTGTTGCAGGCGCCCATCGAGACCCTTTTGAGCCTAAAAGGCAACAAGCGGGATGCCATGGGCGCCCCGTGGTATGAAAAAGGCAATTCCGCCGCCTTTGTGGAGACGGTTGCCGAAAACGACCTCTTCGGCATTATGATGACCACCTGGCAGGCACTGAAGGAGCATATGGACTGCATTCTTAAGTGCGCCAAGGAATGCGGTGCCTCCACCTTCCCTTGGTCGGAATTCAGCGGTGTGCGGGAAGAGACCGCCACCATCCTGCGTAAGATCAGCTTTGAAGGCAATTCCTATGCCGACTGCGGCTGGGCAAAGGAGCAGATCGAGTTATAAAATGACGGTTCTTCTTTACTTTTTGAATGTAGCTTGCGCCACAGGACGCTCCGCCCTTGAAAAGCAATCGGCAAAAACGGGAAACGATTCTTCGGTCTTTAATCTCAATAAGACCCTTTCGGGTTTTGCTGTCTTTCTGCTTTGGGGGCTGATCCAAGGCCGTTCCTTCCATTGGCCCACCATACTTTTTGCCGCAGGCTACGGTATTTTTCTGTGTGTTTCCATGCACACCGGCTTCCGCGCCCTTGCCATAGGACCTATGGCGCTCACCAGCATCCTTGCTTCCTTTTCCCTTTTGGTGCCCTTTTTCTTCGGGGTATTCTTTTGGCAAGAACCGCTGACGGTGTTCGGCATCTTGGGGATGGGGTTGCTGTTGCTCTCCATTGTGTTCATCAACGGCAAAAAAGCAAGCGGTCTTTCCTTTCGCTGGTTTCTTTATGCCTTGGCGACCCTGCTGACCAACGGTGTCTGCTCCGTCATCCAAAAATACCATCAGATGCAATATCCCGCCCAATACCGCACCGAGTTTATGGTGTTTGCTTTGCTGAGCGTGTGGATCCTCTTATGGCTCTCCCGCCTGCCCAAGCACCGAGAAGAAGCACCCTTTTCCTTCAATCTGCACGGGCTTTTGTCCGGTATGCTCAACGGCGCCGCCAATTATATCGTGCTGTTTCTTTCGGCAACGGAAAACGCATCGGTGCTTTTCCCCATTGTTTCGATGGCCAATATTGCCGCCGTTTGGCTGGTGGGCTTACTGTTCTTCAAAGAGAAACTGACGGTTTTGCAAACCGTCGGCTTGGTTTTAGGGGTGGCATCCATCTTTTTGTTAAAAATATAAGAGCGAGGGGTTTTCCCCTCGCTCTTTTTTATTTTGTTTCAGATGCCCATGACGGCATCAATGGGGAGTGCCATCACCAAGCCCTTGGCTTCGCTCTTCATTCCGCACTTTTCGCTGATGGCACTCATGATCGATACCTTATTTTCCTTTTCCGCAAGGATCAGCACCAATTCTTTTTCCTCCCGCAGGCTCAAGCCCCAGAAGTTGGCAGCCTCTTCCTTTTCAATGCCGCGACCGGTCACCACCGTGCCGCCGCCGGCGCCTGCCGCCTTGGCCGCCTCCATTACATCACCGCTGAAGCCGCGGTCTACGGCGGCGGCGATCAAAACATATTGATTTTCGGTCATCGGGTGGTCCCCCTTTCCTTTTTGGGCAAATTCGCTGTTTTCTTGGGTGCTTTCCATCATCTGCACCAGCATTTTATTGGCACCGCTCAGCGGGATGGTAAAGGCGATGCCGCTGTTGACTGCATCCAGCCGCAATTTACTGTGCAACAGTTTTAACATTCCGTTGCCGAAGGCCTGCGGCACCATACTCAGCAGGATCCGTTTATCGATACTGCCAAAGCCCAAGGTGTCCATGATCTCGCTGGAGGCAGTCCCTTGGGCGTGAAGCCGATACTGAATGGGCAGGTTTTGCTGTAAGAACAACTCCGCCGCATTATCCGCCAATTTCGGGGTAGCGATCAGCATCAGAAGTTGATAATGATTATTCATCCGAGGATCCCTCCTCCAAATCGATAATATCGTCGCAATCCGCGGTGAGACCGACATGGAGCACCGCGCTCTTTTGCAGCTTCTCGGTCTTAAAGCGATAGACAAGACCCATGATCTGAATGGCGATCAGGGGGGTGAGCGCAACCAGCGCCACCACACCGAAGGCATCGGTCATCAGCTCGCCGCCCACCGCCCGACAGGTGCCGATGCTCAGCGGCAGCAGGAAGGTGGAGGTCATCGGTCCGCTGGCAACGCCGCCGGAGTCGAAGGCGATACCCACAAAGATCTTGGGCACAAACACCGACAGTACCAAGGCGATCAAATAGCCGGGGATGAGGATCCAATAAATGGGGATGCTCCAAAGCACCCTCAAAAGAGCAAGACCGATACTGATGGCCACACCGACGGACATACTGCGGTTCATTGCTTTCACCGAGATGGCACCGTCGGTCACGTTCTCTACCTGATGGTTCAATACTTGGATGGCAGGCTCCGCCTTCACGATATAATAGCCGATCACCATTCCGATGGGCACCAGCACCCAATTATAGGAAAGGCTTGCCAGCTCCCCGCCCAAAAAGGCGCCCACGGGAGCAAAGCCCACATTCACACCGCACAGAAACAGCACCAAGCCGATATAGGTATAAAGAAGACCCACAATGATCCGTTTGATCTGCCGCCGTTGGAACCGATGGGTCATCAATTGAAAGAGGAAAAAGACCGCCAAAATGGGCAGGAGGGAAACGCAGACCTCTCCGCCGAAGGCGGGCAGTTCCTTGGCAAAGACCTGCACCACATCGCGAGTGGTGGTGACCGAAGCCACCTCGCCCATGGTATAAGCCGCTTGGGTGGGTTTATAGAAACAACCCAAAATCAGCACCGCCAGAATGGGACCGATGCTGGAGAGCGCCACCAGACCGAAGCTGTCGCTGGCGGAATCCTTATCGCCGCGCACCGAAGCAAGCCCCACACCCATGGCCATAATAAACGGCACCGTCATGGGGCCGGTGGTCACCCCGCCGGAGTCGAAGGCTACCGCCAAAAATTCCCGCGGCACCAAAAAAGAGACCCCGATCAGGGCAACATAAAGCACGATCAGTAATTTCGACAGGCTGATGCCGAACTTAATACGCAGGATCGCCACCGCCAAAAAGAGCCCAACGCCCACTGCAACGGTGAGGATCAGCACCAGATTGGGCACCGAGGGCACCTGCTCCGCCAAGACCTGCAGGTCCGGCTCGGAAACGGTGATGATCACACCCATAATAAAGCCGATAAAGGCGACCATCCAGCTATGCTTGGTTTTGGAGATCTGTACACCAACGCCTTCACCGATGGGGGTCATAGACATTTCGGCACCCAGCTGGAAAAAGCCCATTCCAATGATCAGCATCACCGCGCCCACCAGAAACATCACCATAGTTCCCAGCTCCATAGGCACGAAAAGAATGCTGATCAACAGCATAATACCGGTGATCGGCAGTACCGCAGAGAGAGATTCCAAGGTTTTTTCTTTTAATTTGGGATTCAAAACACGGCACCACCTTTCTTTTCTTAGTATCTATATGATACCATTTTTCCGAAATGAATGCAAGGAATAAAACAGGGAGATTTTTTGCCCACCACCCGCAGGCACATCGAAAGGGTTCAATATTGGAATGCCATTACATTGATGGCCATCAATATGTGGTTCAGGAAGCTTTGATATATTGATGGTCATCAATATGTGGTTCAAGAAGCTTTGAGATATTGATGGGCATCAATATGTGGTTCAAGAAACTTTGAGATATTGATGGGCATCAATATGTGGTTCAAGAAACTTTGAGATATTGATGGTCATCAATATGTGGTTCAGGAAGCTTTGAGATATTGATGGGCATCAATATGTGGGTTTAAGAAAGCTTGAGATATTGATGGGCATCAATATATGGTTCAAGAAACTTTGATATAATGATGGTCATCAATATGTGGTTCAAGAAGCTTTGATATATTGATGGGCATCAATATGTGGTTCAAGAGGCTTTGAGATATTGATGGTCATCAATATGTGGTTCAAAAAAGCTTGAGATATTGATGGTCATCAATATGTGGTTCAAGAAGCTTTGATATATTGATGGTCATCAATATGTGGTTCAAGAAAGCTTGAGATATTGATGGTCATCAATATATGATTCAAGAAACTTTGAGATATTGATGGGCATCAATATATGATTCGAAGATACTTTGTTACATCGACGCGCATCGATGTTTGGAGAGAGCGAAGAGTGGGCTTCTCTTGCCATTTTGAGAGAGATATGATAGAATATGTACGATGACATTCGTCGAGGATGGCAAAAAAGGAGGCGGAAAGGTTGGAAGAAAAGAAGAAGGGCATCAAGCCGGCGCTCCAAGCGATTGCTTGCACAACAGGTGCGGTCACATTATTTGTGGGGTTTTCTTTTGTCGTGCTGTTTGTTGGAGTGATGCTTTTTCTTATGTATCACACCTCCGGAACCCCTTTAAAAACGCCTAAAGAAAAACACGGCGAATTTCCGTTTGAATTGGTTTATACCTTGAACGGAGAGCAAGTGGAGATTCGCGACACCTTGATCGTGGAATATTCCAAAACCACCAGAGGTGCCGACGGGAAATCTTGCTATCAATGGAATTCTCGTTTAGAAAGCGGAAAGGACTGGCCGAAACGACATACAAATTCAATCGTTATCTTTGATAAAGAGGAAACAATCCTTTTTCGGCTTGGCCCTTCCGACTACTATATGGGCTTTGAAGAAGCCTACACAAACGTCGGCACCTTTCTGCTCGCCGAAACCGGTGTGAATTTGAGTCGGGAAACGTTATATGAAAACTATGGTATACAGATCATTCGTGCAAGGCTTTCTTCTCCATTGGGCATAAAAACCGATCCTGAAAGCCACGGATTTGAATATACGGAATTAGTGGCATCGGTGGAGATTACAAACTGTATTGATCAAACAAGCACGACCATTACGGTGCCTGCAATGATCAATGGGAAAGAGGTGACCGCTTTAGGCGAAGATGCTTTTTCTCGAACGACACAGGTCCAAACAATTATCTTGCCGGACACCTTACAGGTGATTGACGACGGCGCCTTTTCTCACTGCGAAAGTTTGCAATCCATTCATATTCCAAAAGGGGTTCGCTATATTGGTATTCAGCCGTTTTTTGGGTGTAGCAGTCTGCAATCCATCACCGTTGCGGGGGAAAATGAATATTTTGTTTCCAAGGACGGCGTGCTCTACAATAAGGATATGACCACCTTGATCGCCTATCCCGAAGGAAAAGCGGCAAAAGCATTTGCCCAACTGCACGACGCTCGGCATATCGTTCAATAACAGTCAACCAACCAGTCGGGTGACGGTTCCGTGATTGAATATGAACCCTTAAAACCGCAAAAAAGGATGTGCTCACGCACATCCTTTTTTCTGTTAATCTTCTTTGCGGTCAAAAACTTTTTTGCCGTCGAGGAATACCGCATCCGGCTTCACGGTGATCTGCATGGGGCAGCCTGCGGCGATCACCGGATCCGCACCCTTTCCCACCTCAATGGAGCCTACCCGATCCTCTTTTAATGATCAGCATCCGTGCTTTCCTCGCTTACTGTTGGGTATATTTTTTCGCCAAGGCGGTGATGCCTGCAAAATCGCCTTCTTCGATCATCTTTTTATTCACGATTCCCGAGCCCACGCCCACACCGCAGGCACCTGCTTCCAGATAAGTGCCCATATTTTCAGCGGTGATGCCGTTGACCGCCAAAAGGCGGCCGTTGGAAAGGGGTGCCTTCAGGGTCTTAATATAATTGGGACCGAAAACATCCACAGGGAAGACCTTCACAAAGTCTGCACCCGCCTTCACTGCGCCCGCCACCTCGGTGGGGGTGAGGGCACCGGGGATGGAGACCAGCCCGCATTCCTTGGTGCAGGCGATCACCGCAGCATCGGTATCGGGGGAGATAATAAACGTTCCGCCTGCTTGGGCGGTAAGCCGCACCTGCTTTTCGGTGAGCACCGTGCCGGCACCGATGAGCATCTTGCCTTCAAAATGCTCTGCCAGCATCTGAATACGGGAGGCGATCTCCTCATCGGAGATGGCACCCTTGGCATCATAGGTGCACTCCACCAAGCGGATGCCTCCCTGATACATCGCCTCTGCCAAGGGGATGAGGTTTTCCTTGGCAACCCCCCGCACAATGACGATTACTTTACTTTTTTCAATTTGTTCGATGGTCTTCAGCATGGATCTTCCTCCTCCAGCTTCATTAATTTTTCGCGGTACTTTTCAATAAACCGCTTCCATTCGGTGGGATCGATGAAGGGGTTTTGCTCTTCGGTAGCCAAGCGGTTCAGTTTACCCACCGTATCGTTTTGCCCCACATGGTTGCCCACCACAATATCCACCGTTTCTCCCTCGATCTTTGCCAAACCCTCCAAGAATTTGCGGCGGCAATCGGAAGAGAGCCCCCGCTCCTTCAAAAAAGCAGATTCCATGGAGTTCATACCAACGCCCCCGTGCATGGCGGCGCGGTAGGTCTTTTCTCCATCGGTCACATTAAAGAAATAGGACATGGTGCCGTCGGTATGACCGGGGGTGGCAACGCAACGCACCACCGTATTGCCCAAGGTCAGGGTGTCCCCGTCCTCCAGCAGAAGGTCGGGTCGGAAGGGTCTGAAGGGGTAATGGTAGATCTCCCCGTTCAGCAAGGGCAGATCCAACTTGGGGAAGCAGACCTTTGCTCCCGACAGTTCCACCACCGCTTGGGTGGCATCGGTATGGTCATAGTGGCAATGGGTCAGCAAAATGTATTTAATTTCTTTGGGGTTCAGCCCCAGCTCCCACATATTATGGAGCACCAAATACAGGCTCTCCTGATAGGCGGGGTCGATCATGATCAGCCCCTCACCGGTATCGATAATATGGGTCGACGCGGGGCGCGTGCCCACAAAATAAAGATTTCCCACCATTTTAGAGGGCTTGATATAACCTTCCCAAGGGTCTTTTTTTAA
Organism: Eubacteriales bacterium; assembly: GCA_045539135.1. Lineage (GTDB taxonomy): Bacteria > Bacillota > Clostridia > Oscillospirales > QAKW01 > QAKW01. Next base: position 32,043 of record JAZQET010000093.1, on the reverse strand, counting down.
CATCTTATTACACCTCTCTGTTCACGGGAATTGTTAAAACCTGCTCCATGGTCAGCACCGCATCCTGCTCCAAAAGAATGGTGCGAAGCTTCTCCACATCCACCTCCGCAGGCTTCTTTTGCTCTTTCAGCGCCAGCACAGCGGCAACACCTGCCGCCTGACCCATAGACATACATTGGGCCATCACCCGCACCGCCGCCAGCGCCGCCGCATCCATAGAAGCGCACCGCCCTGCAAACATCAGGTTGGGCACCTCCTTGCTGACCAAGCAGCCATAGGGGATGCCGAAGGGCTCCTCCACCGTCTTAAACACGGTATTCCGATCGGTGCCCGAATGGATATCGATTTTATAGCCGCCCAAGCCGATGGTGTCGGCAGGGATCGCACCCTCCAGCAGCATTTCGCCGGTCAGTTCCTTCAAACCCTTGAACCGACGGGTCTCCCGCACCCCCAAGGTGGGGGCAATGGAGGAGATAAAGCAATCTTCAAAGCCGGGCACCTGCTCCTTGAGCACCTTGGTCAGCGCCGCCGCCTGCAGTTGACCCTCCAATTCCGCCTTGGTCAGATCCAAAAGGTCGGTGGCATCGGTATTCAAAAGGCGGGTACTGTTTACATACACCTCGCCCTCGTTCACGCTCTTGATATAGATCAGTGTGTTGCGCTCCACAGGGCATTTCCCCTCCGCCTGCAGACGAGCAAAGATCTTGGAAAGACCCACAAACACATGGTTGGGGCTTTCCCGAAAATAATCTGCATCATAGCCGGGGCGGTGGTCGATGGTGGCACTGTAGGTCATCTCCTCGGGATGGGCTTCAATATAATCAAAAAGCTTGGCGGTATCCACATTTTCCAAGGTATACATCACCGTGGGCGGTTGAAGCACACCGGTATTCGGTTGCCCCGCCTCAAAGGAGCAATCCGCAAGGAATGCCACATCCCCATCGCCGGTGCAGTCAATAAAAAGCTCCGCCTCCACCGCCACTTGGGTGCCCTTGCCGTAAAAGAGGGCGCGCTTGATGCGATCTCCCTCTTTTTCCACTTCGCAGGCCTCCAGATGGAGCAGGATCTCCACCCCCGCTTCCCGACACATCTCGATGGCCAGCACCTTAAACCCCTCGGGGTCGATGTTGGTCACCGAATTATGCTTGGGGCAGACCCGATGGCCAAAGGGTTGACCGCGGGCGGTCAAGCGATCCACATATTCTTGGGCGATGCCGCCCACGATCCGCCGCCCCTTCAGATCCAAAAAGCCCAAAAGGGGCAGACCCAAGGTGGCATTGCCGCCCAGATAGCCGTTCTTTTCCAAAAGAAGAACCTTTTTCCCCATACGGGCGGCGGTAATGGCGGCGGAAAGCCCCGCAGGGCCTGCGCCGATCACTGCGATCTCGGTTTTGAATTCCAGCTTCTTTTTCATTTGTTTTCTTCCTCCAATGCCTTGCGGATGCGGCAGATCAGCGCCTCAACATCCACCGTTTCGGGATGGGTGGCATCCACCTCGATCCAAGGACCGCCCATACGGAACTCTGCCATTCCTTGGGTCTCAAACACCTCATAGAAATCCTGACGGGTCATCTTCACCGAAAGGTCATCCTCGGGGTGGGGCGGGTAACGCTTAATAAAGCTGTGACCGATATGACGGGCGTGATTGGCATCCCGCTCCACATAGCGGGTATAGAACACATCGGAATCGCCTCCCAAAAACACGGTGACGCACCGACAGCCCCAGTCCTTCACCCGCTTTTCCATCTCTTCACTCATACGGGCGGGGAAATTATTGACCAGCACCAAGGAATGACCGCTTTTCAAAATAGAATCGGTGCACCGCAGGACCGAGGCGGTGGCTGCGGCATCCAACTTCCGCTTTTCTGCCCGATCGGCATAGCCGATCTGGTCAAACAGTTCTTCCTTGATGTCGTCCTTCTCCAAGATGGGATAGCCAAAGGCTTTGGCAATTTTTTTGGCAAGGGTGCTTTTCCCTGCCGCGGGCATTCCCGCAATGATGATCAGATCCATAGTTATCTCCTTGCCCATAAGTACTCAAGACCTGCCTGCAGGCGCTTCAGTTCATCCGCATCGGTTTCGTCGATGGCACTTCCCGCCTTCAGCTTTTCATAATATTGCGCCTGCACCGCAAGGGTGGGCGCAAGCCCGATCTCCTCTAAATTGCTCGGCATTTCATACTGCTTCATCAGGGAGAGGAGGAACTCATTTTGCTCCGTTTCTCCGTTAAAATGGTTTTGCAGTAGCAACCCCACGCCCACGATCTCACCATGGAGATAGGCTCTGCTCTCTTCAAAGAACATGGCACGAGCACCCTCATAAAATTTATGAGCAAGGGCGGTTTGATTGGAGCCGCGGGCGATCCCGCTGATCACTCCTGTTACCGCAATGGCGGTAAAGAAGATCTCCTCCACCGCGGGCGTGATCTTGCCTTCCTTCAGATCCGAAAGGCATTGGGGAGTCTTTTCGGTAAGCACCCGATAAGAGCGCTTGGCAAGATGGTGCGCCCAATCCAGACCCAAGGGATTCTCCTCCGACTCCTCGCAATACCGTTGCTTGATCTCCAAAAACTTGGCAAGGGCATCAAAGACCCCCGCCAAAAGCAGGCGGGTGGGCTGGGCGGCAAGGAGCTCGGTATCCACCAAAACCGCAGAGACCTCATTGCCGAAATGGGCGGTGCCCACGGTGCGCCCCTCGGGGGTATAGCAAACGCTCAAGGGAGTATAAGCGGCACAGGTGGCGGAGGAGGTGGGAATATTGATCACCGGCAGATGGGCAAGATCGCCGATCAGCTTGGCAAAGTCCATCAGCACGCCGCCGCCAACGCCGACGATCACATCATAACCTTCCCGCGCCGCCATCTGCGCCAACTCTTCCGCCCGCTCCCGATTGCAGGAGCCGCGGTGCTCTTCCACCCCATAGCGAAGACCGCTTTCCTTCACACTTTTTTCAATGGTTTCGCGGGTGAGCGCCAAGGCAGTCTTGCCCCCCACGATCAGGGGCGCCTTTCCCAATCTTGCGATCTCACCGCCGCACTCTTTTAATACTCCGCGCCGTTGCAGGTACCGCCCGCAACCGATGCGAAAAGATTCTTCCCGAATAGGCATCGTTCTTCTCCTTTTCTCTTTACATACTTTCATTTTAATGCTATAATGACATAAAATCAATGGGTTTTATTGATTAAAACTTTAGAAATATTGCGGTGATGATATGATTTTTAACGCCTATGCGGATTCCGACCGCAGCATTGAGGGGATCACCCCCGTCAGTTGCGGGCACATTTTTGCCAAACCAAAACGGGAGATCTTTCGCCCCGCGGGGCGGGAGGATTGGCTTCTTTTCTATGTTGCCAAGGGCACCGAGATCTTTTATTTGAACCAAAAAGAAGTGCGCGGGGAGGCGGGGTCCTTTGTGCTCTTTGCGCCCAAGGAGCGCCAGCATCATTTTCACGAGGGTAGCCAAACGGGGGAGTTTTATTTTGTGCATTTCCAATGCGACCGTTTGCCCGAGACCTGCACCCTTAAGACCTCCCATCTTTATACCCCGCCCCTGCGGCGGCAGGTCTGTGATCTATTTGAGGAGATCATTGATGAGACCTTGCAAAAGCAGCCTTGTTACGATGCCCTTTTTGTATATAAACTGTTGGAACTGATGACCCTTTTGGAGCGAGAGGCGGCGGAGGCGCACCCCAAAACCACCCGCTTTGCCCTGATCGCCCCCGCGGTGCATCATATGAATAAGCACTACAACAGCGGGCTGAAGCTGGAGGATTACGCCGCCCTTTGCCATATGAGTAAGTACCATTTTCTGCGGGTCTTTCAAGCCATCACCGGCAGTACTCCGCTGGAGTACCGCAACCGCATCCGCTTGGAGCACGCGGCGGAACTGCTGCAGGAGGAACGGCTTTCGGTGGAGGAGGTTGCCGCCATCACCGGCTTTTCCTCTGCTTCTTATTTCAGTTCTGCCTTTAAGAAAAAATACGGGATCTCTCCAAAAAAATATCAAAAATAGCGGAGTAGCAAAAGCTACTCCGCTGTGTTTTTTATAAGACAAGCTCCTTCAGATCATAGGCGCGATCGAATTCCAAGATCTTGCCCCCGTGGATATGGTCCGCAAAGCGGTGGGGGTCCTCGGAATTGGAGGCAAACATATCATAATGGGTAGGAATGTTGACCTTGGCGCCGATCCGACGGGCGGTCGTGAGGGCTTCCTCCACATTCATATTGCCCAATCTGCCGTTGATGCAGATGAAGGTCACATCCGGTCGGTAGGCGGCGATCTCAAACAGCTTTTCGTTATAGAGGGTATCCCCGCTGAAATAGAGGGTATGCCCTTCTCCTCTTACGATCAAGCCAAAAGCCTCCACCGTGTGATCGGCGAAGACGGCGGTGAGTTCAAGATCTCCCAGCCGCAGAGTCTCTCCTTGGGCAAGGACGGTCACATGGGTCTGACCCAATGCGCTTAAATGCTCCTTGCCCTCACGGGTGGTGATGAAAAACTGCTCCTTGGGCATCTCTGCCACCGCTTCGGGATCCAGATGGTCTGCGTGATCGTGGGTGCAGATCACTCCGTCCACCGCCACGCTTTTGGGGTCGATGGGGCAGGGGAGCAGGCGGGGTCTCCCCGCCATTTTATTTACCACATCCGAAAGATAAGGGTCGATCAAAATTTCGGTGGTGCCGCTTTTCAAAAGGTAGCCGCTTTGGCCGATGGGTCGGATGATCATTGGATGCTTTTTCCTCCGTCCACAAAGATGTTCTGACCGGTGATATACCGCCCCTCTTCACTGCAGAGCAAGCGCACAATGCCTGCGCAGTCTTCGGGGGTACCGTAAAAGCCCACGGGAATACTGTCCCGCACCTTTTGGGCATAGGCAGGATCGGAAAGAGCCTCTGCATTGCGGTCGGTGTCGATCACACCGGGGGCAACATTATTCACTGTGACCCCATCCTTTGCCAACTGCAAAGAAAGGGATTGCATCATATTGGTCTGCGCCGCCTTGGATGCGGAATAGACCAGCATATCGGGATGAGGCTTTGCCTCCTGCACCGAGCCGACGGTCACGATCCGCCCCCATTTTTGCTGCTGCATATGAGGCGCCAGCAGCTGGATCAGCCGCATAGAGGAGATAAAGTTGCAGTTCAACTGCTCCTCGCACGCCTCCAAGGTGATCTCCTGCCAAGGGGTGCGGTACTGCAAGGATGCGTTCAATACCAACGCATCCACTTCCCCTACCTGACGGGCCAGCCCTTCCGTTTCCTTCAGGTCGCAAAGGTTGCCCCAAACGGTCTCCGCTTTTCCGCCCCGCTCTTCGATGAGGGCTTTCACTTCCGCCGCCTTGGCGTTTCCTTCTTTTACGCTGTGAACATAAACCATATATCCTTCCTCGGCAAGGGCGAGCGCCAAGGCTCTGCCAATGCCCCGTGAGGAACCGGTTACCAATGCTTTTTTCATTTTGTTACGTCCTTTTGAATGGAAAATTCGGTGGTGGCACCGTCACACTCGGCAACATAGTCGCCATAGAAACCGCGGAACTGCACCTCGCCGTTTTCATCGGCGGTGAGGGTAAGGTCGGTGTGCCACTTTTCGTTCATTAAATAATAGAGCCGCTTTGCCGCCGCCTTGGGGGTAAGATCCCGATGGAACAGACCGCCGCGGCAGTTGTTTTCATTGCGCCCCGGCTCCACAAAGGCATAGCCGTCGCAACTGTTCCAATAGAGAATGGCATCCACCGCAGGGTGGGAGAACCAAAGGGAATACAGCCGCTCCAGCAGATCTGCCTGCAGCTCTTCGCCTGCCGCATCCTCGGTGAAGGTGGGCACGGTTACCTCGGTGATCTCGATGGCCTTGCCGAACTCTGCCAAAAGATCCAAGTCGGTATAAATTTGCTTGACATCATAGTTCTTAAGCCCGTCCAATACCGATTGCTCATAGGCTTCCTGCTCCATCGCCCGCACACCGGTGAACTGATGGCGTTGAAGGCCGATGCGGTCGATCTTGGCACCTTGCTTCAACAGGCTGTCCAGATACAGGTAATAGGGGCTCATATCCTCGCGGGTGAGCACGGTGTTGCTGCCGGTCTCATTGATGGTCAGCTGATCGGCGGGGAAATACTTTTGCGCCATATCAAAACAATACTTCACAATATCCCGCTTGCGGCTCATAGCGGTTTTGCGGTCATAAACGCAGAAATGCTCGTTGACCACCTCCACCTCAAACATCTTGCCTGCATAACGGTCGGCAATCTCCCCGAACCGCTTCTCCAGCTTGGCAAGGCAGGTGTCCAGATCCGCATCATACAGCCACTTGGGAGAAAACTTATCGTAATAGAGCACATGCAATTTGGGCTCTACTCCGTACTCTTGGCAATAATTCATGCAAAGATCGGTGGCAGGACGGCGGTAAACGTTGGGGCTGTCTGCATCATAGCGGGGCTTGCCCTCCTCCTGCTCCAAGGTGTCCCAATAAAAGGGGATGGTGCCCAAATTAAAATACTTGGCAAACAACTCCCGATACTCCTGATTTTTCTCGGGAGTGTCCAGCTGATCTAACAGCAACAGGTTGGCACCGAACTTAAAGGCATGGCTCTTTTGGGTGACCTTCACGGTCTTGCCCGCCGCCTCTTTTCCCAAAGAAAGAACACAGTCTCCCTTGCGGTTTTGCTCAATGCCCTCTTGGATCTTTTGGTCCACGCCTTCATATTCCGCCCATTTGGCTTCATATAAAGCGCGGACTTCTTCTAATTTTTCAGTTTGAAAATTTTTCATTTTTCACTCCTGTTAATAAAAACAACCGTTCTTTTTATGTAAGGCGAAGTTTCGGATGATTTTTTCATTTCTCCGCGCGAAACTCTGCCTTACGGGTAAGGAAAAGTTTGAGAAGATTTTTCGCCTTCTTCGAGCGAAAACCTCTCATCGGTAAGGCGAAGTTTCGGATGATTTTTTCATTTCTCCGCACGAAGGCGTATACCGATACGCCGAGAGCGGAAAATGGGAAAAGCGCCGAAAATCCGCCTTACAGGGCTGTTTGGGTGTCATTTGGGTCGCCGTTTCTGGCCAAATCATATTCTTTAGACCAGTCGAGGTCACGGTATTCCGCGCCGCGGGGGTCGGTTTGGATCCACTCGGTGAGCAGGTCTAACATTTCTTCGGTCCAGGTGTTACGGTCGATCTGGGCGGTGGTGAATCTGCCTTGGGCGATCATTTCGAAGCCGAAATCATCTTTTACATGGGTCTTGGCGGCGCCTTCCACCACCTCGGCCACCAAGTGGCTGGGGATGAAGAGCACACCGCCGCCGGCACCGAAGACCACATCGCCGGGCAGGCAGACGGCACCGCCGAAGGAGGTGATGTCGTTCCAATCCTTCATGACGAACTCACGGATGGGGGTGGGGTCGATGCCGCGGTAATAGACCTGCACATCGGGAACCTGCTTCATCTGCTCCACATCGCGGATGCCGCCCCAAACCACAGCGCCGCCGGTTTTGGTGCGCTTTTGGAGTGCGGTGGTCAGGTTGCCGCCCAAGAAGGTTCCTTTATAGATTTTATCATACATGTCAACAACCACCACATCCCGCTCTTGCAGGCTGTCGATGACCCATTGATTGTAGTTGCCGTTTCTGCCGTCTTCGGCGCCACGGCCGAACTGAACATCGTGCAGGTCGGGGCGGGTGGGGCAATAGGTACAGGTAACGGCGCGGCCCACCAGCTTTCTGCCGTCATCATGGAGGGTATGGAGGGGGGCAAGACCGCCGCCCACAAACTGATGCTCATAGCCCAGCACAAAGATGGGCTTCCAGACCTCCTCCAGAGTCATATCCTTGAGGGCGTCCAGATATTTATCCTCTACCTTGGGTCTGCCGTCGGGCAGGCGCTCCCCTTTCCATAAGGGGGTGAGGGCAATGATTCGTTCTCTATCGTTAAAATGCATATCCGTCAACTCCAAATCCGATCGTTTGAAAATTCTTTGTTCCACGCATCGGTGGACTCAAAATAGCCGGGAATATCCTTATTAATATGAGCGCGCAGAACCTCTTCGTTGAGATCATCAAAGCCAAGACCGGGTTTATCGGGCACCTTGATGAAGCCGTTTTCAAAGAGGGGGTTGGGGATGCCGGTGACCATATCTGCCCACCAAGGCACATCCACCGAATGGAACTCCAATGCCAACACATTATGCATAGCAGCGGCGGTATGCACAGCCGCAAGGCACGCCACAGGGCTTTCTGCCATATGGATGGCGGTGGCTACACCGTACTCATCGGCGATATCGCCGATCTTCTTCAACTCCAGCGCGCCGCCGCAGGTGAGAATGTCGGGATGGATCACCGAAACACCGCCTGCTTTGATCAGCTTTTCAAAGCCTTCTTTTAAGTAGATATCTTCACCGGTGCAAACGGGAACGGTGGTGCTGTTCTTCAACCGTACATACTGATCGGTATAGATCCAAGGCACCATATCCTCGATCCAAGCCAAGTTATAGGGCTCCATTCTCTTGGCGAAGCGGATGCAATCCTCCACGCAGATATGACCGAAATGGTCGATGGCGAGGGGCACTTCATAGCCGATGACTTCACGCACTTCTTTTACATAGTTCTCCAAGAAATCCAAGCCCTTTTCGGTAAGGTGGATACCGGTATGGGGATGGGCGGTGGTCACAATGTCATAGCTCTTCTGATGACGCACCATATCGGCGGTCACGCTTCCACCCTGCACATTCAGAATGTGGGAAGCATATTTCTTCATATCTTCAATAAAGCCGAGGGGAGCATTCAGCGTGCCGGGCTCATCCAGCAAAAGACCGATGCCCAAGTCCATCTTCAAGAAGGTAAAGCCCATTTCCATTCTCTTCTTCAGAGCAAGACCCATATCGTGTCCGGTATGCTTACCGTCTACATCGGTATCGCAATAGACCCGCACTTCATCGCGGAACTTGCCGCCCAGCAACTGGTAAAGGGGCACGCCGTAGGCCTTGCCTGCCAGATCCCAAAGAGCAATTTCGATGCCGGAAACACCGCCGCCCTGACGGGAGGGGCCGCCGAACTGCTTGATCTTGCGGAAGATCTTATCCACATTGCAGGGGTTTTCGCCCAAGATGCGGCTTTTCAGCATCAGCGCATAGGTCTTGCTGGAAGCATCCCGCACTTCGCCGAAGCCGGAAATGCCTTGGTTGGTGTCGATCCGCAGGATGGTGCAGCGCTTGGGGGCGCCGTCGATATCCACAAACCGCAGATCGGTGATCCGAAGATCGGAAGGGTTGGAACAGTAATTCATTCTTTTTTCCTCCGTATTGACAGAAATAATTTTTTGCTATATTATAAACATAATAACGCAACTTCACGTTAAATTCATCAATTATACTATACAATTTGCAAACTATTTTACGATTTGAGGGATCTTTTGTGACACAAGCCATCGGCGAACTTTTTTTGGAAAGCGGAAAACCGCTTTTGAAGATGTGGCAGGTTTTGGTGCCTGCGGGGGAACGCCCCTTTTCCAAGCATTCCCACACCCGCTTTGAGATCACGGTGGTCAACAGCGGATCGGGGGAATACACCACCGAAAATGCCGTTTACCCTATGGAGGCGGGGGATGTCTTTGTGTTTTCCTCCAAGGAGGTGCACCAGATCACCCGCGCAGGGGAGGAGGGGCTCTCCATCACCAACCTGCACTTTGAGCCGCGGTACTTAGGGGGGGAATTTTCCGACAGCTTCGGGGACAGTTATATTCATTTCTGCTTCTCCCATTCCCCCCAATTCCGCAACCGCATTCCCGCTCACCGCGCCGCAGAGCTGCGGGAAAACCATCGGCGGATCAAGGAGGAATTCTTGCAAGAGGAGGAGGAATACCCCCTTGCCATCCGCGCTCACCTGCACCTGATGCTCATTGACCTGCTCCGCCGCCATCAATACCGTTCCCCTGTTTGGGCAGATAAAAAGAGTACCCTTTTTGATATGCTTTCGGTCTACGACTATATTGACAGCCATTTGGAGGAGGAACTGACCCTTCCGGAGCTTGCAGGGCTGGCGGGGCTCACCCCCAACTATTTCTCCCACCTCTTCAAGCAGCTCAACGGCAGCTCCCTTTGGGATTATATCACCGCCAAGCGGATCGAAAAGGCGGTGCGGCTTTTGCGAAACGGGGAAGGGCTTACGATCTTGGAGATCGCCCTGCGGTGCGGGTTCAATAACACCGCAAACTTCAATAAAGCCTTCAAAAAGCAAAAAGGGATCACCCCCAGCCAACTGCGGCGGGATCCCAAATTACTCTCCCATTAAAAAAGACGGTTCTTCGAAAGAACCGTCTTTTTATACTTGATAAAATATAATAATTATGTTATATTAAAAATGTGTACGCCCATTTTTAGCAAAGAGAGGTTTATTTATGATCAACAATCTTAAATATGTCTTTAAGAAATACGGGTTTTTAATGCAACAGTTGGTCTCCCGTGATTTTAAGGTGAAGTATAAAAGAAGTGTATTAGGCGTTCTTTGGAGCCTTTTATATCCGGTGCTGACCATGGCGGTGATGGCGATTGTCTTTACCAATGTATTTAAGTTCAGCACCCCCGGTGTTAACTATCTGGTCTACCTGATGAGCGGACTTGTGATGTTCAACTATTTCAGCGAAGCATCCAACCTTGCCATGAGTTCGGTGGTGGCCAACTTCAGCCTGATCAATAAGGTCTATATGCCTAAGTATATTTTCCCCGTTTCCAAATGCTTATTTGTGGGCATCAATTTCCTTTTGACCCTCATTCCCCTTTATGCCATCATTCTTTTGACGGGGACGGGACTGAACATCTATCACCTGCTGTTGCCCTACGGCTACCTTTGCCTCTTTATGTTTACCTTGGGCTTCGGATTGATCCTTTCCACCATCGCGGTGTTTTTGCGGGATATGTTTTACATCTACGGCGTGATCCTGACCCTTTGGACCTATCTGACCCCCATTATGTATGATGCGTCCATCATTGATCACCCCCTGCTGCAGTTCATTTTAAAGTGCAACCCCCTTTATTGGTTTGTTTATTTCGCCCGTCGGATCATTTTGTACCACACCGTTCCCGAACTGAACGCTTGGATCTACTGTATGGTCTTCGGCTTGGGCTTCCTGCTCCTTGGACTTCTGGTCTTCAAGAAAAATCAGGACAAATTCATTTATTATGTATAACGAGGTGGCAACAATGGAAGAAAATCAATATATGATCGAAGTGGACAATGTGTCCATGCGTTTTAACCTCGGGATCGAGAAGGGCTTCTCCCTGAAGCAATGGTTTGTGGACATCGGATCGGGGAAGAAGAAGGAAAAGAAAGAATTCTGGGCACTGAAGGATGTGAACTTCAAGGTAAAGCGCGGCGAAGTCATCGGCTTTGTGGGCTCCAACGGTGCCGGAAAATCCACCCTTTTGAAGGTGGTGGCAGGGGTAATGAAGCCCACCAAGGGCGCAGTGCGTGCCTACGGAAACATCTGCCCCATGATCGAATTGGGTGCAGGCTTTGACCCCCAGCTCACCGCGCGGGAGAACATCTACCTCAACGGTGCCATTATGGGCTATTCCAAGGAGCTGATCGAGGAGAAGTTTCAGGAGATCGTGGACTTTTCCGAGCTGCACGACTTTTTGGACGTGCCGGTGCAGAATTATTCCTCCGGTATGGTGGCGCGGCTTGCCTTTTCCATTGCCACCATTGTGGAGCCTGAAATTCTCATTGTGGATGAGATCCTTTCGGTGGGTGATATTGCCTTCCAAACCAAAAGTGCCGAAAAAATGCGCAGTATGATCGGCGGCGGTACCACGGTGCTGTTTGTGTCCCACTCTGCCCAGCAGGTAAAGGATATGTGTGACACGGTGGTCTGGCTGGATCACGGTGTGGTGCAGAAGATCGGCGGCAAGGAAGTGTGCGACGAGTATTATCAATGGGTCATCAGTAAGTAAATATTATAAGAGGGGTTTACCATTATGATCAAGAGAATCAAGCGTCTTATCAAGCGGGGCATCCGCTGTATTAAACGGGACGGACTTTTTGCCTTCCTGAAAAAGGTGGTGCGGGTGTTGCGCTATAAAGTGGCTTTCCGCAACCTTGCAAAGCAACTGAAGATCCTGCAGGAGATGGTGGACGTTTCCGCCTTTCAATCGGCGGTGATCTTTGAAAATAATTTCGGTTGGAATAAAATAATGAAGCAACGTCCTCAGCAGATCGCCGAAAACCTGCCGCAGGACACGGTGATGTTTTACCATTCCAGCGAGGATATGGATTTCGACGGCAAGGTGCGCATCCGCAAGCTGAAGGATAATCTGATCCTCATCGACCTTGGCTATTATCGGGATGTTCTGCTGGAGCTGCTCAGCGGGTTCTATAATAAGTACCTGATGGTCTACTCCACCGACTTTATTCCCTATGACCGCATCAAGATGTATGAAGATTACCGCTATAAGGTGATCTATGAATATGTGGACGATCTCAATGAAGATCTTTCCGGCGATATTTACGACGATCTTGTGACCCGCCATCAATGGATGCTGGGGGACGAGAATGTGTTTGTGGTCTCCACCGCCAACAATCTGAAAGAAAAGATCCAAAAAGACAGCGTGAAGGTGCCCGCCCTCATCACCAACGGGGTGGACTACGACCATTTTGCTTATAAAGAATATGCGGTGCCCGAAGATCTTGCCCCCATCAAGGAAAGCGGCAAGACCACCCTTTGCTACTACGGCGCGCTGGCGGCTTGGTTCGATTATGACCTGATCAAAAAGATCGCCGCCACCGATGAATATGCCATTGTGCTGATCGGGCAGGATTATGACAATACCCTTTCCGCCAGCGGCATCCTGAAAGAAAACAATGTATATTTCCTCGGCAGAAAGTCTTATGAAGAGCTGCCTGCCTACGGCTGTAACTGCGACATCTGCATCATCCCCTTCCTGATCAACGAGATCACCGAATCCACCAGCCCCGTAAAGCTCTTTGAGTATATGGCCATGGAGCGTCCCATTGTGACCACCGCACTGCCCGAGTGTCAAAAATACCGCTCGGTCTACTGCGGAAAAGACCACGAGGATTTCCTCCAAGGTCTTGCCGAGGCAAAGGCCCTGATCGGCAACGAAGAGCACCGCGCCCTTTTGGTGGCAGAAGCCCAAGAGAACACTTGGTGCTCCAAGGCAAAGGCGATGATGGACTTTGTGAACGATCAGCGTACCAACCTGCTGCGCAATGAGATCACCAACGTGCTGAAAAGCGAAGACTATGAGCGGATCATCATCTGGCGCAGTCCCTTCGGTTGGAACGTGCCCCTCTTCCAGCGTCCTCAGCATATTGCACGGCAATTCTCCAAGCAGGGCTGCTTGGTGCTTTATGAAGTGACCATCGCCTCCGACACCGTTACCACCCTGAAGCGGGAGGCGGAAAACCTTTATTTGGTGAACTTTGAAAATTACGAACTCAACTGCCTGATCAAGGATACTGTTGCCACGGTGCAAAAGCCTGTTTATATTCAGATCTATTCCACCAACTGGTCCATGAGTATGGAGGAGGTGGAGGATTACCGCCGCCGCGGCTTTAAGATCCTTTATGAATATATCGACGATATCTCCCCCGAGCTTTCCGGCACCGAAGAGATCCCTGCCTATGTGCTGGATAAGTATAACTACGCCATGAGCGACACCTCGGTGCCGGTGGTGACCACCGCCGCCCAGCTTTATGAGGATGTGAAGGCAAAGCGGGGCGAGGAGAATATGGTCTTTGCCTGCAACGGGGTAGACTATCACTTCTTCCAAGAGTATAAAAAGGATTTCTCCTATGAGAAAGAGTTCCTTGACATCATTCAAAACGGCAAGATCAACGTGTGCTACTACGGTGCTCTTGCCAAATGGTTCGATTACGAGCTGATCAAAAAGATCAATGCCGACGGACGGTATAACATCATCCTTTTCGGCATCGAATACGATGAATCCTACGGGCAGAGCGGCATTGCCGATCTGGAAAACGTCTATTTCCTCGGTCCCAAGGAATATCATATTCTGAAATACTATGCGGTGAAGATGGATATCCTCACCATCCCCTTTGTGATCAATTCCATTACCCAAGCCACCTCCCCCTTGAAGCTCTTTGAGTATATGGCACTCCATAAGCCCATTGTGACCACCGCAATGAACGAGTGCAAAAAATACCGCTCGGTGCTGATCGGGGAGGACCACGAGGACTTCCTTGCCAAATTGGAAAAGGGTGCCGCCCTGCGGCAGGATAAGCATTACCTTGCCCTTTTGGATAAAGAGGCGCAGGAAAACGATTGGTCGGAAAAGGCAGGCGCCATCCTCCGCCTTCTTTCCGAAAATGAATAAAGAAACGGAAGGACCCGATGAACAAATTATCCAAGCTCTCAAATGTATATAAAAAATACGGCTTTGTGATGTTCTGGAAAAAGCTTTATGCCTACGGAAAGGCAAACTATCTGGATCAGATCAGTTTTACCACCTTTCTGCGCCGTGCCAAGTTCCGCCACATTCTCCGCCGCATCTTAAACGATCCCGAAATTGATCGGATCGTGCTTTGGCGGAGCAGCTTCGGCTACCATGTGCCCCTCTTTCAGCGGCCTCAGCATATTGCAAACAATCTGGCGAAAAATCGGTGCTTGGTGCTTTATGAAGTGACCTCCATGACCGATAACATCAAGACCATCGCCCGCCTGAACGAAAACCTTTACCTCATTAATTATAATAATGTGATGCTCAATAAGATCCTGATGAAGCAGCTCGCGAAGGTGGATCTGCCCAAATACATCCAGCTTTATTCCACCGATTGGCGGCTTTCGGTAGAGGATATCCGCAACTATATGAAGCAGGGCTTCCGCTTTATCTATGAGTATATCGACGATATCTCTCCCGAACTGGCAGGCACCAAGGAGGTGCCCCAGAACATTATGGATAAATACCATTACATTCTGGAAAACGATGATGTTTATGTGGTGACCACTGCCGACCTGCTTTATGAGAATGTGGCAGAGCATCGGGGCACCAAGAACCTCACCATGTCCTCCAACGGCGTGGACTACAGCTTCTTTGAGTCTTACGACGATTCTTATGTCTTTGAGCCGGAATTTGAAGCCATCCTTGCCAAGGGCAAGCCCATTCTTTGCTACTACGGCGCCCTTGCCAAATGGTTCGATTACGAGCTGATCAAAAAGCTTGCCGCCACCGACCGCTATTCGGTGGTGCTCTTCGGCATCAAATACGATGAGTCCTTCGATGAAAATCTGGGCGGGGAAGAGAACATCTACTTTATGGGCTCCAGAGACTATTCGGTCTTAAAGAACTATGCCCGCCGCTGTAACCTGCTGATGATCCCCTTTAAGATCAACAGCATCACCAAAGCCACCAGTCCGGTGAAGATCTTTGAGTATATGGCGCTCCATAAACCCATTGTGACCACCGATATGAACGAATGCCGCAAATATGAAAGCGTGCTGATCGGCAAGGATCACGAAGATTTTATTGCCAAGGTGGAAGAGGGCTTGCAAAAAGCCAAGGACCCCGCCTATCTTGCTCTTTTGGACCGAGAGGCGCGGGAAAACGATTGGTCGATGAAAGCAAAGGCCATTATTGAACTGATTCAAAAGGATGAATGATTATGAACCTGACTTACTCTCAAATCAAAGAATGTACCTTGGGCGCGGAATTCGCGCTGGAAACGGAGCTGGGGCTGACCCTTTACCGCTTCAATGAAGAAGAACTTGAAATGTATACCGAGCGGTGCACCCCCAAGGTCTTTTCCTCTTCGGGCATCCGCATCGCCTTTACCACCGATGCTTCGGCGCTGACCTTGGGTCTGGTGGCAGAGAAAGGCTCCTCCCGCACCTTTTTTGCGGTGGAACTTTTTGAAGACGGGGAGCGGAGCGGCGTTTT
The DNA here is from genome assembly GCA_045539135.1 of Eubacteriales bacterium. Lineage (GTDB taxonomy): Bacteria > Bacillota > Clostridia > Oscillospirales > QAKW01 > QAKW01. Next base: position 16,146 of record JAZQET010000093.1, on the reverse strand, counting down.
GCGCAACTATGAAGACGGCCGCACCTTTGACGACCTGCGGGACAACTGCACCTACGGTGCCTTTGAGCAGACCTTCCCCCTGAAAGAGGGCACCAAAGAGGTAGAGCTTTACCTGCCTTGGTCTGCAAGCTCCACCATCACCCGCTTGGAGCTGACCGATGCCACCTTTGCCGAGCCCATCGAGCGGGCGTCGGTTCTGCTGATGTACGGCGACTCCATTACCCAAGGCTACGATGCCTACCTGCCCTCCCAAAGCTATTCCAACCGCTTGGCGGATGCCTTGGGGATGCAGGTGGTCAATAAGGCCATCGGCGCAGAGGTCTTTTATCCCCCCTTGGCGGAGGTGGAGCCCACGGTGGAGGCAGACCTGATCACCGTTGCTTACGGTACCAACGATTTTTCCAAAAGCGAATGGGAGGTGTTCAAGGCCGACAGCCGCGCCTTCTTTGAAGCCTTGGCAGAGCGGCACCCCGAGACCCCCATTCTTGCCATCACCCCCATCTGGCGCGCCGATTGGAAATCGGAGCGAAAGATTCCCTCCTTCCACGCGGTGGAGGAGCATCTGCGCGCTATTGCGGAAGAAATTCCCAATATGAGCATTGTGCCCGGCTTTGATCTGGTGCCGCAAGACACCGATCTGTTCTCCGATCGGCGGCTTCATCCCAACGATGAAGGCTTTGCTTATTACGGCGACAATCTTGCCCGCCTGATATTCCCTCTTTTGGAGGAGCAAGAATAATGTTCAATGCAGAAAAAGTAAAAAACGACTGTGTGGAGTGGATCCGCAACTTCTTTGCCGAAAACGGTCCCGACTGCAATGCGGTGCTGGGCATTTCCGGCGGGAAGGACAGTTCTGTGGCCGCCGCCCTCTGTGTGGAGGCGCTGGGCAGAGAGCGGGTCATCGGGGTACTGATGCCCTGCGGAACCCAACACGATATTGATATGGCTTATCTTTTGGTGGATCATTTGGGGATCCGCCGTTATGAGATCAACATTAAAGATGCGGTGGAGGGACTTACCTCCGCCATGCCCGCCGACCTGCCCCTGACCGCGCAGGCAAAAACCAACCTGCCGCCCCGCATTCGGATGGCGGCGGTCTATGCGGTTTCCCAATGCTGTAACGGGCGGGTGGTGAACACCTGCAACCTTTCCGAAGATTGGGTGGGCTATTCCACCCGCTACGGAGATGCGGCAGGGGATTTCAGCCCCCTTTCCCACCTCACGGTGGCGGAGATCAAAGAGATCGGCACCCTTTTGGGCTTGCCCCGCGTTTTGGTGGAGAAGGTACCCATCGACGGACTTTGCGGAAAGACCGACGAAGAAAACTTGGGCTTCACCTATGCGGAGCTGGATCGCTATATCCGCACGGGCGAAATTGAAGACCAAGAGAAAAAGAAGCGGATCGACCTATTGCACGACCGCAATCTGTTCAAGCTTCAATTAATGCCCGCCTTTCACCCCGACCTTGAAACCTGACTGTAATATAAGGAGACTCTTATGAAAAAACTCGGCAAAATTTTAGCATTTTCCATCACCCTGCTCACCATGATCACCGTGATCACCGTGAGCGCATCGGCGGCAACCGTTCCGTTTACCGACATTGACGGTCACTGGGCAAAAGGCTCCATTGAATGGGCGGCCGACCAAGGCTTGGTGGGCGGCATCGGAGACGGAAAGTATGCCCCCGATGTGACCATCTCCCGCTCTATGATGGCAACGGTGCTCTGGCGGTTGGACGGCGCATCCCCCATGGAGGTAGAGACCCCCTTTACCGACCTGACCCAAAACTGGTATCAAGACGCGGTGGAATGGGCATACCTCAACGGAATCGTGAACGGTTCTTCTCCCACCACCTTCAATCCCGATGGGCTTCTCACCCGCGAGCAGGCGGCAACCTTCTTCTACCGCTATGCCAAATATAAAAGCTATACCACCTATCGTTCTGCCAACCTTTCCGCCTATCCCGATGCGGCTAAAGTCTCCTCTTGGGCGTTGGATGCGGTGGCTTGGTCCAATGCAGAAGGGTTGATCACCGGCGCCAATGTGAACGGCGTGGTGACCTTAAGCCCCGATGTTCACTCCGATCGGGCGCAGCTTGCGGTTCTTTTGCAGCGGTTCTCCGCCTTTATAGATCGGCAACCCACCTCCCATACCGCCGTTTCCGCCAACAATCGCTATTATTACACCACCCTTACCCGCAATCAACAGCTTGCCTACACGGCAATGGACATTGCGGTGCGCAATTTTGAATATGAATTCTCCATCAGCAAGACCTTGACTCCCGATGAGATCTCCGAGGTCTTCAACGCTTATCAACTGGATCAGCCCGAAAAATGGTATGTGGGTGCCTATTACGGCTACAGCATCACCCTTGGCGAGACCTATATTTACTTAAGCTACGGTGACGGTTTGACCGATACGCTGGATGAAGTCAATAATACCATCGTGGAGCCTTCCGTCGGCCTGATCAACTCCATCAAGGCGAAAGACGCCCTCTTAAAGAATAAGGTAGAACAGATCGTTGCCACCATCCCCGTGCATCTGGCACCGGTGGAAAAGCAAAAGATGATCCACGATTACCTGATCTGCAACAGCCGCTATGCCTATTGGGTACTGCCCGATGACCTTACCAACATCACCCTTACCCAAGCGGTGGTGGATGAGTGGTCTGCCTGCGGGGTGCTCTTGAAGAACAGCGGTGTTTGCGAGTCCTATGCCGAAGCCTTCCAGATGCTGTGCTATCGGGTGGGCATCAACTGCACCTCGGTGGCGGGCTTTGCCAACGGCGGTGCCCATAAATGGAACGCCGTTCTGCTGGACGGAGAGTGGTATCTTTGCGATGTGACCTTCGATGATCCTCTCTTCGCAAACCCCAACGACCCCAACAATTTTTTGGACGGTCCCTTTGACACCAATAATATCGACCCCTTAAACCACTACGGCTATTTCAACTGCACCGATGCGGATGCCATTCATACCCATCAGCCCCGCGCAGAATTTGATGCCCCCGACTGCGACGGCACCCGCTACAGCTATGACAATTATTTCGGCACTGCCCTTGCCGCATAAATAAAAACATCGGAGGTTTTTTATGAAAACAAAGATCCTGTCCCTTCTTATGGTTCTGTGCCTGTTGGTAACATCCGTCCCCTTTGTGGCGGTGGCCGCAACAAGCGGAACCCTTTCTTCCGGTTCTGTTCAATACACGCTTTCCAATAACACCCTGACCCTTTCCGGAAGCGGTTCCGTTTCCATCAGCGGGGATTCTCCTTGGGAAGCAGAGAAGGCAACCATCACCAATATCGTTATCAATGACGGCATCACCGCCATTGCCGCAGGTGCCTTTTCCGATCTGACCGCTCTTAATACGGTGGATATGGCAAAGACCGTGGAGACCGTTGAAGCAGGGGCATTCCCCGCCTCCGCCTTCACCATGAAGGGCTGGCTGAACCACGCAAGCGGAAAGTATGCGGAAGCCAACAGCAACGTTTCTTTGAAATTAAAGGAACTGCGAATTCTTTCCTTCGGCAACAGCCATACAGATGACTATAGACAATACTTCAGCAACATTTTTACTGATCTGAATAACGCGGGAATCCAAACGGAATTCACCTTTGAATATGTCACAAAGGGCGCCCGTCGAATGTATTCCACCACCGCCACCGCAGGCTCTCACTATGACGGAGCAAAAACAACCACCGACGAAAAGTATCAAGCATACCGTGCCGCCTTTGCAAAAACATGGGACCTTGTCATTATTCAAGACTACCATGAGTCTACTTACAGCGGTGCAACCTTTGCCGATTCTGTGGCTAAAACAGTAGAATGGCTGCATCAAGATGCCGCAGGTGCCAAAATTGCTTGGTACGCGGATTTAGTAGAACAGCAAGATCGCGTCAAAGATGCTGCCGCTTATTATAATCGAAGCGTTGCGGCAATGACTGCAGTGGGCGAATTGACTGAAAACGCCCCCGATTTTATCATTCCCGCTTCCACAATTTATCAAAATGCCCTCTCCAGTTACTTTGGCACCACATTAAACCCCAACGATACCTTTACCGGCTATAAAGAAACCTTTTACGGAATCCTCCCCATTTTGGAGCGGGATCAGGCTCATGTCAGTTACGAGCTTGGCCGACAGTTGATGGGCACGGCAGTAATGTACTTTGTTTACCGCCAGTTCCAAGAAGAGCTTCTTTATAATACAGCAGTAGATTATTTTTCCGCCATTCAAACGGTGCCCCATATTGAAAGTGCATCTTCCGGACAAAAAGGGGAATTTCTGCCTGAACATTGGGATATTTTGGAAGAAGCAATTACCAATGCTTATAATCAGCCCTTGGCACACACCGCATCCCAATATACCACCGATCCCTTTAATGCTTTGTATGCACAAGTTAAAAGCGTAATCGCAGAGGCCGGTGCCGCAGACCAACTACCCGCAACCATCACCCAAGCAACCTTGGAAGCACATTTCAAAAGCGAAACCGTTTTGAAAAAACTTGCCGCCATTGAAAAATTGAACATCACCGCCGAGAATGTTTCGATTTCCTTTACATCGGAAACCGATTGGGAAGTAGAAGTGGATTGCCACTATGGCTACAGCTACCCGATGGTCTCTGCATCCAATTCCTTGGTTGCCTCCGGAAAGCTTCCCAGCATCCAAGGAGACAATACCTCTACCTTCTGGTATATTTTTCTCAACGATGACGGTAAGACCCACACTGTCCGAATTGAAAACCCCTCCTATACCGATCAAACTCCCGATTATGAAAGTAATGCCAATGCTACCGAGGAAAACCCTGTCTTCACATCCCTTCCTTGGCATGCTTCGCCTTATAAAGACACGGTAACCACGATCATTGTGGATGCCTCCATCAGTTACATCGGAAAATACTTCTTCTGCACCAACTACGCAACCGCGGTAACCGATATTTATATCCAGCATCCCTCTGTCGGTCTGCACACTAATACATTCTTTGATTCGGGTACTTCCACCCCCGTTCATACCGTCCACCTTTACAGCGGTGTGGATATCAGCGGGCTTGCCCCTAATAAATTAGCCTACTATTCCTTCTCCTACTATGAAGCAGAAGAATACATCGAGACCTATAACGCCCTTTGGACGGTGGATGAGAACGATGTATCCGCCGTGCTGGCAAAGGGCAGTGCCATTCTGAACGCGTCCAACGCAATGGAAGCTCTGCCCACCGTGGCAAAGACCCAGCTTTCTGCCGACACCCTGCCCAACAGCACCGTGACCTACTCTGCCAAGCTTGCCGCACTGCAGGCCACCCTTGCCGCAAACACCGATGCAAGCGGCGGCGATGTAAACGGGGACGGCTTGGTGAATCTGTTGGACGTGATGATCACCCTACGCCGCCTTGCAGGCAAGGACTATAACGGTGCCATGGAGCCCCGCGAGATGTTCTTAAACGGCGACAATGTGGCCGATATGGCCGACGCTGTTTTGATGCTCCGCCGTACCGCAGGCTGGGATGTGGTCACCTATGCCGCACCCACCGATGTGACCATCCTTTATAACAGCGAAACCTTTACCTACTACTACGAATAACCTTAGGCGCCCGCCGAACCTGTTTGGCGGGCGGCTTTTTTCTTTTTTGAAAAATCGGCGGGGTTTTCATTGACTTCCCACACCCCCTTTGTTATAATGGGGGCAACAGATAAAAAAGAGGGGTGACATTATGTCTTTTGAACGCTATCACCTGCTTTGGAAAGAAGATAAAAACGGCAAAGTGCTCCGTCCGAAAAAGGAAGGGGTAGACTTTGCCTTTTCTTTTTCACCGAAAGAGGGGAAATTATACCGTCTGTTCACCGTTGGGCAGACCAATCAGTTTTATCAATGGAAAAATGAGCCGGACGGACCTATGCAATATGCCCTTTTGGACGATTGCTTAGATACCGAGCACGCGGTAAACTGCCACTACTGCCTGAATTTTTCTTCGGAGAAGCCCGAGAGTTATGTGCGCCGCATCCATAAATTTATTCTTTGGCCGCCCAAGCTCTCTTTTATGACCTTCCATGAACTTTCCGACGATTTGGAGATGGGACTCTCCGCCGCCGCCGAGAATTTGGTGATCCAAGAGGGCGGGTACCTGCGGATGCGGGTGGAGGTGCGCTATAAAAGAGAAGGGTATGCCCCCGCTTCGGTGGCATTTCCTCCCGATCTGATCCATCAATTGGATCTGCCCGAGGGCAGCTATGAAATGACCGCCTTTACCAAGGCGATCACCATTCCCAAGGACAAAACCGCTTCGGTTGCCGTTTGGATCGAAGGGGTCCACTATCAGGGCACTCTTTATGTGGAGGCACCTGTTTTGCGGTGCAAAGAGACCGATCTTTTGCCCGATTTCTCCCTCACCGTACCCTACCGTGACCACTACCATTGGTCGGGTCAGTATTTCGGTCGCAAGGAGTGGCCCGAATTCCGCGTGACCCTCAACGGGCAGGTGATCCACGAGGGCGAGATCTTCGAGCGCAGCCATGTGCTCTCCGAATGGGAGCTGGAGGTTCCCGCCCACCTGCTGGGCAAGGAAAACACTCTCACCTATGAGCTGATCTCCGATTACCACGATCCCCTTCCTTATTCCATCCATGAATTCGGTCTCATCGAGCGGGAAGGCGGTGCTGTGGTCTTGGTGAGCGCCACCAAGACTGCCAAGGTGGGCGGCAAGGCCTATATCCTGTTGCGCACCGCAGAACCCAACACCAAAGTGACCCTTTCGGTGGATCCCGCCTGCTTTGAAGCCAAAACCGAATTCTTCTTTGAAGAAGCAGGGCTTCACGGCATCCCCTTAAAGCCCTTAAAGGCAGGGGAGGACCTGCCCTTTACCGTCACCTATGAGGGCGGCAGTCTTTCCGGCACCGTCGGCCGCATTGCAGAAGGGGAAAACGACGATGTTCGTGTAGGCACCGGCGATATGATCTATATCAAGCAGGATCCCGTCGATATGGAGGAATACCTTTCTTGGTACCTCTCCAACCAAGTGGGCACCCTGATCACCATCCGCCCCGCCTACCGCTGGTCGGGCACACGGGTGATCGACCCCGAAGTGTGGCGCGTCTTTACCCGCCTGATGGAGGAGACCGACACCGCCTATGTCCTGATGCTGGACGGCAGAGAGGCGGAAGGCCTTGCCTGCAGTCCCGATGAACAGCAGTTGGCAGGCCCCTGCTATAAAGGACCCCAATCCCACGAAGTGGACGGCGCCTTGGCCTATTGGGGCGCAGGGCGGATGGACGATAAGCTTTCCGACCTGCAGATGCATAACCTTTGGATGCGAATCAGCGACGAAGACCCCGATCACGTGTTCAGCCGCTGGACCTCTCAAAACCTTTTGATGAGCGACGGGGATAAGCTTTACCGCCACCGCAACCCCAACCGCCCCCGCGATATGAAGGACGGTGCCGACTATATGATCGAGCGCCTGCAACAGCTTCGCCTGCGGGAGACCCGCAACACCGGTCCCGCCGCCCTCTTTAAGTATTTCATTCAGGCAGGCTTTTCTTGGGTGGGTGCCGAAACCATGTATACTTCTATGGAACCCATCCTTTCCTTCTTAAGAGGTACCAAAAATGCCTACCGCCTGCCTGCGGTGGGTGTGCATCACGCACTCCAATGGTGCCACGATTTCCATAACACCCCCGCCCAGTACCGCCGCTATCGCTTGGCGCTGTATACCTCCTATCTGTTGGGGATCGATGAGATCAACACCGAGGAGGGTCTTTGGCGGATCGAGCATCATTATACCCATTACCACCGCTTCTCCTCCTGCTTAAATGCATACCTGAAGGAGCATCAGGATTTTTACCGTTATCTCACTACCCACACCCGCAAGGGAACCTTCCATACCCCCATCGCCTTCCTTTACGGACGGTATGATGGCTTCACCCAAAGCAGCGGTAGTCGCCTTACTTGGGGCTGGCGGGAGGCAAACGGTATGCCCTCCGGCGCCTTCCCTGAGGCAAACAACAGCTGGGATCTGCTGAAAATATTCTATCCCCTTTGCCTGCCTGCGGGAGGACCCACCCGCTATGCCACCGAAAACAAGCCCACCGGCTGCTATTCCGGCACCCCCTTGGGACAGGTGGATACCCTTCCGGTGGAGGAGGATGCCTTCTCCGCCTACCGTACCCTTGCCTTTGTTGGGTATAACTGTGCAGAGGAACAAGATTTTGACCGCCTTGCCCGCTATGTGGAAGAGGGCGGCAGACTGCTTCTGTCCCGCGCTCATATGACGGTGACGACCGACCTTGCCGCCTTGAATAAGGGCGACTTCACCTTCGGAAAGACTCCCTTCTCCTTTGCAGAAGGGGAGCCCCAATTTAAGGAGACCACCTATCAAGGGATTTCGGTTCCCGTTTGCACCAACTATGAAAAAGAGGGACTTCTCTCTTCGGTGAATGCCGACGACGGCACCCCCTTGCTCTGCCGCTATGCCTTCGGGAAGGGCGAGGTGCTCCTGCTGAACGCTCCCGTTTATCCCGCCCATCCTGCGGTGAAGGAGCTTTATGCCAACACCTTGCGCGCCTGCGCCGAAGAAGAAGCGGCCAAAGAGCCCCTTTGGGCAGAGACAGGCAATGATGTGGAGTTCTCCGTCTATGTGGACGAGGACGGTACCCGCTCCCTCTACCTCTTGGCGGTGGATTGGTACAACGACCCCGCACCCATCCGCTCCGCCACCCTTTTGGCAGACGGCTACCGCTATCCGGTGAAATTGCCCTTCGGCACCATGATCAAGTGCCTGTGGCGAGAAGGCGTTGCCGTTTATTGCCATTCGGAAGATGGCGAAGTGCTCTCCATCGGCGAGACCACCGCACGGGTGCAGGGCACCGGCACCTGCTCCTTCACCGTCTGTAAAGACGGCAAGACCCAAACCCACACGGTGGACTTCACCACCCCCACGGCAGAGATCTCCTTGTAAGCAAAAAGCACTTATGACCAAGGTCATAAGTGCTTTTTGCTGTTTTCTTCCGTTTTAGAGACCAAAAAGACAAAGCGATCGGCAGGATTTGGATAAGCCTCCATCCATTCCGCCTCGTTCATTTCATCATATATAGTTGGAAACACAGAGGGAAGACTCCTATAATAAGTATGCCAAGACGCTCTTTTTTGCTCATTCAATTTTTTTGCCGCAACCTCACAACTTCTGCGGTGTAAAAGTGCGGTGATCGCCTGATCTCCTTCCATATAACCAATCTGCTCTGCGCATTTCTTATATGCCTCTATGCAATAAAGGATTTCATATCCCGCACCTGAAACACAAAAGCATCGGTTCTTTATCTCTACCCGTTCTTGCGGGAGCAATGCAGATTTTAACAGCATCCAAAATTCTGTCACCCGTTCTGCAAAGGAATGCTCTGACATCTTACGTAAGGTGATCACATAGGCGCTTACGGTAAGTGCATCTCCGGAAAACAGTTGAAGCCTGCGCATTCTGTAGATTTTAGGGAAACCCTGCTGAATTTGTTCATTCAACTCCGCCGTCCGCTTTCGCGCCTCATAAAAATCCACCTTATACACCTCCAAACACTTGATTGCTCTTACCTTGATTAGTTTATCAAATCCACTATCCGATAAAACGGACTTATAAATAAAAAATCGAGACATCGGCAGCCTTACCGACAGCAGCAACGGCCATCGCGCAGAATCTACAAGTGATGTCTCGATTATAAGAGTCAGGCGCCGACTGAAACTTAATAAGCTCCAATTGCCGTTAGTCAACCGGGCGCTGAATCTGTCTTTTAATAAAGACACAGAACCTACGCCCGCTGGCGTGTCTACCCAAATAGGCATCCAGAGGTCAGCCATCAGTTCTGTGTCTCCAAACACAGAACCTACTTCCGCCGGCATGCCTATCCAAAAAAATAGCCAGAGGTCAGCCATCAGTTCTATATTTGGAAAATCCTCCACCCGACAGACTTTACATGCTGCCGTAAACACCATTAAAGGCGCCAATGGAGAACTCTTTATTGATGCCAGTGTATCACAAAGCAACACAGTTGTCAATAGTGATTCTATTCCGGCGAAAACGAATGATTCCTTAACAGACAAAAAGTTAATTGACGGTGTAAGTGTAAACGAGTATAATGGTGATAGCGCAAATCGTCCAGGCGAACTTGTGAATGAGTTTCATAAAGCACTTACAAAAAGTGAGTGGAGAGTCTTTTATAAACAGATCGCTGACACGGGACGATTGCAATACAGCAGACTTGGTGTTAAGTTTAATGCGGTGATCGGGAATAAACTGGTGCTTTTTGAACGCAAAAGCATTACACATAATACGAATGCTTTTGTGGTGACCGATATCTTTATGTCCGATAATCCTTCGGACATAAATCTTGTGTATGAGATTTTTGAAACAATAGAAAGAGAGGAACCTTCGGTATATGATTCTATCGGAAGAACAGTTGAAAGAGTCGTGCGTCTCTTTGCTCAAAGCTATGGCGAAGAAACAGTACTCAAACGATTTGATGGAGTCGGTTTTTGGCTTCTTAACGATCATCCAGACCCAAGAGAAGAAAACAGAGATGTTGCAGAAAATGATCGAGATCGCAGAAACGGAGCCGAGCGTGGAAGAGGGCTATTACAAGATGAGCGATCTGTTCACGGAGATGTATTACGGTACTCCGCCGAAGTCTTAACCGACGAAGAGGACTACTCCCCGATGGATGGGAAAGATACTCCATATTCTTACGATTTGCTTGTGGCACAAGCACGAGACGGTCGGAATATTTTTTATGACATAAATTTAGAGGTTGACTCAATCCTACCTCACGCCGATGGCGCTTCAGAAATACAAAAGTCAACCTCTAAAACCAATGTACCACAAAGCGGCACAGTTGTCAATAGTAATTCTATGCCGGTAGAAGAGAGATATTCCGCGTTGGATAAGCTTTTTGGAGAAAAAGATATTACAGATGATATCTATTATCCACGCAATCGCCGAGAACAATCTGCTTTTAATCGTTCAATGGCAAACAAAACGACAGACTTGAATTTCGGCAAAAAAAGGAAATATAATTATTCAAACGGCAAATAATATGTATTTCGTTACTGCAAACAGGTATATGACCGGAACTATTGATGAGGTTATGGAGATTAACGGTAATGAAGAAGTATTAAAGGCCAAAAGGAGTGCGTATAAAAATGTCATTGACGAAAACAGAAAAAGAACTGGCGATTCTTCTCGACGATATAAGGATGGACTTAGACGATATAATGGGAGTCACCTTGTTTTTGAAAACGGAGGAAAAGAAGCGGCAGTTAGTACATTGGATGCAACAGAATCCGAAAGCAGAGGAACAAGAAGTTCTGGAGATCGTGTTGAAAATATTTCGAAATCAGATGTAAAAAGTTCCACCGAAGTTCTCTCCAAATGAGAAATCTTAAGCGAAGCATTTTTTTCAAGTGGCACAGAACACGGAAGAGCGAACTGGAACGGGATGTCCCGTCTGGATAAAATCTTGCTGAAGGCAGAAGCCGCAGCACCTTTGCAGGAGCTGATGCAACGGGAGATCCAAATGGCTTCCGGACGCAAGGCGAAATTATTGATTTGAAATGATGCCAATGGTAGAAAATATTTATATGACATTATACAAATAAAAAAGAGGACTCAAGCACTTTGCCTCACGCTTGGGTTTCCAAGGTGAACAATGTTCGCTCAAGTTCCTCTAATAACAAAGTACCACAAAATGATACAATTGTCAATAATAATTCTATTCCGGCGAAAACGAATGATTCCTTAACAGACGAAAAGTTAATTGACGGTGAAAGTGTAAACGGGTATAATGGTGATAGCGCAAATCGTCCAGGCGAACTTGTGAATGAGTTTCATAAAGCACTTACAAAAACTGAGTGGAGAGTCTTTTATAAACAGATCGCTGACACGGGACGATTGCAATACAGCAGACTTGGTGTTAAGTTTAATGCGGTAATCGGGAATAAGTTAGTGCTTTCTGACCGCAAAAGCATTACACATAATACGAATGATTTTGTGGTGACCGATGTCTTTATGGTTGATGGAGACCCAATCCGTAGCTTGTTATATGAGCTTTATGAATATGTGGAAAAGGAAGGTATGTGGTTTGATGACGAAAGCACAGGAGATATTCTCGAAAAATGTATTAAATCTTTTGAAGGCTATGAAGAAGGTGGGGTACTCAGAAGATTTGATAAGGTCGGCTTTAGGTTTCTTAACGATCATCCCGACTCAAGAGAAGAAAACAGAGATGTTGCAGAAAATGATCGAGGTCGCAGAAACGGAGCCGAGCGTGGAAGAGGGCTATTACAAGATGAGCGATCTGTTCACGGAGATGTATTACGGTACTCCGCCGAAGTCTTAACCGACGAAGAGGACTACTCCCCGATAGATTGGAAAGATATCCCATATTCTTACGATTTGCTTGTGGCACAAGCACGAGACGGTCGGAATATTTTTTATGACATAAATTTAGAGGTTGACGGCAAAGTACCTCGTGCCAACCGCACTTCTCTCATAAAATCGTCAACCTCTAAAACCAATGTACCACAAAGCGGCACAGTTGTCAATAGTAATTCTATTCCGGCGAAAACGAATGATTCCTTAACAGACGAAAAATTGATTGACGGCTACTCCATCAAAGATTATAATAATCGTGGATGGGCGATGAGTTTGCTTCATCAGGAAGATATAATGCTGCTGAACGAAAAGATCAAAGAGGCATTTATTGATAAAAAAGACCGGTTTGGTACTCTTTCGGATGGCACATATATCTTTGAGGTCAACAATAAGCTTCTGTATGTCAGCGGCACGTTTAAGAATCCGGTTATTGAATCTGTTTTATATATTAATGCGGATAGTGTCGCAGATGTTGAAATTGCAAAGGGGTTATTAAATCGTGAACGAAACTACAAGAAAAGAACGAAAAATTCTATTTCAGGATTTCTTGAAACTTTGGAGGAGAGAGTTGGACCTGGATTTATCAGAGTCTACTCGCGAAAAGATTACACAGTTTCTTCGTCCGACAGCCAAAATCAGCGGAGAGCCGCACCACCGGAAGATTTTGGAAGTCTTGGATATTATCGAGACCACCAAAACAGAGGAGGAGATTGGCAGGGAGTTGGAGAAGAGAATGAACAGTTCTCAAACGAAGTTTTAACCGACGAAGAGATCTTAAGCGATGAATTTTTTCAGAAGAACATCTGCATTAATCCTCTGATAACCTCAACGGATTATATAACCGATATTTCACAAAAGATACATAGAAAGAGCGTTTACCAATGAAACCGACCGAAAAGACGTTAGCAACCGGATTGAAAGCACTTGGAATGAAGGCGGACGAGGCAATCGGCATCCTGCTGTTTTTGAAAACAGAAGAGAAAATGAACAAATTAATCGATTGGATGTTAGATCATCCCAAGACAAACGATCAGGAAGTGATGGAAATCGCTTTAAAGATTTTGAAAAATCAAATGTAAAAAGCTTCACAACAACTTTCTTTTTGATATCTTATTTATACGAAAAAAGTGGATACCAGGTGCAGTCGTGTCGCCCATTATACAGGCAAAAAGATTTGCAGTCATAAACAAAAACAGAGTTGGTTTGTCAGTGATTGCCCAGCATACAAGGCTGGGTAATATAACAAGATCAACTCTTAACAAGAATTTATCACAATTCTTAAAAGAAATCAAGAAGTTTCGTGAGAAAAATATAATTTCTTATTCTGCCGAAGTCCTCTCCAGTCGAAACATCTTAAACCAAGCACTTGCAAATGAAGACCCCGCTGAAAAGATGCGCACAAACTCTGCGTACCAAGGGATTATTCAAAGAGTCGTTTTCCAACCGTACTGTAAAATTCTATTGACAAACCAAAACCGTTATGCTATCATAAACTCACATAAAGCGAATGCTTATTTTGCAAAAAGGATGGAATTTTCCTTGGGAAAATTCTGCCCATTTGCAGGATAGGCTTTTTTTATTGCCTTCCTGTATCAACAATCGAATATAGGAGGTAACAACCATGGGTAATTATTCCGACCCCACCGCCGCAGCGGCGATGGGAAACATCAACCGCGAGTTCTCCAGACTGGAGAAGAAAGCAAAGCTTCTTCGCAAGCTTTTGCAGGAGGGCAAGATCTCCCCCAAGACCGTAGAGCGCGCCCAAGCGGAGTACACGGGCATCTACAAGCACATCCTCACCCGCGTTCTTAAAGAGGAGCGCAAATAGCAAAATCCCCACCGCTTTTCGCGGTGGGGATTTTTTCGTGCCGGCTATCATCAGCCCTGCATTGTTCTTGCCTTGGTGGTGGGGGAGAGAACCTCCGAAAGGCTCTCCACCACATCATCTTCCCAAGCTTTGATATACTGATATTTACTCAAATACATTTTAATACCCAAGGGAAAATCCGCATCATCCAACTGCACGGTGATGGGATGCGTATTCTTGGCCAGCATCAAGCCGTTGAGCTCATTCATCACAAACTCCGACTCCACCGCAGACTCCGAAGAGAACAGCAAAAAGTTCGTACACCCCTGCAGCCGCTCTCCCAAAAAGATCTGCCAATTTGCTCCCTTATGGATCCCCTCATCATACCAAACACGGTAGCCTTTGCGTTGAAGAGCGGAAAGATAGGGCATTACCCGAAGGCTATCCTTATGGGAATAGCTCACAAAGATATAATCCTGATCCCCTTTATACGGGAGATCCACATAGAAACTGCCGTTGAGTCTCTTTTGCGCCTCTTGCGCTTCTTTGATCACTTGATCATATTGGGCAAAAAGCCCCTCGAAGGAGAAGGGATCCTCTTTGGAAAAAAGAACCACCTTTTTGAAGATGCCCATATTCTCAAGATACATTCGCCTTAACGCCTGCCCCTTTTTGATACGCTTTTCAAAATCCTCGGGATCCGAAACAAACCGCGCGGTGACCGCCTTGAGGCTCTCTTCGTCGATATAAAGGTAAACGGGGATGACATAATCTCCATAAGTATCAATGACCTGTTGCACAAAATCCATGGTATCGGGAGAAGTGGTCATCATCGCATTGGTACGCCCCCGCACCGCATCTAAAATTTGGGATTTATTAAACCCCGTTTTCCCGCCGTGAATATCATACACCAGATCACAGCGCATCACCTCTTCTTCGGTATGCTTATGGCGCTTTCCCAAATGAGAGGTGGGCGTTGCCTCTGTTACATAGTTATATTTTTGAATGACGGAGTAGCCGCGGCTTTCAAAATACTGCCGGCTCTTTTCTCCCACATCCAAGGTGCCTCCGATTAAAATGATCAGCATTTCCTCATTCCCCTTTTTTCGTTATAATCAGCCGAAAGACTTGCTCCGCGGTCGCCACGATATTTTTATAAGCATTTTCAGGGTTCAGCGCCTCTTCCAAGGTGGTGACCCCCCGCAAGATGGGAAAATAGGCATCAATGCCGTGGGCATTGCAGACCGTTGCCTCTTCGGTAACACAACCTGCGAAAGCGATGACCCGCTTGCCGTGTTTTTTGGCAAGCCGCGCCACGCCGATGGGGGCTTTTCCCATTACCGTTTGGGCATCTAGCCGCCCCTCACCGGTCACCACCAGATCGGCATCCTTCATTTCCTCTTCCAGCTTGGTTTCTTCCAAAATGATCTCAACCCCCGATCGCAAGGTGGCATTGGTAAAGGTCAAAAAGGCAAAGCCCAAGCCTCCTGCCGCTCCTGCACCTGCGTAGTTGAGGTCCGCCTTGGGTGAAACGGTTTTTGCAAGGATTGCATAATGGGCAAGCCACCCATCCATTTCACGAATCATGGCGGGAGTGGCGCCTTTTTGGGGGGCAAACACCGCACTGCACCCTGTTTCTCCGCACAGGGGATTGGTCACATCGCAGGCAATATGGAAGGTGCATTCCTTCAATAGGGGATGTGCCCCATCCGTTTTGATCTTCGCCAGATCCTTCAAGCCCTTAGCCCCCAAGGCAATGGGCACATCTTGGGCATCTAAAAACGCATAGCCCAAGGCGGTGAGCATCCCTGTGCCTCCGTCGTTGGTGGCACTGCCGCCGATGCCGATCAAAAACCGCCTGCAGCCGCGCTCCATGGCATCCTTGATCATCTGACCCACCCCATAGGTGGTGGTCTCCAAGGGATTGCGCTCTTTTGC
>JAZQET010000092.1:0-68875 GCA_045539135.1 Eubacteriales bacterium | reverse complement strand
CTGAAAAGAGCGCAGACCGAAAAAGACACCCGAAAGGGTGTCTTTTACTTTGCCGTTTTTCGCCCTCGGCGTATCGATATACGCCTTCGGTTGAAGAAACAACAATCTGCATCTCTTTTGAGCCGTCTGCACGGAAAATGGCTGAAAAGAGCAGAGACCGAAAAAGACACCCGAAAGGGTGTCTTTTTCTTTGCTGTTTTTCGCCCTCGGCGTATCGATATACGCCTTCGGTTGAAGAAACAACAATCTGCATCTCTTTTGAGCCGTCTGCACGAAGAAGATTGATCGGCAAAACCAAACACGAAAGAGTCAATAAAAAACAGCCCTCCGAGAGGGCTGTTTTTTATGTTATTTTTTATGCCTTTTTGTTCAGCTTTTTCAGCACAAAGAGGGTGCCGACCGTCAATACTGTGGTAAAGGCCAAAACGATGTAAACGTTCTGCACAAAGCCTGCCAGCAGGTAGCCTGCCAAGGAAACGGCAGCAACGGTGATGGCATAGGGCAACTGGGTGGACACATGGTTAATATGGTCGCACCGTGCACCTGCAGAAGACATAATAGTGGTATCGGAGATGGGGGAGCAATGGTCACCGCAAACCGCACCTGCAAGGCAAGCGGACATACAAATGATACCCATTTCGGATTCCACACCGAAGGCGGTGAGCACGATGGGGATCAGGATACCGAAGGTGCCCCAAGAGGTACCGGTGGAGAAGGCGATGCCGCAAGCCGCCAAGAAGATGATGGCGGGCAGGAAGTGGTTCAGCACGCCTGCATTGGCCAAAGCGTTATCCACAAACACATCGGAGCCCAAAAGACCGGTCATATTCTTCAAAGAGGTGGCCATGGTCAAGATCAGAATGGCGGGCACCATGGCGATAAAGCCCTTGGGCACACATTCCATAGCTTCTTTCAGGGTCAACAGACGGCGGGCGATGAAGTAGATCATAATGAAGACCAATGCAATCAGACCGCCCCAAGGCAGACCCACGGTGGCATCGGTGTTGGAGAAGGCATCAATGAAGCCCAAAGAAGCATCATAGTTTGCAGAAGCAAATACCCACTCTTCGCCCATACAGCGACCCACATAGAACAGAGCGAACACGCAAATAACGATCAGCACCAAGATGGGCAGGATCAGGTCGATGACCTTCCCCTTGGTGGTGGAGGGAACATCTTCATCGTTTTCGGTGATCACGCCGGAGGTGAAGAGGTCGCCCTTCTCGGCGTTGGCCTCGTGGAGCTTCATGGGACCGTAATCAAACTTCATCAGGGTGATGGCGATGATGAACACAAAGGTCATCAAGGAATACAGGTTATAGGGAATCGCCTTGCAGAAGAGGGCAATACCCTGACCGTCGCCTGCATAAGAAGCAACAGCGGCTGCCCAAGAAGAGATGGGCGCGATCATACAAATGGGAGCGGCAGTAGCGTCGATCAGATAAGCCAGCTTGGAGCGGGAGATCTTGGCCTTATCGGTCACGGGGCGCATCACCGCACCAACCGTCAAGCAGTTGAAATAATCGTCGATAAAGATCAGCACACCGAAGGCAAAGGTGGCCAAAGAAGCACCGATCTTGCCTTTTACGTGCTTGGCAGCCCATTCGCCGAAGGCGCGGGAACCGCCTGCCTTATTCAGCATGGCAACAATGATGCCGAGGAATACCAAGAAGGCAAAGATACCGGCGGTGCCGGAAACGGCGGAAATGAATCCGTCCGAAACCATGGAGTCCACCGTGTGGATGGGGTTAAACTTGGTGGCAAGCAAGCCGCCCATCAGGATACCCACAAACAAAGAAGAATAAACCTCTTTGGTGATAAGGGCAAGGCCGATGGCGATCACCGGGGGGAACAGGGACCAAAGGGTACCCACCGGCTCGGTGATAGAGCCGTTCAGCGCGCAAAGCACACCGAAGGCTACCACAAACAGCATGATCAGCAGTTTGGGCAGGATCTTTTTGAAATTCATAACAAATTTCCTCCTATAAATAATAAAAAATCGCACCGATGGGGTGCGATCAAGAAAAAATTCGATAGCACTCCAAAAGCATTTCGCTTATGACAGTCTGCCGCATCTTTTGCGGCAGCCCAGCGGCAGACCCTGCGGGCACAGGCTTCTGCGGCTTCGGCGGCGGTCCCTTTCTCTCATCCCTTACCCGTTTGTGCGGATGAGATACTGATGAACGCCGCGCCTCCATCGGAACAGTATATATGCAAATGGTAGCATTAAATGCATAATTTGTCAACTATAATTTCGTATATGGACGAGGTCTGATGCAGTGCCGGCTGGATTTAGGTTCAAATCAACTTAATTTACTATGGAAGGAAAGAGCCTTGCCCAGAATGCGGATCTCCCGCAACGCATCCCCCTTATAGATCAGCGGGGGATAGAGGGGATTTTCCGCGTGGAGGGAAAGGGTCTGCTCCTCGGGATAAAAGTAGACCCGCTTCAAGGTGGCGTGATCATCAATGATCACCGCGGCGATCTCGCCGTTTTCCACCGTCTCCTGCCGACGGATAAAGACCAAGTCCCCGTCTAAAATACGGGCACCCACCATACTGTCTCCCTTGGCGCGCAGGCAAAAATCCGCCCGCAGGGAGGGGTCGGCTTCAATATACTCCATTTCATCGGTATGGGCAAAGATGGGCTCGCCGCAGGCGATCTCCCCCAAAACAGGCAGGCGGGCGCTTTTTGCGGTTTCGGTGCCCCAAAGGGTATTCATATCCACATTAAAAAAGGAAGAAAAAGCACGAACCGTGTGGAAGCAGGGCTCCCGCTCCCCCCGTTCATACATATTGATACTGCTTTTGGAGATCCCCATAAGATCGGCAAGCTTTTGCTGGGAAAGCCCCTGCTCCATACGCAGTGTTTTTAATCGGTTGGCAAAGGTTTGCATCCGTATTCACCTCATTTCTCTTGTATTATACACGGATTGTGCACATCTGTCAAGGAAAAAACGAAACACTCTTGACAAATGAGCACATATTGTGTATAATGACCTCGATAGCAGATGAGCTGCACCGCTGTTTGCCCCGCGGGAACATTCCCTTTCCCGATCCTCAGATTTTTCCGCCCCGAAAAATTTGAATTCCAGACAGCCTTCGACGGCATATGTGGATAAATTTTGCTATCATTTAGAAAAAAGGGGCGAAAAAGGCAAACTCCCTTTGCTTCTGGGGAGCGTTGCCGTGTGACCCTCATTGAAGGAGGAACTACATAAAATGCAGAAAGAGAGTTTTGAAAAAATGACCATCGTTTTGTTGCAAACCGATGAAGAAGCAGTAAATTATAATCGGGACCGTTTTACGGAATTGGGAATGGAAGTGCTGGGCGTATGCGGCAGCGGATTGGATGCGGTGCGAATGATCACCGAGCGTCAGCCGGATGTGGTGCTGATGGATGGCTTTTTGCCCGGCAGAAGCAGTGATGAGATCATTGAGACCTTAAAAGAAGTGGGCTATCGGAAAAATACCGTATTGGCGGTACTCTCCGCCGTGCCCAATGACCGCCTTGCCCAAAAGGTGATGGATGCAGGGGGCGATCTCTTTATCCTGCCCCCGTTGGACTATCAGTTTATTCGGGATCGCTTTAAGGCACTTTTGGAGAAAAAGCGGGCAGGCGCCGAGCCGCCGGTGGACGCGGCGCGGTTTGAACTGGAGCGTTATGTAGCAGACCTGATGCACGAAGTGGGCGTCCCCGCCCATATCCGCGGCTATGATTATATTCGGGATTCCATTCTCCTTTCCTTGGAAAACCGCAGTATGCTCAAAGCCATCACCAAAGAGCTTTATCCCACCATCGCCAAAAATAACCATACCACTGCCTCGCGGGTGGAGCGCGCCATCCGCCACGCCATTGAGGTGGCTTGGAGTCGTGGGGATATCGATGTGCTCAATGCCATCTTCGGGTTCACCGTGAAAAGTTCTAAGGGAAAGCCTACCAACGGAGAATTTATTTCAATGTTAACTGAACGAATAAGATTAGACCGCCGCATCGCGGTCTGACCGATGAAAACGGCGCAGAACGAATAAATTCTTCGCTGTTTTTCATCTTCGCCGTATCGGGATACGGCTTCAGCTGAAGAAACAGCGATCTGCATCCGTTTTGATCGGTCATATAATAAACGGCGCAGACTAAAAAATAATCTTCATACTCCTTATAAAAAGACTTCGATTTTGGTCGAAGTCTTTTTCATCTTCATTTAACAAAAACACCAATTTTTTGAAAAAAATAAAAAATTTTCAAAAAGGGGGTTGCAATTTTTTAGCACGCGTGCTAAAATTAGCATAGATACTAAATAGGAAGCGTGCTAAAAATAGGATGCTTGCAAAAAATAAACAATTCGGAGGAGTACAATGGCGCGTAAAAGAGTCAATACAACTCAAATGGAGATCGTGCAGGTAGCTATGCGGATGTTTTTGGAAAAGGGCTTTTCCCACACCTCTGCCAAGGCCATCTGCGATGAGCTGGGAATCAGCACGGGAAACTTAACTTTCTATTATCCCACCAAGGAGCATATGCTGGCAGTGCTGGTGGAAATGCTCTGTGATTTTCAATGGAAGATGATGGAGAAGGAGGCCGATGAAGGGTATAGCTCCCTGATGGCTGTCTGCTTGGAGCTGACCGCCATGGCGGCGATGTGCGAGGAGGATGAGATCGCCAAGGATTTTTACATTTCTATCTACTCCCATCCCTTGACCTTGGGGATCATTCGAAAGAATGATATTGAACGGGCGAAAAAAGTGTTTGCCGAATACTGCCCCACTTGGAAAGAGATGAATTTTGCCGAAGCAGAGGTGCTGGTCTCCGGTATTGAATATGCCACCATGATGACCACCGACGATTCATCCCCGCTGGATGTGCGGATCGCAGGCGCTCTGCACAGCATTATGATGATCTATAATGTGCCCGAAGAGCTCCGAAAAAAGAAAGTCGAGAAAGTGCTGGCGATGGACTACCGCTCCATCGGGCGCAGGGTCTTAAAAGAATTTAAGGACTATGTGGAAAAAGCCAATGAGCAGGCCTTTGCGGAACTGTTTCAACGGCACCAAAAAGACACAGAATAGAATTGGAAGAAGTAGAACCCTTTAAGAATCAAGAAAGGAGCGCAAAATGAAAAGAAACACCACCTTCAAAAGAGTACTTGCCGGATTTCTGGCACTTTGCATCGTGGCGATGAGCATTCCCTTCGCCGCAGGCGCAGATACGGTTCCCCTGAATTATACCGCGTCTGCCGACCCCTCCACGGTGAATAACTGGAGAGTCTTTTTCGGCCCCACCGCCGCCAATACCACCTATGCAGGCAGCGTGTGGACCGATAAATCGGTCTTTACCACCACCGAAAGTTTGGTCAATGCCACCGATGAGACGGAAAATGCCGCCGCTGTGCAGGGCTTGGCAAAGCTGGAGCCCTCCAACTTTTTGGTTGCTCTTTCCGCCATTGCCGCCAGTAAGAGCGTGGAAGGCTATTCAGTCCTTCCTACCGACACGATGTTGGTGTTGGATCTTTCTGCCAGTATGGTGAGCAATCAGGCAGTGGCCGCCACCGTGACTGCCGCCAACGATGCCATCAAACGGTTGCAGGAGCTTTCCGCTTATAACCGTGTGGGCGTGATCGCCTACAGCGGAAGCAACAGCACCGATAGCTACGCCACCACCGGCACCGCCGAGGTGATCCTGCCCTTGGGGCGGTATACCCCCGGTCAGAATTCCCAAAGAGAGCCTGCTTATTTGGTTTCGAGCTGGACCGAATATGATCGGAACCGTACCGGCGTAAAGGTTGCCCCCGGTGTAAGCGGCACCGTTGCCGATAATGTCGGCAGCAGTTTCAGTACCAATAATAATAAGCAGGCCGAAGGCGGTACCTATATTCAAAACGGTCTGTATCAGGCTTGGCAGCAATTTGAAGATGTTGCCGAGACCGCCATCACCGAAGGTCTGCAGGCGGGCGTAAAGCGTACCCCTGTTATGGTCCTGCTCAGCGACGGTGCTCCCACCACCGCCACCACCGATTTTTCCGCTGTGGGTACTGCCAACAGCGGCGACGGCAGCAGTAATTATGCCACTCCCGGCATTGCCTTCTTGACGCAGCTGACCGCCTCTTGGGTGCGGGATAAGATGGCTGAAAAATACGCAACCGATCCCTTATTCTATACCTTGGGTCTGAAGGTCGACGGCAGTGATGCCGCTTTGAGCGTGCTGAACCCTGCAGGAAATACCGCCACCGATGCGATGTGGACCGATTATATCGGATTGGAAAACGCAAGCAATAAGAACCAAAGCGTGGAGATCCGCGCCGGTTATTGGACGGGAGGCGGCCCCGGCGGGAACCGCTGGGTCCCTGCCGTAACACGTACCATCGCCTATACCCCTGCTGTTTTGACAGCGGGCTGGTCGGAAAACTATGTGACCGATTATTTCGCCGCCAGCAATGCAGACGGTCTGATCAATGCCTTTGAGAGCATTGTGGAGCAGATCGTGATCCAGTCTCTCTATTATCCCACCTTGGTGGAGACCGGCGACAGCATCAATGAAGCAGGCTTCTTAGAGTTCGAGGATTATATCGGCAAGAATATGGAAGTCAAGGCCATTAAAGGGATCCAGCTGGGCGAAAACCTCTATACCGGTGCCACCTTGGCCAAGATGATCTATGAAGGCGGAATGGGCACCCAGCAAAACCCCACCGAAGCAGGTAATAACTTGGTTTGGTCGGTGCAAAAGAGATTGGGGATCGCGGATGTGCAAACCGCCCGCGACCTGATCGATGCGGCTTATACCAACGGTCAGCTTTATTATAATCCCGAAACGGGTGCCTACAGCAACTATATCGGCTGGTATGGCGATGTCAACGGCAAATATGTAGGCTTCTGGGACGGAAAGGATGCATCCCCCACCGCAGTCCCCGCCGCATTGGCAGATGCCGCTGTTTATGCCATAAAGTCCTACGGTTATTACGATGCCATCGGCGATGACGAAAACCATCGTAAAACCGATATGATGTATGCCACCATTCAGGTGCGTACCACCTTAAAGAGCGGGGTAAACGGAAAGATCGACGCCAGCGAAGTGGGCGATGTCCGCGTGATCGGCAGATTGCCTGCCGCCTTGATCCCGCTGGTGCAGTATGACGTTCAACTCAACGGAACGGATCCCATGGATCCCGCATCCATGACCGTGAAGGGCGCTACCGCTCCCAGCCGCTTGATCTATGAGGTGGGGCTCAGCAGTAAGATCGACCTTTTGGATCTTGCCAACACCGCCCCCGATGCCCTTGAAACGGAAAACGGCAAATATGTGTTCTATACCAATCAATGGCATACCGCCAACCCCGAAACCTATGCTTACAGCACCAATAAGAACACCATTTCCTATTTTGAACCCTCCATCGAGAATGAGCGGTATTATTATAATGTAGATACCCCCATCTATTCCGATACCAACGGTACCCTCTATAAAGGCGCCGCCAAGCCGGTCTATGATGAGAACAATCTCTATTATCACCGCTTTATCGTATACACCGGCTTTGGGAACAATGTACAGGCCCATTATGAGTATGAGCCGGTCTCCAAATATGTGCTGGACCATGAAGCCACCGATATGGCACGGCTTTCCGACGGGAGCTGGGTGGTTCTCCGCGGCACCATTTATCACCACTACGGCGATTATATCCGCACCAAGACCGAGAATACCACCAATACTCTCCCCATGTCCGATATGCCCTTTGTCCATGAGCCGGAAGTGGGCGCTCATCCCTCCAAAGACGATTACCATGTAGATGCTTACCTTGGCAACAACGGAAAGCTGCTGGTGGATCCCTATGAAGGCATTGAAATTCGGAAGACCGCCGATTCCACCATCGAGGACCGCGAGCTTGTTTATACCTTTGAGATCAGCGCGGCAGATGCTTCCTTCGGCGAGAATGTGACCTTGATCAAAGAGGATGCCAACGGCGAGCGCACCTTGAGTTCCTTGCAGTTTGCAAACGGCAGGGCAACCGTTACCGTGAAGAGCGGCGAGGCCGCCTATGTGCTGGGCAACGCCCTGATCGGTCAGACCCTCACCGTGCGGGAGATCATCAACGGTGAATATGAGCCGGTCAGCGTAAACGGCGATCCCAATGCCACCGAGGCTACCTTCACCGTTGCCTCCGGTACCATCAATGAAGCCGCCTTTGTGAATACCAAGGTGTTCCGCGGCGAGGTGATCATCAGTAAGACCGTGGTCAGCCCCTTGGAGACCCATCTGACCAAGGAATTTGAATTCAATGTAGCGTTGAGCGGGCAGGTGACCGCAGGGGATACCTTTACCGCCACCCGTTCCGATGGGCAGAGCATTCCCCTGATCGCAGGGCAGAATAACATCGTTACACTGGCTCATAATCAGACCTTGCATATCCCCGACCTGCTGCAGGGCGTGACCGTTACCGCAACGGAAACCGATTACAGCAGTGTTGGCTTTACCGCCAATGCTTTGAGCGGGAATGCAACCGCCGAAGCGGGAGTTACGAAGTATATCCGCTTTACCAACACCTATCAAGCCCATTCCACCATTCCGCCCACCAATGTGACCATTGATGTGGAAAAGAACCTTGCGGCCTCTGCGGCTTGGAATACCGCTTTGCAGTTTGAGTTCCAACTCCAGCGCTATGATGCAACCACCGGAATCTATCGGAATGTAACCGGCGGAACCGCTTCGGTCACCTATAATAATGAGATCGGCGTTAAGACCGCCTCCTTGCTTCCCGCAATGGCCATGGAGACCTATGATGCGGCAGGCACCTATTCCTACCGCTTGATCGAGAAGATCAACAATGCTTATGTGGAAGGCGGTATCATTTACGATGCAACGCCCGCATACTTCACCGTTGTGGTCAGCGACGACGGCTTGGGTCAGCTCTATGTCAGCGATGTGCTGGCAGGGACCGATACCGCTGTAGTTGCCAATACCGTGGGCACAACCACCTCTTGGAATATAAAGGCTTCCTTTGAGAACCGCTATGAGGTCAACGGTGCGGCAGAAGTGGTGCTGAATATCGGCAAGACCATCGATGCCCCCAATGGGGTGACCATCCCCGCCTCCGGTTTTCAGTTCGGACTTTACCGCGCAGAGAACAATCAGTTTACCGCAGGTGCGTTGTTGCAAGAGTCCATCGCGACCGGCTTGGACGGCAAGACCGAGATCGAACTGCTCTTCAATGATGCCGCCAACGATATCGGCACCAAGTATTATGTGCTGAAGGAAACGGTTCCTCAAAATGCCGATCCCCGTATTACCTACAGTGCGCAGGAATACGGTGTGGAAGTGACCGTGGGGCATCAAAGCAGTGCCTTCACCGTGGAGGTGAAGATCTACCGCTTGGAGAACGGCACCGCAACCTTGCTTAAGACCGTGAACGGCAGCGGTACTGCCATTGTGCAGGCGGCGGTCCATGATACCCTTTCCTTTGAGAATAAGTTTGTTCCCACCTCTATCCCCGTTACCTTGGAAGCCGCCAAGCAGCTGATCGGCAAGAATCTGACTCCCGACCTCTTCGACTTCGAAGTGCTGGAGGGCACCCAAGTGATCTGCGAGAGCTCCAACGACGGCAACGGCAAGGTAACCTTCCAACCCATCTATTTCAGCAAGCCCGATGTGTATACCTATACCATCCGCGAGAAGATCCCCCAAGGCGCCGATGCAAACCATCGCTATCAGGGTACCACCTATGATGCAACGGTCTATGATGTGACCGTAACGGTTGTTGGGGATAATTCCACCGGCGAACTTTCCGCTACCGTTGCCTATTCCTTGAACGGCAACACCACCGATGCTCTGTTCCATAACCGCTATACGGTGGATCCCGTGACCGATGTGGTGATCGAAGGGCATAAGACCCTCCACGGCGGCATTCGGAAGCTGCAGGCAAATGCCTTCTACTTCGAGCTGCTGGAGAACGGCAATGTGATCCAAAGCGTAGGCAATCAGGTTCCCACTTCGGATTATGATGCTTCCTTCGCCTTTGCACCCCTCACCTTCACCCAAAAGGGAACCTATTCCTATGTGGTGCGCGAGCACCTGCCGCAGGGTGTGGATGCCGCCAATCCTTCCGCCTTCGGCGTGAATTACGATCTGCGTGAGTATCGGGTTCAGGTGGATGTGACCGATCAGGGCGACGGTACCTTGCACGCGCAGGTTCAGTATTTGGACGGTGCGGTGCAGTTTGATAATGCCTACCGTGTTGCTCCCACCTATCTGGATCTTACCGGCAAGAAGACCCTGCTGGGCGATGCTCTTGCCAAGTATAACGGTGCAAACGGATTTCGATTTGAGTTGTATGAAGCCCATCACGATCACGCCACCCAAAGCGTGGTGCAGGGTGCTCTGCTTACCACCGTGACCGATAACGGCACCGGCGATTTCCTCTTCGATCATCATTCCATTCCGCAGTTGAACTTCACCGAGATCGGCGGTTACCACTTTGTGGTGAAAGAGGTTGTTCCCGCCAATGCAGATCCCTTGATGGATTATGACCGTTCCACCTATCACATCGAGATCGACGTGACCGACAATCTGCAGGGCGGATTGAAAGCCACCTCCTTGGTGCGCAAGGTGAATGAAAAGGGCGAGACCTCGGTGGTTACCGATGGTGTGCTCCGCTTCGAGAATAAGCTGAATGTGGAACCCATCGCGGTGGAGCTGGGCGGCGAGAAGAAGTATAATAAGACTTTGACCGACGGTCAGTTCACCTTTGAACTCTATCAGGCAATGGAAGATGCAAGCGGCACGGTGGTCGCCATCGGCGATCCCTTGCTGGAGGCCGCCAATAAGGCAGACGGTTCCTTCAAATTTGAAGAAAAACTGGTCACCGACGATTTGAGCGGAATTCAGAATATGACCGCCTATATGACCTTTACCAAAGAGGGACTTTATCACTTTGTGATCAAAGAAAAACTGCCCGAGGGCGTGAGCGCCACCGCAAACCATAAGGACGGCATCACCTATGATACCAAGTCCTATGTGGTAACGGTCGAGGTGACCAAGGTGACCGATAACAGCGGCCGCGATGTATTGGTGTATGAAGTGATTGCCGATACCGTCCGCGGCGGAACGGTGAAGGTTACCAATGTGTATGATCCCGCCGATGCCACCTTGTCTCTCACCGGCAAGAAGACCTTGGAGAATAAGACCATCACCGATGATGAGTTCACCTTCGAGCTTTATGCGGTGGATGCCGCTTCCAAGGCGGAGACCTTAAAGCAGTCTGTGACCAATAAGGGCGAAACCGTTACCTTCGAAACCTTGACCTTTGATGCGGCAGGGGAATACCTGTATAAGGTCAAAGAGAAGAAGGGCGATAATGCCAAGGTCACCTATGATACCACTGTGTATGATGTGGCGGTAACGGTCGTGGATGAAAACGGTGTGCTGAAAGCCACCAAGACCGTAAACGGCAAAGCGGATACCCCCATTGCCTTCACCAACATCTATGATGCAGACGATGCCACCCTGACCCTTTCCGCCGAAAAGATCCTCAACGGCAGAGCACTTGCCGATCGGGAGTTCACCTTTGAACTCTATCGGGTAGAGGGCAATGCTCAAACCTTGAAGGAGAGCGTATTGAACAGCGGAAGCGCCATTCAATTCACTCCGCTGGTCTTCAATGCGGCAGGAGAATATCGCTTCCTCATCAAGGAGAAGGCGGGCACCGATGCCACCATCACCTATGACACCGCGGTGTATGAGATCGTGGTGACGGTGGTGAATGAAAACGGTGTGCTGAAGGCCGCCAAGACCGTAAACGGCAAGGCGGATACTGCCATCGTCTTCACCAACACCTATACCGAGCCGATTGAGCCTCAACCTCCTGTGGAGCCTCAACCTCCTGTGGAGCCGCAACCTCCCGTGGAGCCTCCTCTGCCTCCCACCACCAACCCCGATACGGGGGATCATAGCAACCTGTTCCTGTGGATCGCGTTGCTGGTGGTCAGCGGCGGACTGTTCGGAGCTATGCTCTTCGGCAAGAAGAAAATCTTCGGATGATCAAACAAAACAGGGCAGTTCTTAAAGAACTGCCCTGTTTTTATAATTATGCCATAAAAAAACCTCCCTGAAAAGGGAGGTTTTTTGATATTCTGCGTCTTTTTCGGCGGTCTTATTCCACGCTGAAAATATAATGATATACAGGCTGACCGCCTTCCAAGCAAACAACCTCTGCATCGGGCATCTGCTCTTGGATCTGTGCGGCAATTTTATTTGCCTCTTCTTCGGTCACATCGGTGCCGTAATACACATTCACATAAGAGCCGCCCTTTTCTGCCATCTGCTCAAACAGCTTGCGGACAACATCTTCCATCTTGTCTTCCACAAAGGTCACCTTGGTCTCCATCAGACCCAGCAGTTGACCCTCTTTGATCTCGTGGTCATCAAATACCGAGTCTCTGGCAGCATAGGTCACCTGCGCGGTCTGCACCATAGCCAACTGCTCGGTCATTGCCGCTTCCACTTCTTCCACAGACATACTCTCGTCGAAGCCCAGCATTGCGGTCACACCTTGAGGTACGGTCTTGGAGGGGATCACCACCACCTGTTTCTCCTTGGAGAGCTCCTTGGCGGTTTCGGCGGCCATAATAATGTTCTTATTGTTGGGCAGTACAAAGACTACCTCGCTGGGGGTCTTATTGACTGCGGTGAGGATATCCTCGGTGGAGGGGTTCATGGTCTGACCGCCCTCGACTACCGTGTCAACACCCAGATCCTTATAAAGGGAAGCAAGACCTGCCCCTGCAACCACCGAAACAAAACCGTATTTCTTGGTGGGGGCGGCGATGGCGGGCTCTGCGGGCTGGTTCTTTTGCCGCTCGCGGAACTCTTCCTTCATATTATCGATCTTCAGGTTGACCAAGGAACCGTACCGCAAGGCCTCTTCAATGGCGCGGCCGGGATGGTTGGTGTGCACATGGACCTTGATAATATCGTTGTCGGGCACGCAAACCACGCTGTCGCCAATGGACTCCAGATAGGAGCGCAGGTCGGCGGGGTTATCCTTCTTGGCGGTCTCATCCACCGTCACGATATATTCGGTGCAGTAGGTAAATTTAATATCTTCTTCCCGCATGGCAAGCTCATCCACCACAGGATCGTTGATGCCGATGGCGGTCTGCTCTTCCTCGGGCTGAACGGGGTTGCCGGTGAGGGCGGCCAAAGCGCCTTCCATCACCACGCAGAAGCCTTTACCGCCGGCATCCACCACCCCTGCCTGCTTCAACTGGGGAAGCATTTCGGGGGTCTCTGCCAGCACTTCGTTTGCCTGCTCCACATAATAGCGAAGGGCTTCCTCAAAGGTCAGGTCTGCGGTCTCCACATAAGCGGTCAGCCGCTCGCTTGCAACGCGGGAAACGGTCAATACCGTACCCTCGGTGGGCTTCATTACCGCCCGATAAGCGGCCTTCACACCCTCGCTCATAGCAACGGCAAAATCCTTGGCGGTGGCGGTCTCTTTCTCCTTGAAGCCCTTGGAAATTCCGCGGAACAGCAAGGAAAGGATCACGCCGCTGTTGCCCCGCGCTCCTTTGAGCATGGCACCTGCGGCGCGGTCGGAAGCTTCTGCTACCGTGCAATCGCCCAAGGCCTTCAGCTCCCGCGAGGCGGCGGAGATGGTCAAAGTCATATTGGTACCGGTATCCCCATCGGGAACAGGGAATACATTCAGTGCATTTATGGCTACTTTCTGATTGCTGATATGATTGCATCCGGAGATGATCATCTCGCAATACTGTTTACCTGTAATCATATTGTGAGTCTCCTTAGGGTGAAGCAAATCATCCAAGCCTGTTTTGAAAAGGCGGATTTTCGCTCACTCTGCGTTAAAATACTCGCCAATACACAAAGTATTGGCTGTGTTTTATGCCTTGATTGACCAAAAATCCGCACTTTTGAAAATCTTTGACCCCAAAGGGAGTAGATTTTGAGGGATTTTTACTCAATTTAGGTGAAGCAAGGCTTGATGCCTTGCAAGAATAAATTGGGTGAAAAGCTCCAAAAGGTGCCCCTTTGGGGCGCGCTTGGATGGTTTACTTCACCCTTAGTTCGCTTTCATACCGTCAATGAAAATATTGACTTTCTTTACGGTAAAGCCGGTCATCTGCTCCACCATATATTTTACTTCCTTGGAAATACTGCGGGTAACGGCAGGCAAATTCACCCCGTAGAGCACCACAATGTGCATCTCCACGATCACACCGTCTCCGTCGGGAATGATCTTCACGCCTTTTTCATAATGATCTTTTTTCAGCAGGGAAACGATTCCGTCTCCTGCGGACTTGGCGGCCATACCCACCACGCCGTAGCAAGAGTTGGCAACATTACCCACAATGTTTGCAAATACAGTTTCCGTAATATTAATGGTTCCGTTATGATTGTTGATGGTCATAGCGAAAAAACCTCCTTTTATCTCTGTATCATATCTATTTTACAATATTATTGTAAAAAATACAACCATTTTTTATTCCCGACAGGAAAAGTATAGAATTTGCCGCTCTTCCGCTGCTTTTTTCAAAAGGGTCTCGGCGGCCTTTTTGCGGGTCTCATCCAGATGCACAAAGGGGTCATCCAGGATCAGCGGTAAGGGTGCTTCGCTGATCAGATCGCTGACCGCCGTGCGGAAGGCGAAGTAGACCGCATCCTGCGTGCCGGAAGAAAAGGCGGAAAGGGGATGGGTGGCAGACTCCACCGTCAGGAAGATGTTGAATTTCTCATCCATGGTCAGGCTTTCGTATTTTCCTTCGGTCAGGCGGGAGAGAAGGGCACCTGCTTCGGCGCAAAGGCGGGGAGCAAAGCGGGTGTTCATCTCCTCATTGGCGGCCTTCAGCCAAGCAAGGCTTTGCTGCACCGCAAGAAGCTCTTGCTGCCACTGCTGTACCTGCTGCTCTTTTTGCTGTACCTGCGTACCAAGGCGGGTCTGTTCTTCCCAAAGGGTGCGCAGATCCCCAAGCTCCAAAGCATCCTTTTGATGCTGGATGATGCGTAATTGCTCCTGGGCCTCCGATAAAAGGGCTTGCACTTGCTCGGCAGTCTCCCCGCAGGGTACGGCATTTTGGGCTAAGGCTTGCCATTCCTCTTCGGTCTTATTGCCCAAGATCATCTGCTCCTGCAAACGCAGATCGGCGCGGTTTTCGCTTTGGCGATAAACACCCCAAAGGATGCGCGCTTCTTTCAGCTCTCCTGCGGTCAGGATGCGGAATTGCGCCTTTAATTCGTCGGCAAGGCGGCGGGCATCCTCCTCCTTGCGGCGGGCATCCGCCTCTTGAGCGGAGAAGGCATCAAACTGCTGTTGTTGGGCTTGCAGTTGGGAGAGGACCTCCTGATACTGTGCCCATTTTTCGTTCAGCTGCCCAAGGGTGGCAACCCCGTTTGCCCGCAAAAGGCTGTTTCTGCGGAAGGAATGCCCCAAAAAGCAACCCACCGCCGCCGCCAAAAGAATACCGGCGGCAAGATAGGCATAAGGGTGCAAAAGAACCCCTAAAACCAAGGCGACGGCACTCAAAACTGCCGAACCTACCCCGCCCATAAGCAGGGGAGAGGTCTTTTTATTCAGCTCCTCCCGCTGAAGGGCGGTGCCGCTGTGGAACCCAAAGCGGTCTGCCGATTGGGTTAAGAGCTGCAGTTGCTCCCAAGCGCGGGTCTTTTCCTCGGCGCAGTCTTTGGCAAGGCGGATGGCCTCCTCCTGTTGGTTGAAAGCGGCATCCAGCCGATCCAGATCCGCTTCGGAAACGGCAGGCGGCTCTAAACTGGTTTTCTGCTCCCGTAAAAGCTGCAGCTGCTGCAACCGTGCCAAGGCATCGGAGGCAGTGGCTTTTTTCAAGCGCTCCTGCAGGGCGGCAATGGCGGTCATCTGCTCTGCCCGCTCCTGCTCCAACCGTTCCCAAGTCCCCTTGGTCACTAACTGACTGCTGACCTGCTGTTGCAGAGCGCTAAGGCGCAGGCGGTCGTTTTCCAGTTCTTTTTTCAGATCCAGCAAGGGTCCTTGGGTCTTGCCCCAGTGCATATAGCGCTTGTGCAGATCTCGGAGATATCCTTCCGCCTGGGAATAGGAAACATTCTCATCACCGGTGGCGGTCAGGTTTTTCAGTGCCACATCCAGCCCGTCGGTACGGGCAAAAAGCAGGTCGCTTTCGGTGATGCAAAGAGTTCTTAAAAAGGTCTCACCGTCGATGCTTAAAAAGCGGGCGGCAGGCTGTTCCTTGGGGGAAAGCACAAGTTCTTCTCCCGTATCGGGGCAAAAGATCTTCCGTTTTTCCGCTCCCTTGGCGGGGTGGATCCGCTCGATCCGCCACCGCTTGCCTTGGTGCTCTAAAACCAAGGCACCTGCCAAGGCGGCTTCGTCCCAAGGAAAATACCCCTTCAGCCGCTTGGCCTCATAGCCGAAGAGCATAAAATAGAGAAAATGGATCAGGGTGGTCTTGCCGAACTCATTGGGGCGGATCAACCGATTAAGTCCTTCCTCAAAAGAAAGGGAGAAGTTTTTGAATTTTCCGAAGGCGGTGATCTCCGCTTGAATCAATCTCATAACCGCGCCTCCTTCAATGCCTTAAGACCCAGCCGCAAGGCTTCCTCTAAAATAGGGCGCTCTTGGGGGGTGGCGTTGGCAATTTCCTTCATGGCACGGCGCACAAAGTGCCCCTGCAGGGTGTTTTGCTGTTGCATCGCCTCTGCAGAAAGGGCAGGGGTGGTGCGGTCGATCACTTCAATACCGTATTTCTCGGTAAAGAGGCGGGCGGCAATGTCTGCTTCCTCCGCAACCTCCCCCGTCAGCACTAATCGCACAACGGTGTTGGCTTTCGGCAGGTGCCGCTCCATACGGGTAAGCATTTCTTCTGCTGAAGTGCAACCGGTCAGTTCTGCCTCTTCTTGGCGGTATTGCACCTCGGCCACCGAAAGGGGCTCCACCGCAATGCCCTTTTCATCGGCATCCACGCGGTAAACAAATTTTTCGCCGGTCTCATCCCAGCCCCGCCCTTGGGGGATGCCGGGGATCAACAGGCGGCAGCCGCCTATCTGGCGCTGTTCACCCTTATGAATATGCCCCAAGACGGCAAGGCTTACTCCGCTTTGAACCAACTCCTCCGGCCGCACCGGCTGAAAATCGGTGCCTTCAAAATGACCGTGCCCCAATAAAAGGGCGGTCTCTCCGCGGGGCACGGAAAACCCTGCCAAGGGATGGCGGTCGCTTTGCTCCCGCAGGGCGGAATAACCGTATAGGCGCAGGTTTTGCCCCAAGGTATAGGCGGTCAGGGTCTCGGGAAATACCGTTACATTGGCAGGCATCCGCCCGTAAAGGGCGGTCAGCGCCAAGGGATCGTGATTCCCCGCCACCAAAAAGATGGGCTTGCTCCATTGAGCAAAAAGGGAAAGGATCCCCTTTTCCGCCTCGGCTTCGGGGAAGGGAGAGTCCAAAAGATCCCCGCCGATCAGCAGAGCATCGCAGACCTGCTCCTCGGCGGTGCGGAGGATCCGCTCCATCAAAGGCAGACGGTCTGCTTTTTGAATATGTAGATCTGCGGTCACAAGAAATCGCATAGCATACTCCTTATAATATAGTATATCTTTAGTATACCTTCTGAAAAGAAAAAAGGCAAGTGCAAGACTTGCCTTTTTAATTATAATACTTTTGAGAGGAAGCTTTGGGTACGGGGATTTTGGGGATGCTCGAAGATCTCCTCGGGGGTACCCTGCTCCTGAATGATGCCCTCGTCAATAAAGAGCACCCGATCGGCAACCTCTTTGGCAAAGCCCATTTCGTGGGTCACCACCACCATGGTCATCCCTTCTTTGGCCAGTTCCTTCATAACTTCCAGAACCTCGCCGACCATTTCGGGATCCAAAGCGGAGGTGGGCTCGTCGAAGAGCATTACCGCAGGGTTCATTGCCAATGCACGCACAATGGCAACACGCTGCTTCTGCCCGCCGGAAAGCTGGCTGGGATAAGCCCCCGCCCGATCCTCAAGACCTACCCGCTTCAAAAGCTCCAAAGCGGTGGCTTCCGCCTCCTCCTTTGGCACCTTTTTCAGCTTCATGGGGGCGATGGTCATATTTTTCAGGATGGTCATATGGGGGAAGAGGTTGAAGTGCTGAAACACCATCCCCATCTTCTGGCGGTGGAGGTTGATGTTTGCCTTTTTATCGGCAATATCGGTGCCATCCACAATGATTTGCCCTTCGGTGGGATCCTCCAGCAGGTTCAAAGAGCGCAGAAGAGTGGATTTGCCGGAGCCGGAAGGTCCGATCACCACCACCACTTCGCCGCGGTTGATGGTCACATCAATACCGTTGAGTGCCTTGATGGCACCGCCGTTATAATGCTTTTTCAAGCCGATTACTTCAATGATCTTATCGCTCACTCTTACGCAACCTCCTTTCCAGCATCCGCACCAAGGCGGTCAGGATCATCACCATCACCAAATAAACAATGGCAACGGCGATCAGGGGCATATAGGCAGAGAAGGTACGTCCGCGAATAATGTCGCCCGCTTTGGTCAGGTCGATAACGCCCACATAGCCGGCTACGGAGGTCTCCTTCAGCAGCACGATGAATTCATTACACAAGGTGGGCAATACCGCCTTGAAGGCTTGGGGAATGATCACATAGATCATGGTTTGCAGATAACTGAATCCCAAGGAACGGCCTGCTTCAAACTGCCCGTTGTCCACCGAAAGGATGCCGCTGCGGAAGATCTCCGCCACATAGGCACCGGAGTTCACACCGAAGGCGATGGTGGCAACCATAATTCCGTTACGGGAGCCTGCAAACACCACAAAGAAGAAGATCATCAACTGCACCACCACAGGGGTACCGCGGATCACCGTCAGGTAAATGTTGCAGATGCTGTTGAAGAACTTCAGCAGGGCCCAGCTGACGCCGCCCTTTTTCTTCATCACTTCGTGATTTTTATCAAAAGTAGAGCGAACCGCCGCCACCACAATGCCCAGCAAAAGACCGATGATCAGTGCAAAAAAGGTGATCTGCAGGGTGGCACCCAAGCCCTTGAGCAGGGAGAGCCAGCGATCGCTTTTAATAAAGTTCTTATAGAAATCGGCAGAAAACTCTGTCCACATTTCTTGGAACCAAAGAATGATCTTATTCAAAACTTAACTGTCCTTTCACAGCGAAAAATCGGGGTGCCTTACGGGGAAGGCACCCCGATATTCTGTTGATTTAATTACTCAGCCTTGATGTACTCAGCAACGATCTTGTCGACGGTACCGTCTGCCTTCAATTCAGCAAGAGCCTTGTTGATGTCTTCCAGCAACTTGGTGTCTTCCTTATTGATGGCGATGGCATAATCCTCAACTGCCCACTCGGCTTCCAGAATCTTCAGGCCCTTATTTTCAGCAACAAATGCCTTTGCGGGCTCCTGATCGATGATCACAGCGTCCACACTGCCGGTTACCAGAGCGTTTACTGCATCGGCACCGTTCAGGAAGGGAGTTACATGATCTTCGCCGTAACCGCCGTTTTCAACGGTATCGGAAGCGTAGATATGACCGGTGGTATCCTGCTGAACGCCGATCTTCACGGTCTCACCGCTCAGAGCATCCAGATCGGTGATGGCAGAGCCTTCCTTCACGATAACAACCTGAATACCGGTTGCATAAGAATCGGAGAAGTTTACCTGCTCTTTACGCTCGTCGGTCACGGTCATGCCGGCGATACCTACATCATACTTGCCGGACTGAACGCCGGTCACGATGGAGCCGAACTCTACGTTCTCGATCACCAGAGTCTTGCCAAGCTTCTCAGCGATGGCTTCTGCCAGATCGATATCGATACCTGCATACTCTTCGCCTTCCATAAACTCATAGGGAGGGAAGTTTGCGTTGGTAGCCATTACCAATTCCTTGTCGTTGCCGGTAGTGCCGCAAGCAGCCAGAGTAAAGACCATCATCACAGCCAGAACCAGGCAAAGAACTTTCTTCATTGCTTTCATTTGAATAATCCTCTTTTCTAAAAAATTGTTTTTTAAGGTTGTGGATACAGTATAATGCATAATATGCGCATTGTCAATAGGGATTTTGAAATTTTTTTGAATAAAATTCGCTTTTTATTTTATTTAAGGATTGAAAATGCATAAAATCTACCCCTCCGCGAAGAGAATTTTTCAAAACGGCGGGGCTGCATAAAATGAATAATATTCATAAATAAATTGAATTATATTCATTCCGAAGACGTCGCTCCTGCTCCTCCTCCAAGGGGGTGTAGGGGAGCCCGAAATAGGTCAAAATTCCTCTTGCAACGGCAACGCCGATGTCAAAAACATTGCGCACGATAAAGTCTGCTTGCTCCGGATCGTTGTGGCACCCCAGCTCCACGATCACCGCAGGGGCGCGGGTCCGCCGCAGCTCGTAAAAACCCTGCCCGCCGAAGGCTTCTCCGCCGTCCTCAATGCCGCGGTCTTGGGTGGGAGTCAGAGGGGAGAGTTCGGTGTAAATATCCTGCGCCAAGCGCTGCCCGTTGGAGCCCTCCCGAAAGTAAAGCACCCGCGCCCCTTCCGCGCCCCGCAGACAAGGCAGAGAGCGGAGCGCCACATAGACATCGCCGCCCTTGGTGTTGGCATCGGAAACCACCGAGGTCAGGTCGTAGGCGGGGTTATTGCGCAAGGTGGTCACTCCGTTTCGGGTCAGTTCCAATTCAATAATGTCGGCAATTAGGTTCATCCGCTCCTCCTCGGAACCGAAGGTGCCGTAGCCTTGGTTGAACTGGCGGGTGGAGGGGGAAAGATAGACGGTGGGCATAAATGTTCTCCTTTCGGATGTTTTTTCTTCATTCTATGCTTGAAAAATCCGAAAAAACCAAGTACAATAGAAAAAAACAAAAAGGAGCCGTTATGCGTTTAAGAAAAAAGAAAAATGCCGGTGTCCGCTTTGAGCGGTGTGCCGATTATACCTTAGAGACCGCAGGTCTTTTGGACCGTTTTTGGGAGCATTTCGATGAAGAAAAGCCCTTGGATATGGAGATCGGCTCCGGTAAGGGGCGCTTTATTGTGACCTTGGCGGAGCAGAACCCTGACCGTCAGTATATTTCCATTGAGCGGGTCATCGATTGCTTGGTGATGGCAATGGAAAAGGCGCGGAATAAGGAGTTGCATAATATCCGCTTTTTCTGTATGGATGCGGCGGAGCTGACCGAATGCTTCCCCGCAAAGAGCATCGATACGCTGTATCTCAACTTTTCCGATCCTTGGCCCAAAGCCCGCTATGCCAAGCGGCGGTTGACTCATCGGCGGATGGTGGCGGCATACCTGCCCCTGCTGAAAGAGGGGGGCAAGATCTGCTTTAAGACCGATAACCGCCCCCTCTTTGATTTCTCGGTAGAGGAATTTACCGAGATCGGCTTCCGCCTTACCGAGCTGACCTATGATCTGCACAGTACCGATACCCCCAATATTATGACCGAGTATGAAGAACGGTTTTCCTCTATGGGGGTGCCCATCAATCGGTTTGTAGCATATCCCACCGAAAAAACCTATAAAATGTTGGAAGGTACCAAGCTGTTGAAGGATGACCGTTGAAAACAGCGAAGAACGAAAAAGACTTCTCCTGTGAGAAGTCTTTTTCTTTTCCGTTTTTTGCACTCGGCGTATCCACATACGCCTTCCTGCAAAGAAACGAAAATCTTCATCTGTTTTGAACGGTCTTGACAGAGAGCAAGCAATAATCTGTTTTTTCTTCCTTGAGACCGCCGAAAACGGACTCGACCGCAGAAGAATAAGGAAGGACCCGAAACCAAACGGTATTCGGGTCCTCTTTTATTGCTTTCCGCCAAAACAACCACTCGGCGTATCACATACGCCGTCGGGTTCTTTTGACGAAATCGAGCCTCGTTTTGGGCGGTCTTGACAGAGGGATAGAAAGGGCGCTCAAAAAAGTGCAGATCTTCATTTCTTTTCGCGCAGGCGTATGCGATACGCCAAGCGAAAAAAATGAAGAAGAC
Source organism: Eubacteriales bacterium (assembly GCA_045539135.1). Classification (GTDB taxonomy): domain Bacteria; phylum Bacillota; class Clostridia; order Oscillospirales; family QAKW01; genus QAKW01. The sequence continues at coordinate 46,910 of JAZQET010000092.1, read as the reverse complement.
ATCAAAAGACCTCGGCAAAATGCCGAGGTCTTCCTTATTTTGTCGTTCTGCGCTTTTTTCAGCACCCAAGATCAGTCTTTGAAAAATCCATGCTTCACCCGATCGGCATTGACCGACATGGCCAATCCCATACTCATACACAGCGCCAGCACCGAAGAGCCGCCGTAGCTGAAGAAAGGCAGGGTCAAGCCGATGACCGGCAAAAGACCGAGGCACATTCCGATGTTTTCCGCCGCCTGCACAAAGAGCATTGCCGCAAGTCCCACGCAGATCAGCATTCCCATTTGATCTACGGCGTGGCGGGCAACATAAAGGATACGGAAGATGATGGCGGCTTCCAGCGCGATCACCAATAAGCAGCCCACAAAGCCCAGCTCTTCCCCGCAGACCGAGAAGATAAAGTCGGTCTGCTTTTCGGGCAGGATGCTGTATTGCGTCTGGATGCCCTGATAAAGCCCTGTGCCCGTCAGCCCGCCGCTGCCCAGCGCGATCTTGCTCTGGATGGTGTGGTACCCATAGCCCAAGGGATCCAAGGAGGGGTCATAGACCGCCAAAATACGCATCTGCTGATAATCGGCAAGCTGATTGAAGATAAAGGGCGCGGCAACGGTCACCAAAATACCGCCGCCCAAAAAATAGCCCCAATGGAGCCCTGCCGCCAGCAGCATAGCCAAAAAGATAAACACAAAGACCAAGGTGGTGCCAAGGTCGCCGCCCTTTAAGACCAAGGCGGCAATGATGCCGAAATGGAGCGCCAGCGGAATTAAAGAGGCAAGATGATTGATGGAATGGCGCACCTTGGTCAGGTGCAAAGAGAAGGTCAGAATAAACCCGATCTTCACAAACTCCGAGGGCTGCACATTGATGGGACCCAGTTCGATCCAGTTCTTATTGCCCATAACCTCTTTGCCGAAAAGAAGGGTAAAGATCAAAAGCCCCACGCAAAGGATATAGATGGGAATGGCAAAGCGGGCAAGGTTGCGGTGCTCCAGCGTGTTGATCACCAAGCACATAAAGAAGCCTGCAAGGATGCCCACCGTTTGCACGATCAGGTATTTCACAGGGCTGTTGAAGGTGGCGGCGGCAGAGGAGATCAATAATAAACCGAAGCCGCAGGCGGCCAGCACCAATGCCGCTAAAATATAGTCTACCCGCCGAAAAATATGGCGGATCAGCAGTTTGATCTGCTCGCCCATTCGGTCTCCTCCTTTCCGTCTGTTTCCTTCAGTATAATGACGATTGAATGTCGAGAAATCGACCCGATTTCTCGAGAAAGCCGAAAAAATCGGCTTTATGTTGCAAAAACGTTTTAAAACGTTTTTTGCAACTTCAATGTCATTTCAAAGAATTCGCAGTCGAAATAAGGCCTTGCCCTATTCCGACATTAACATAGCCATTATAGCAAAGGGCGGAAATTTTTGCAAGGACAACTTGCAAAATATATATTACTATGTTATAATATCCAATACTTCTGTAAGTATATATAGAAACGGAGTATTTATGGAGCGCATATTTCATTGCAAGTCTCTTTCCGATACCTTTGCCGCGGCAAAAGAGGTGGCGGCCATGCTGGGCGGAAGAGAGACCCTTGCGTTTTACGGAGATCTGGGTGCGGGAAAGACCACCTTTATCCGCGGGCTGTGCCAAGAGCTGTGCCCCGAGGATGAGGTCACCAGCCCCACCTATGCCATGGTGCACGAATATAGGAGCGGGCGGTTCCCCGTCTACCATTTCGATATGTATCGGGTGGAGGATCTTGATAGCCTGTTCAGCACCGGATATTATGATTATTTGGAAAACGGATTGATGCTCATTGAGTGGAGCGAGCATATCGAAGAGGCATTGCCTCCCGATCACTGGCGGGTGGAGATTACCCACGGTGCCACCCCCGAAGAGCGTGTGATCCGTGTGGAGAGCAAAGAATGAAACTTTTGAGTTTGGACAGTACCGGTAAGACCGCCGCCGTTGCGGTCTCCGAGGGAGCAAGGCTTCTTGCCGAAGGCTTTTCCGATGAAGGGCTGACCCATAGCCAGACCCTCCTGCCCCTGATCGACCGCACCTTGAAGGATGCGGGGCTCACGGTGGGGGAGATCGAAGCCTTCGCGGTGACCAACGGCCCCGGCTCTTTCACAGGGCTTCGGATCGGTTGCGGCTTGGCAAAGGGCTTGGCATTGGGAAGACCCTGCATCGCCGTGCCCACCCTGATGGCGCTTGCCTTTAACGAAGCCGAAAGCGGCAGAGTGGCGGTGGCATTGCTGGATGCCCGCTGTCGGCAGGTGTATATGGGCGGCTATGCCTTTGAAAACGGCGTGCCCCGCCGCGTGTTGCCCGATCAGGCCTGCTCGGTGGAGGAAGCCAAAGCGCAGATCGCGGCGCTGGGGGCCCCTGCCGTGTTGTTGGGCGACGGTGCCTATCTGTTGGCTGACCTTGCCGACGGGGACCGGATCATTTTAAGCGAAAAGAATTTCATCAAAGGTGCAGGGATCGCGAAGGCGGCAATGCATCTGGAGGCAAGACCGCCGGAGGAATTGATCCCCGCATATTTTAGATTATCCCAAGCGGAACGGGAATATCAGCAACGAAAAGGAGAACAAAAATGATCGTATTGGGTTGTGACAAAGCAGGCACCGAATGGTTGCCTGTCATCAGCGAAAAATTGAATGCCATGGGCTTGGAGAATAAAATTCTCTTCGACGGTACCGAGGACGGTTGCGATTATACCGACGCCGCTTTTTTGGTGGCGGAAACGGTGGCAAGAGGAGAAGCCGAAAAAGGCATCTTGGTCTGCGGCACCGGCATCGGGATGAGTATGGCCGCCAATAAGGTGAAGGGCATCCGCGCTTCGGTCTGCGGCGATTGCTATTCCGCCAAAATGACGGTGGTGCATAATAACAGTAATGTGCTCTGTATGGGCGCACGGGTGCTGGGAATTGAATTGGGCTTGAAGATCGTGGAGGAATACTTCTCCGCAGAGTTTGAGGCAGGCGGCCGTCATGAGCGGCGGGTCAATGCCATTATGGCAAAAGAAAATGAGTAATGTAAACAAGATTAAAAATCAGATCAAGGGATGGAGCGGAATGTTCCTCGGCGGATTGATCCTCGCCTATGTGGGCGCGGTCTATCGGCTGGGCGGCTTCGGGCTTGGGATGATCTATGCCCTTTCGCTGGCGATCGTAACGGTGCCGTTGCTGTTTACCGCCGCCTTGCGCCGCTTGGGCACGGTTGCCCTTTGGTGCGGAACCGCGGTTTCCTTTTGCCTGCTCTTTTATACCGGCGGCGATCTTGCCACCTGCATTTTGGTTTGGGCACTGACCTGCGCCATTCCCTTGAGCTTGTCTTTTGTGTGGCCGCTGTGCCCGCGGATCAAGCCCTTGGCAATGCGGGCGTTGCCTGCGGCAGGTGCCATCGCCATGGCGGGCACCCTGCTTTACAGCCGCCTGCATTTCGGCAGTTGGGATTTTTTGAAAATGATCAAGCAGATGGTTCTGCGGCTGGAAGAAATGATCCGTATGGCGGAGCAGATCTCCCAAGAGATCTATGTCGGCGAGCAGTTGACCCAAATGCAGGCAATGACGCAGTTCCTGCGGGGAAACAGCGGAGTGTTGGTGTTCACCATCATTCAGTTGATCGTCTATGCATTATTCGGTTTGTTCTTCTTAAGCGTTTGGCGTGCCGATCGGAAGGCGCAGCGGGACGGATATGGCAATATGCTGGGCAGCTGGCAGGGGATGATCCCTTCCCAATGGGTGGCGCGCCTTTATATGTTCGGCTATTTGGTGGTGCTGTTCCTGCCCAATCGGATCGGTCAGAATATGATCGCCGCTTTTGATCTGTTCGGCTTTCTCTTTGTGTTTGCGGCGCTGTATCGGTTGTTGCAGTATCTGCGCAAAAAAGGATGGCCCTCTTGGGCAAAAAAAGGCGTCATCGGCGGGCTGTTTTTACTGGCTTATTGGTCGGTGGGCAATGCATTGCTCAGCCCCTATATGATCCTTCTTTATGCAGGCTGGTGGATCTCCGCCTTTCCTGCCTTTGTAACCTTGCAAAAGAAATAAAGAAATCGCGGAATATTTGATTTTCGGAGGAATTTCATTTTGAGATCCATTAAATTGAATGTGACCCCGTGGGAGATCGGCTTCTTCGGTGCGTTGATCGCCTTCTCTGTGGGCACCATGACGGTGCATTTATGGCTGGGCATCGCCGAATTGCTCTTCACAGGGTTCTATATCATCTATAACCTGATCCGTATGGATCAGCGAAACCGCCATGTGTATTCCTACCTGCGGAACATCACCTCTTATTTGGATGAGGCGGCGCGGGAAAATCTGATGCATTTTCCCATGCCCATTACCCTTTTGAACGATAAGGGCGAGATCATCTGGTATAACGAGCTGTTTCATCAGGTGCTGCACGATGGGAATATCCAAGAGGTCTTTGGCCGCAAGGTGCAGGCGATCAATAAGAACCTGTCTTTTGAAAAGGCCAAAAAGCACCAAAGCGGAAAATATGACATTACCTTCGCCGATAAGCGGTATACCGTTTATATCTTAAGTCAGGGCGAAGAGGGAAAAGATCATTTTTATGCCGTCTATTGGATGGATAACCACCGTCTCCATGAGCAGATCAAAAAGCTGAAGGGAGACGCATTGTGTGTGGCTTATCTGTTGCTGGATTCTTATGATGAGATTCCCGAGAATGTAAGCTCCTTGCAGAAAACCAACTTTGTGAACCGTGTGGATGTGCGTGTGCGCCAGCTTGCCCGTCGGGTGGGGGGCATCGTGCAGAAGCCGGAAGTGGATAAATATATGCTGATCTTTGAGCGGCGCCATTTGGAGACCCTCAGAGAAGGAAAATTTAAGATCTTGGAAGAGATCAAGGATATCCGTATTGAGGATACCCTCCACGCCACCTTATCCATCGGCATCGGCTATGGGGAGTCAGGTCTTTTGAAGACCGATGAGGCTGCCCGTAATGCGTTGGACCTTGCGTTGTCCCGCGGGGGCGATCAGGTGGCGCTCACCAACACCGAGACCGACCGCTATGAATTCTACGGCGGAAACAGCGAAGCAGGTGTTCGCCGTAAGCGGGTGAAGGTGCGCTTGGTGGCAGATGCCTTGAAGGTGCAGATCGAGCGGGTAGAATCCGTTTATATTATGGGTCATAAATTTGCCGATCTGGATTGCATCGGTGCCTCTATGGGTATGGCGAAGATCGTTTCCAGCTTGGGCAAAAAGCCCTATATCATATATAATCAACGGGAAAACCTTTGTCAGGACATTTTGGATCGGATGTATGACACCGATTATCGGGATGTTTTGGTGGAGGTGACCACCATGACCAAGGCAATGGCGGAAAATGCCCTGCTGATCATTGTGGATACCCATGATTTAGAGTATATCGAAAGCGAAAAGGTTTTGAAGATGTTCCGCGATGTGGCGGTCATCGACCATCACCGCCGCGCGGTGGAAGGCGCCGTGACCGATACGGTACTCACCTTCCATGAGCCGGGCGCCTCCTCCTGCAGTGAGATGGTGACCGAGCTGACCGAAAACATTAAAAACTGCCGCCTGAATAAATTGGAGGCGCAGGTGCTTTTGGCGGGTATTATCTTAGATACCAAAAACTTTACCGAGCGTACCGGCATCCGCACCTTTGAGGCGGCGGCAAATCTGCGAAAGGCAGGTGCCGATCCGCAGGATATTCGCGGCTACTTCAAAAATGATCTCACCTCTTACCGTAAGCAGATGGAGATCATCTCCGGTGCGGAAATGGTCACCGAGCATATCGCCGTTTCCGCTTGGGAGAGCGTTCCCTTCGACGGAATTAAGATCATCGCGGCAAAGACCGCCGATGAACTGTTGAATGTGTCGGATATCAGCGGTGCTTTTGTGTTGTATGACGACGGAGAGCAGATCCATATCTCCGGCCGAAGCGATGCCACCTATAATGTGCAGACCGTCTTGGAAAAGATGGGCGGCGGCGGTCACCGCAGCTCCGCAGGGGCGCAGGTAAAGGACCGCACGCTGGAAGAGGTACGGGCGGAGCTGGTTTCTTTGATTTTAGAGCAAGAAAAGGAAGGAAAGAAAAAATGAAAGTCATTTTATTGCAAGATGTAAAAGGGCAGGGTAAAAAGGGCGATACCGTAAACGTTGCCGACGGTTACGGCAGAAACTTCTTGATCGCAAAAGGCCTTGCCACCCCTGTGAACGCACAGGTGCAGAATGATTTTGCGGGCAAAGCCGCCGCGGCACAGCATAAAATTGATGTGGATACCGCCGCCGCCAAAGAGCATCAGGCGGTGCTGGACGGAAAGACCTTGGTGCTGAAGGCCAAGGGGGGCGACAGCGGAAAGCTGTTCGGTGCCATCACCGGCAAAGAGATCGCCGCCCTCATTGAAAAAGAGACCGGCATTGCCGTGGATAAAAAGAAATTGGTGGTGGAGACCATTAAGAATTTCGGCACCTATCCCTGCACCGTGAAGCTTTATACCGGCATTGCCGCCAAGATCAATGTGTCCGTTGAGAAACAAGATTAAGATGTAAGGAGGAGATCTGAAATGGAATTTGAAGATCTCAAACGCGTTCCGCACAGTCTGGAGGCAGAACAGAGCGTTTTGGGCGCCCTGATGGTCCAGTCCAAGTGTATGGAAGACCTGATCTCCATTCTGAAACCGGAGCACTTTTATGTGGAAAAATACGGAAAGGTCTATGGCGAGATCCTGCGGATGCACCTTGCCGATGAGCCCATCGATTTTGTGACCGTGCTCAATCAGGTGGTTGCCGCGGGGATCTATGAGGAGACCGAAGCCAAGCAGCTGCTTTATGATATGGCATCCTCCGTGCCCAATGCCAATTCGGCGGCGGTCTACGGAAAGATCGTGGCAGAAAAATATAACCTCAGGGAGCTGATCTCTATTTGCGATGAGATCACCGACGCTTGCTATTCCCAAGGGGAAGACCCACAGGCTATTTTGGATCTGGCGGAAGCCAAGATCTTTAAGATCCGCAATCAGCAGTCCAATACCGCTATGGTGGAATTGAAGACCGCCTTGGTGCAGAGCTTTGAAAATGTTTCCAAGATCGCGCAGGATAAGGATGCCTTTGCAGGGCTTCAAACCAACTTCCGTGATCTGGACCGTGTGCTTTCCGGATTCGGTAAGAGCGATTTGATTTTGCTTGCCGCCCGTCCCGGCTTGGGTAAGACCTCGTTGGCGCTGAATATCGCCCAAAATATCGGTCTGCAGGGCAAAACCGTTGCCATCTTTTCCTTGGAAATGAGCAACGAGCAGTTGGCAAACCGCTTGCTTGCCAGCCATAGCGGTGTGGATAATAAAAAGTTCCGTACCGGTGAGCTGACCAATAATGAATGGGTGCGGATGGGTCAATCGGCATCCACCCTCTCCAATACCAAGGTGTATTTGGATGACTCCCCCGGCATCACCGTGGGTCAGATGAAGGCAAAGCTTCGCCGCCTGCCCTCTTTGGATCTGGTGATCGTGGACTATCTGCAGTTGATGAGCTCCGATATCCGAACCAACAGCCGTCAGGAGGCGGTTTCGGAGATCTCCCGCTCCATGAAACTGCTGGCGAAGGAGTTTAATGTGCCGGTGCTGTGCTTGTCCCAGCTGTCCCGTGCGTCGGAAAAGCGGGAGGATAACCACCGCCCCATGCCTTCCGATCTGCGTGAATCCGGTTCCATCGAGCAGGATGCAGATGCAATTCTGTTCCTGTATAACGATGCTATTTATAATAAAGAAACGGCAAACCCCAATAAGATCGAACTGATCATTGCCAAAAACCGTCACGGTCCCACCGAGACCATCTATCTGTCTTGGAATAATACCCTGACCAAGTTTGGCAATTATAAGGTGAAAAAGGATGCAAACAGCGGCATTCCTCTGCCGGATGAGGCACCTCCCGTATGATGGAAGGGCGTTTTCAGGCGGCAATGGAGTCCTTCGGACTGCCCGAAGGCTGCAGAGTCACGGTGGCGCTTTCCGGCGGCATCGACTCGGTCACCTTGCTGTATCTGCTTAAAAATATGCCCCGCCGCACCTTCCGTTTGGAGGCCGCCCATGTGAACCACGGGATGCGGGAGGCGGCGAAGGAGGATCAGGCATTCTGCCGCCGCCTTTGCGCCGATTGGGGGATTCCCTTAACGGAGTTTGAGGGAAGGATCGAAGACTATGCCCATCTGAGCCCCGAAGAGGGAGCGCGGGCATTGCGCTATGGGTTCTTGGATCCCTTGGCGGATGGGGAGCAGTCCTTTGTGGCTACCGCCCACCATCGGGAGGATCAGTTGGAGACCTTTTTCATTAACCTGTATCGGGGAAGCGGAAGCGGGGGTCTTTCGGGAATGAAGCCCCGCCGCGGCGGATACCTTCGCCCCCTTTTGGAGATGGAAAAGCAAGCCATTACCGCCTATGCTTCGGAAAAAGGCTTGCCCTATGTGACCGATGAGACCAATGCGGATACCGCGTACCTGCGCAACTTTTTGCGGCATCAGGTGCTCCCCTTGCTGAACAGTCGGGAGGAGGGGCGGTTTTCCGCGGGGCTTGCCGCCGCAATGGGGTGCCTTGCAGAGGAAGAGGAAGCCCTTTCCTGTTGGGCGGAAGGGGTAACCACCCAAGACCCGAAAGAATTAGGAGCATTGCCGCGGGCGGTGCTGAAGCGGGTGCTGGATCGGCGCTACGGAAGCCCCTTGGATCGGGTGCATTTTAACGCCATCTGTGCCTTGCTCCAAAAAAATCCGACCACCGGTCAGGTGGAGCTTTCCAAAGGCCGCTATTTCCGCTTGGAATACGGCAAAGGGGTATTTGTGACCGCCGCGGAAGAGGCGGTGATCCCCGCGATCGAAGGGCAAACAACGGTATGGGGAAACACGCGTTTTACCGTTCGTTTGGAAGAAATTAACAGACCGTTTACACATTTCGATGTAGACTGTGATAAAATAAAGAGCGATCCGGTATTTCGGCATAAGCAGGCAGGGGATCGGTTTTCTCCCGTGGGGACGGGCGGAACCTCCCGCTTGCAGAAGCGTTTAAAAAACGATCGGGTTCCTCGCTCCCGTCGGGATGCCCTTTGGGTGCTGGCGGATGAGCAGGGGCAGATCCTTTGGGCAGAAGGCTACGGTGCTTCCAAGGAATTTGCCTGCGATGAGCACAGTCGGCATTGTTGGTGCATTGAAATCGCAAAGGAGGAATAAAAATGTCCGTTCAAGATAAGGATATTAAGGAAGTTTTATTTTCAGAGGAGCAGCTTCAGTCGAAGATCGCCGAATTGGGTGCGGCCATTACCGCCGATTATCAGGGGAAGGACCTGCTGATGGTCTCCATCCTGAAGGGAAGTGTGATGGTGATGGCAGATCTGATGCGTGCCGTCGACCTGCCGCTGCAGATTGATTTTATGAATGTGTCCAGCTATGGGGCGGGCACCGAGACCAAAGGCAGTGTGAAGATCTTAAAGGATCTGGATGTGGATATTAAGGGTAAGGATCTGCTGATCGTGGAGGATATTCTGGACAGCGGCGTGACCCTTCATAACCTGATCAATCTGCTTCGTCAGCGGGAGCCCAAGTCTGTTGAGATCTGTACCCTCTTTTCCAAGCCCTCCCGCCGTCAGGTGGAAGTGGATGCCAAATATGTGGGCTATGAGATCCCCGATGCCTTTATTGTGGGCTACGGTCTGGATTATGCCGAGAAATACCGCAATATGCCCTATGTGGGTATTTTGAAAGAAGAAGTATACAGCTGATCCCTTTGGGTCGGCAGAATGAGGAGTGAGCGAGAGTTTTGAATAAAAAGAGATCCGGTCTGCAAGGTATCCTTTATGCAGTGGTACTGTTTGCCCTTGTGGTGGGGATGTTTTCCCTGTTCAATCGAGGGGAAGAGGTTAAAAAAGTTTCCTACGGTCAGATCGTTCAGTATTTTAATAACCAGCAGGTAAAGTCCTTTGAACTGAAAGGTGCAAAGCTGACCTGTAAACTGCAGGATGATACCGAAGTTGTCCATGACTTGTTGAGCCTCGGTATGTTTGAAGCGGAACTGATGCCCACCATTATCGAGCAGCAAAAGGCGGGCATTATTGCCGATTATAATTTTGTGGAAGGCTTTACCGTTCCTTGGTGGCTGAATATGTTGCCCACCTTGCTGGTGATCGGGTTGGTGATCTTGTTCTTTGTGATGACCAGCCGCCAGATGAACGGCGGAAAGGCGCCCGGCTTCGCAAGGGTGCGGATCAAGACCGGCGCCGAGCAAAAGGACCAAAAGACCTTTGCCGATGTGGCAGGCGCCGATGAAGAAAAAGAAGAATTGGTGGAGATCGTGGATTTCTTAAAATCTCCCCGTAAATATTTGGAACTGGGCGCCCGTATCCCCAAGGGCGTGTTGCTGGTGGGCCCTCCGGGCACCGGTAAGACCCTTTTGGCAAAAGCGGTGGCAGGAGAGGCGGGGGTTCCCTTCTTCTCCATCTCCGGTTCCGACTTTGTGGAGCTTTATGTGGGTGTGGGTGCGTCCCGCGTTCGCGAACTGTTTGATGAAGCTAAAAAGAACAATCCCTGTATCATCTTTATTGATGAGATCGATGCGGTGGGCCGCAGAAGAGGCGCAGGTCTCGGCGGCGGCCACGATGAGCGGGAGCAGACCCTCAACCAGTTGTTGGTGGAGATGGACGGTTTCGGTGCCAACGCAGGCATCATCGTGATCGCCGCCACCAACCGTGCCGATATTCTGGATCCCGCCCTGCTGCGCCCCGGCCGTTTTGACCGCGAGGTCTATGTGGGGGCTCCCGATCAAAAGGGCAGAGAAGAGATTTTGAAGGTCCACGCTCGCAATAAGAAGTTTGCCGAGGATGTGGATTTTGCCGATATTGCCAAAGGCACCATCGGCTTCACCGGCGCCGATCTGGAAAACCTTTTGAATGAGGCGGCTTTGCTGTCTGCCCGCCGTGAGCGGAGCGATATCGGTCAGAAAGAGATCGAAGAGTCCATTATGAAGGTGATCGCAGGTCCCGAAAAGAAGAGCCGCAAGGTGGTGGAAAAAGAGCGGAAGCTTACCGCCTTCCATGAAGCAGGTCACGCGGTGGTCGCCAAGTTTTTGGAAACCGCAGACCCAGTGCACGAGATCTCCATCGTGCCCCGCGGCAGAGCAGGGGGCTATACCCTCCATCTTCCTCAGGAAGACCTGTCTTATGCCACCAAGAATGTGATGTTTGAGGAGATCGTCAGCCTTTTGGGCGGTCGGGTTAGTGAAAAGCTGTATCTGGACGATATTTCCACCGGTGCTTCCAATGATATTCAGCGTGCCAGCACCATCGCCCGTCAGATGGTCACCAAATACGGTATGAGCGATCGGTTGGGTCCCATTCTGTACGGCGACGATAGCAATGAAGTGTTCTTGGGTCGGGATTTTGCCACCCAACGGGATTATTCCGAGCATGTGGCGGCCATGATCGATGATGAGATCAAAGCCATCATTGATGAGGCTTACCGCAAGGCGGAAGAGATCTTAAAGGAGCATGAAGCAGAGGTGCGCGCCACTGCCGAAGCCCTCTTGGAGAAAGAGCATCTCACCGGTGCAGAGTTCAATGCTATTTTCGAGCCCCCTGTGTCGGAGGCTCCTGCAGAAGAGCCTGCCGCTGAAGAGGCGGTTGCCGAAGTCCCTGCAGAAGAAACAGTTTCCGAAAACGAAACCTCTGCAGAAGAGTAAAAAAATAAAAAGCGGAAAAGCCAATGCTTTTCCGCTTTTATATTTATATGGAAGAAAGTTGCTCTTGAAGATAAGTCTTATATTCTTCCCGCAAGGCGAGGGGCTCCGTCAGTTGCACCTCTTTTCCCAAGGAAAAGAGCCAACCGTAAAAGGGCAGGCTGGGGATCACCTCGGCGCGGATCTCCAGATCACCGTTCTTCAAAAGGGTGGGACGCAGATCCTTGCCGAATCGGTCCACCATAATGTCCAAAAACCGAGCGGGGAAGGAAAGGGTCACCCATTGGCTTTTGCCGCCGAACATACCGAAAAGGCGGGAGGTATAGTTTTCCATGCGAATTTGTTGGAACGCCTCCTCTCCTTGGCGGGGAAGGTCGGTGAGGGTGATCAGCCCCATCCGATCCACCCGATAGTGGCGGATCTCTTGGGAGGTATGGTCAAAGGCAATCAGGTAATAAAGTTCGTCTTGCCAGAGCAATTGCCAAGGGGAGATGGTGTATTGCTGTCCGCCGTGGCGGGCGGTCTTTTGCAAGGTGCCCCGCTCCAAGGTCCAATCGTAGTAGCAAAAAGAGATGGTAACATTGCGGTGGATGGCACGGTTCAGCTCATCTAAAACATAATAGACCGTCTCGTTCATATTTTTAATACGACTTGCCACATATAACTGACGCCGCAGTTCTGCACCGTGGTGGCGGCTGGTGAGGGTGGTGAGCTTTTTCAGAAGCTCTTCGGATTTTTTGACTGTAATAAAACGGGAGGATGCCACCGCATCTGCCAACAGGCGCACTTCCGCCTCCTCGAACTCTCTGCCCACCGAATAATAATAGGTCTTGCTGTTTCGCCGTTCTTTGAGGATGTCCATTCCGCAGGCATTGAGGGTCTCAATATTTTCATAGATGCTTTTGCGCTCCGCCTGAATGCCGTAAGCCGAAAGGCGGGCAAGAATTTCTTCCATAGTGAGACCGTGCTGTTCATCGGTCTCTTGCAGAAAGATCTGTTGCAACCGCAAAAGCTTTTGCTGTTGATATAGGGATTTTGCCATTTCCATCACCTCACCTATCAGTATAGCATAAATTTTCCTTTTTGCAAGAGAGGGACTTTGCTTGACAGTAAGGGGAGGAAAGACTATAATAAAAAGGTAAATAACCATTTTTGAAAGGAGGTCTGAAGATGCAAAAGGAAGATCAATTTTTGTTGGAACTGCTGCGCGGCTCCCTTTGGGGCACAGAACTCTCGGTGCCTTCGGAAGAGATTGATTGGGAACTTTTGATTAAAAATGCCAAAGTACAGGCGGTCTTTCTTCAGGCCTTCGACGGTGCGGCGGCGGTCAAAGAGCAGATCCCCAAGGAGCTTTATGAGAACTGGCAAAAGGAGTCCTTCCGTCGGTTGCGCGCCAATATGCTGGTGGGTGTTGCACAAGCGGAATTGGTTGAACTTTTGCAGGCGAAAGGGTATCCTTATGTGATCTTAAAGGGTGCCGCCGCGGCGGCATATTATCCCAATCCCCACTTGCGGATGCTGGGGGATGTGGATTTTCTGATCGATCCCAAGCAGAAAGAGGAGATCGCCGCGGAGCTGATGGAAAAAGGCTTTGCCCGCTCCCATGAGGAGCATACCTGCCATCAGGTGTTTAAAAAGCCGGGTTCCCATTTGGAGATGCACCATGAGCCGGCAGGCATTCCCCACGGTGCGGCAGGGGAGATCCTGCGCGAGACCCTCGCGGAAGCGTGGAACCGCGGGATGGAACGGGAAGGCTTTTGCGCCCCTGCGCCTGTGGATCACGGACTGATCCTGCTTTTACATATGCAGCACCATATGGTGGGTGAGGGATTGGGTCTTCGCCATCTTTGCGATTGGGGGTGCTTTGTGCACGCCACCCATCGGGAACCGTTTTGGCAGGAGCAACTGCTTCCTTTATTGAGGGAGGTGGGATTGCTTCGCTATATGCATGTAATGACGGCGGTTTGTGTTCGTGCTTTTGAAATCGCTCGCCCCTCTTGGCTGGAGGAAGTAGAGGAGGATCTGATCGAGGCGGTGTTGGAGGATGTACTTTTGGGGGGCAATTTCGGTCGTAAAGACCCCAAGCGTGCCGCCAGCGGGTTGATGATCTCTAACCACGGAAAAGACGGTGTAGGCCGCAGTAAGGTCTATTATCTCTATGATACATTGCATCGCTCCACCTTGGAACAGCATCCTGCCGCCCGCAAGAATAAGGTGCTTGCCTTGGTGCTGGATTGCGGTCGCGCCATGCGGTATTTGGGCAGGGTATTGACCGGAAAACGGTATTCTTTGCTGTCGATGAATAAGGATGCAGACTGTCGGGCAGAGGTTTACAGCCGTTTGGGTCTTTTTGAAGAGGCTGAATATTGATTAGTCACATAATGATAAAAACAAACAACATCAGGCTATGCACAACCAAGTGAATTTGTTTTATAATATTTCTTGTATAAAAATAATGGGTTTATATCTGCGAGGGATTATTTGAGCCCTTGTATGTAATTCGGAAATAAGGAGGAATGAAAAATGAAGAAGTTTTTCCAAGAGCCTACCGTAGAAGTGATCAAACTGCAGGAAGCTGAGCGTATTATGGCTACCTTTGAAGGCAGTGATTATTACGAAGAAGATTCCACTACCGAAGGGGAGTAATTGGTAATCCTTTTGTTATAATCGAAGCAGAGCGACTAAAGTTCGCTCTGCTTTTTGTGTTTTTGTCAGATTTATTGTACTTGCACATTCTCCTACGGTGTGGTATTATAGAATAAGAACAAAGATTTGATTAAAGGAGAATTCCCGAATGAATAAAAGAACGGTTTTTCGGGCAATGATGGCGGGACTTTTGGCAGGTGTGTTGCTGTGCACCGCCGGATGCAATCCCGATGAAAAGCCCATAGAAGAAAATTCCAAAGGCGAACAGCTGAGCCAAGGGGAGGCGGAGATCGGCACCGAAGGGTCCGGCAATGTGAGTGCGCCTTCCGGCACTGTTGGTAATCAAGGAAGCGGCACTTCTTCCGGCTCCGATTCCTTTGAGGAGGATCCCGATCAAGCAGTCAGCAGCGACGGTACCTCTTCAAGCCCCCAACAGCCCGACGGCAACCAGCAGGTAGACGGCTCTATGGGCGAAGGCGGCGCCTCGGAGGATGGCTTTATGGGTGAAGGCGGCGGAGAAAGCGGGAACGAGGGATCTACCCCCTCTTATGAAGGGACGGGAGAGATCGTCCCGTCGGAACCTTCGTCAGGGGAAAGCGAACCCATCGTATATGATGAAGCCTTGGCAAAAGAGTATGAAGAGTATTTGGCTATGGATATGACCCGCCAAGCAGCGTTTCACGAGACCTTTAAAAGTCCCTCTGCGTTTCGCGAATGGCGGGAGGCGGCTCAGGCGGCTTATGATGCCAAGCAGGCGGCTAACACCGTAAACGGCGGATCCTTGAATCTTCACGATTATGTGAAAGGAAAGTCCTAAGAAATGAAGAAGTTTTATCGGGTCGCAGGGATCCCCTTCCAAATGGACGCTTCTGGTATGACTGCGGAGCGGGCGGAAAAATACCGCATCCAAGAGCAAGAAGCACCAATGATGGAGGTTACCTCTTCTTGGGAAAGGTATCGGAAGCAGTATCCGCTTTTGAGTGATGATATAGGTCAGTATCTGTCTACAGGGTATTCTTTTTACCGCCATTTATTGCGTTATGACGGTTTAATGCTCCATTCCTCGGCTGTAGTAGTGGACGATGTTGCTTATCTGTTTACTGCAGACAGCGGAACAGGAAAGTCCACCCACACCAGCCTTTGGCTGAAGCAGTTTGGCACGCGCGCCTATATCTTAAATGACGATAAGCCTGCCTTAAGGTGTGAAGAGGGCGGTTGGTATGCCTACGGCACCCCTTGGAGCGGAAAAAATGATATCAGCGAAGACCGTCGGGTTCCCTTGGGGGGCATTGCCCTTTTGAAGCGGGGAGAGACCAATGTGATCAAGCCTGCAAATGGAATCGATGCCATTCAAAAGATTCTCAAACAGGTTAATCGTCCTCCGAAGAAAGAAGATCGGGAAAGGCTATTGGAGTTATTGGATCGGCTACTGACCGATGTGCCTATTTGGGAATTGCAATGCAATATGGAGCCCGAAGCGGCGACAGTGGCTTATGAGGCAATGTCTAAAGGAGTAAAGCAATGAAATTAAAAGACGGGTTTGTGCTTCGTCAGGTGGCGGGAGAAACGGTTGTGATCCCCTCGGGAAGCACCTTGGATCTGAATATGATGATCACCCTCAATGAGACCGGTCGGTTTCTTTGGGAGCAGATGGAGAAAGAAACCACAGAAGACGCGTTGGTGCAGGCACTGACTGCTGAATATGATGTGACCGAGGAGCAGGCGCTTGCCAGCGTGCAGGCTTTTTTGGAAAAGTTAAATGCGTATGAGCTTACCGAATGAGCGCATCTGCTCCATGGAAGAGCTGGTGCCCTTGATGCGCGAGCAACTGGCGGCAGGGCAGAAGGTTTGCTTTTCTCCCCGCGGAACCAGTATGTTGCCTATGCTGCGGCAAGGGAAGGATCGGGTGGAATTGGCACCGCTCAAGGAGCAACCGAAAAAATTTGATCTGTTGCTGTATCAAAATGCCCAGGGGGCTTATGTACTGCACCGCGTTGTGGCGGTGGGTGAGACCCTTTCCTGTATGGGAGATAACCAATTTGTTGTGGAAAAAGGGGTCTGCAAGGAGCAGATCATAGGCATCGTCAGCGGGTATTCCCGCGGAGATAAAATGCGGTCAGTCGCGTCCTTCCGGCATCAAGCTTACTGTCGGCTGTGGCATTGGAGCCGCCCCTTGCGCCATTTTTGGCGGCGGGGATGGGGCTGGCTGAAGCGAAAGATAAAATAAAAAGAGCAGACACAATTAATGTGTTTGCTCTTTTTTATTTGATTTTTAGGAAATTAAAGATTTTTTTCAGAATAAAACAACGATAGGATCAAATCTTCCAAGGCGGTTTCATTCGGATAGAATTCCATATATTCCTCTCCCTGCTTGTTTTCCCCTTCCATGGAGGAGATTCCTTCAAAGGTGAAATCCGCATAGCGGGTCACCAAGGAATTCAAGGTGGTTGCGGAGCAATCAGTCACCTTATAATCGGCCAAAGAATCATAGGTCTTCAGCAGGAAGGTATCGCTTGCTTCCAATTTGGTATCAAGAGCCGTTAAAAAGCCGTTGATATACTCTTTATGGCGCTCCATACGGGAGAGATTCATCTGATCTCCTACGCCGCCGCGACTTTGAATAAAGGTTACCGCCTGCTCATTGGTCAATTTGACCGAACCCTTGGTAAGGGTGGGATCAATGGCAGAAAAGTCATCCTGCACTTGGACGGTCACCCCGCCCACTGCACCGTTCATCAGAGCGATGGCATCCATATTCAAGGTGAGATAATGGTCAATGGTAATGCCGTTCAGAAGATCTGAAACCGCAGTGCGCAGATTTTCCGAACTGTCTTCCAATCCGCTGCCGTAGGTATGGGCAAGGGAAAGCTGACCGTAGACCGATCCAATGTGCTTTCCACCCAAGCCCAATGCGGGCATATTCACCATGGTATCTCGATTCAGAAGCAAGGCACGGTAGGTGCTTGCGGTTTCATCAAAAACCAGTAAGGCTACCATGTCGGCTTTTCCGTTGTTGGTATAAGAGCCGCTGTCCTGTATAGGACCCTTGGTATCGATGCCTGCAAGCATCATCACTGAAATGTCTTGACGGGGGAAGTATTCCACACCGTCCTTCACAATGGTTTTGGATGCAGGACTGTCATCGGGGGTCAAATTGCTCTGAGGGGCAGATAAACCACCTAAGATCTTCCAACCGCTGAAAACAAAAACAGCAATCAGAACAATAAAAAGGATAACTCTAAGAGGATGAGAGAATGTTTTTCGATGATTCATCACAAACACATCCTATCGGGCTGTTTTCAGAATTAGCGAACAGCCTTCTTTTTGGCGGAAACAGCCAGAACTACGATAGCGCCGGCAGATACAGCCAACAGAGCGATCCACAGAGCCAAATTGGAATTGTCTCCGGTTGCAGGAGAATCGGTAGCACTGCCGGTAGCAACCACGATGGCGAAGGGAGAGAACTCATCGGAGGTGAAGGTCAGCTTATTGCCTTCGACCTTTGCATCTTCAACGGTGGTCCAAGCGCCGTTGTTGCAATGCAGAAGAGCTACAAACTTATCCAGATTGTTGGCAGTCAGGGTAACGGTGAAGGTGCCGTGCTGCTCATGACCTGCATCATCTTTCACGGTGATATCAAACAGATCGCTTACAGCCAGACGGTTTGCGGCAACCTTTTTAGCAGCGGCAATAGCGTCCAAGGCTTTGGTGTAATCGGCAGCGTTGTTTACGATGGCATTGTATGCAGCATCCAAAGCAGTCTTGGTTTCAGCATCCAACTTGCCTTTTTCAGCATAGGGAGTCAAGATGATCTCTGCAACACAGCTTTCGGTTTCATTGTCGAAAGAATCCAGCTTCACAGAATCAACAGCGGGGCTTGCAACAAAGCCGGCGGGTGCGGCAAAGGCGCTGACAGAGCAGGTCAAAGCCATCACAAGGATCATAACGATAGATACGATTTTTTTCATTTTTTTGCATCTCCTAAAAAATAATATATTCTTTTAATCATTGCCTTAGCAATGGATTAAACCGTTTTGGAAAACAGGTCGTTGCCCTGCGTTGCGATCCGTTCTATAATTTGGTCGCCCAATTGAAGACGGATGGCATTCAGTGCGTCACCTAAATTCGGGGGTCGGGTGGAAAGATTATGACAATCCGAACCCAACAAGTGTATTTTATTCTGCTGCAACAAGCGAAAGGCTAAGCGGCGGGTGTTGCGTGCCAAAAAGAAACTTGCATTGGCCTGCACCAACACCGGCAGTTCTGCCAGCCGTTCGGGAAGGCCTTTGGTGTGAAAGGGGCGAATATACCGATCCAGATGGGCAATGATGGGGATCAATCCACGGTCTTCATAGATCTCGGTCAACTCCTGCAGATTGCGCTCCGACCAATCAGACATAGGCATTTCAATTAAGATTGCATTGGTATTGCCGATGGTCAATTGGGGAAGGAGCTCGGAAGTGCTGATCCCATCAAAAAAGTAAACCTCTGCCCCCACCGAAAGGGAAGGGAGATCGGGAAATTCGCGTATTGCCTTACGCAAGCGGGTTTCCGCCTGCATACGGTTTTCTAAAAAACTATTGGGAGATTGTTGGTCGGCGTAAAAATGCGGGGTCGCAACAATGTGCCCGATTTTTTGCGCCGCCTCTTGCCGAAGCATTAAAACAGATTGCTCAATAGACTTACTGCCGTCATCAATTCCGGGGAGGATATGAGCGTGAAAGTCTGTGATCATTTGCATCGCCGTTATTCCTTTGGCTCGTCGGCTGCTTTGGTATGAGCAGTGGCCGCCTTTTCATAATAATGAGTGGCGTAATATTTTTTATGGGATCTCTTACTGTATTTGTATTGTGCATCTGCAGCATTTTCGCCGGTATAGTTCAGCAAAATGCCCAAGATCCGAGAGTTGATAAAGTTAAATTGACTAACTGCGTGGGAAAGGGCATTGGTGCTGCAATAGTCTTGACGAACCACCAGCAAAACACCGTCTGCCAATTTGGCAGTTGCCATCGCGTCGCTGACTTCACCCACGGGGGGAAGATCCAAAATGATATAATCGTAGGACTCTTTCAGTTCGGTCAAGGTCTGTTCCATTTTTGCAGAGCTAAGAAGCTCAATGGGGTTGGGAGGAGTCCAGCCGGAGGCGATCACATCAAAGCCGCCCTGCTCATCCACCTTACATTCCTGAATGGTAACCGACAGACTGTTTTGACCGGTCAAATAGTTGGAGAGGCCGGGGTCCTTCCGAATGGGAAGCTTATTGAAAAGGGAGGGACGGCGCATATCGCAGTCCACCAACAATACTTTTTTATTGAGCTGAGAAAGGGAATATGCCAGGTTTACGGAAGTTAAACTCTTACCCTCTCCTGCCATGGCGCTGGAAACAGCAATGACCGGACAGCGATTGTCGCTGACAAAGGAGAAGAGCAACTTGGTACGCAAAAGCTTATAAGCCTCGGAAGCGGCAAAACTGATATCCTTTCCGATGGTAGCGACCTTTTGAGTAGCAACAGAAGCGGATTTCTTTTTACGATTCCGATTGGAACGGCCGGCTTCCATCTGTTGATAATAGCCGCCTTTGGATTTGCTTAAAAGATTGGGAACGGCCGCAAGGATCGGGGAATCTACACATTGCTCAATATCTTTTTCGGTGCGGACGGTCACATCATAGAGGGTATAGACCACAATGGCCGCTGCCGAAAGAATCAAGCCTGCCAAAAAGCCCAAAGCGGCTTTTTGCGTATAATCGGGAGAACTGGGAGAGGAGGGAACTACTGCGTAATCCACTACCTTCGCCGAAGTGCCTTCCACAATGCCGGTGATCCGCTTGGGCAGGATATAAGCAATGGCATTGGCGATCTTTTCTGCTTCTGCAGGATCGGGGCTGGTAACCTTTACTTGGAAGATCTCGGTCTCATTCACAGAGGAAGCGGAGATCATTCCTTTCAAAGTGCCGTAACTATAGTCCAGATTGGCATAATCGATCACGTCGTTTAAGCAAGCTCTGGTTTTTAAAATGACCGCATAGGTGTTCACCAGGTTTTTGGATGCGGTAATATCGCTGTTGGAAATGCTGACAGAAGTATCGCCCAAGGAAAGAGCACTGTTGTTTACATAAAACATAGCGGACGAGGTGTACAGCGGGGTAACAAAATATTTGGTTGCACCGAAAAGAAGCGCGGCACCCACCACAGCAGCGATGGCAATTAACCATGCTTTATGCCAAAGGGCATTCAGCAGGCGCTTCAGATCGATTTCAAAAACATCATTGTTTATATTTTTATGATCGTTCATGATAACTCCCGATTGGTTTTTGATAAAAAATCCGACTCGAAGGGCAAAAAGGGCATAAAAACACCTATCCACCCTATTAAAAGAATTATAGCAAATGATTTTGTTTTAGTCAACCTAAAAGTTGATAAAATTTCAGAAAAGAGGTCAAGACCCGGACCGTGCCATCTTCATTTCTTCTGCCTGCTCGGCGGTTTTATTCAGTTCCTCCGGTTCGCAGAAGGTAGGAACGGTGCGGCGCACCGCCTCTTTCACATGGGGAGAGTCCGACATACTTTCCGCTTTTTCCAATGCGGCGGCCAAGATCTGCATTTTTTCCTCCACCTGCCCGCGGGTCAGGGGGGCATCGTGTTCAATGAAGATCAGGTCATTGTCGGTTTTCACCAAGGCTTCGTTTTTCATCAGAAGCTCTTCATAGAGCTTTTCGCCGGGGCGAAGTCCGATCTCTTCAATGCGGATGTCCACATTGGGCTTTAAGCCGGAAAGTCGGATCATATTGACGGCAAGATCATAGATCCGCACGGGTTTGCCCATATCCAACACAAACAGTTCGCCTTTTTTCGCCATGGCGCCCGCCTCCATCACCAGCTGACTGGCCTCGGAGATGGTCATAAAATAGCGTACGATCCGTTTGTCGGTAATGGTCACGGGGCCGCCTGCGGCGATCTGCTTTTTGAATAAGGGGATCACGCTGCCGTTGGAGCCCAACACATTGCCGAAACGCACCGCAGCAAAGCTGGTGTTTCCGTCGGTGCGGCATTGAACCAGCATTTCGCAAAGACGCTTGGAGGCGCCCATAATATTGGTGGGGTTCACTGCTTTATCGGTGGAAATCAGGATAAACTTCTCGGCTTTGTATTTTTCCGCCATATCGGCTGTATTGGCGGTGCCGAACACGTTGTTTTTGATGGCTTCGCAGTTGCTGTGCTCCATCAAGGGCACGTGCTTATGAGCGGCGGCATGGAACACGATCTGCGGACGGTAGCGGGCAAAAACGCTTTCCAACCGCTCCCGATCCCGCACCGAACCGATCTCTACAATGAGATCCAATTGGTCGCCGTATTTATAAGAGAGTTCCTGCTGGATCTCATAGGCATTATTTTCATAAATATCAAAGATAATCAGCTTTTCGGGGTGGCAACGGGCGATCTGGCGGCAAAGCTCACTGCCGATGGAGCCGCCTCCTCCGGTGACCAATACCGTTTTACCGTAATAATACTGCCGTTCTTTTTTTCCGTTCAGGTTCACGGAATCCCGCGAGAGCAGATCCTCGATCTGCACATCCTGAATCTTTTGAACGCTCACCTCTCCGTTTACCAGCTGATAGATGCCGGGCAATGCCCGCAGGCGGCAGGAGGTCTGGCTGCAGATGTCCAAAATACGGCTGCGCTCCCCTGCGGTAGCGCTGGGGATGGCAAAGATGATCTCTTCGATCTCATATTTCTGCGCCGCAGAAAGAATATGCTCGGTGGTGCCGGCAACCGGAATGCCATACATAAACCGCCCGATCTTGGAAAGATCATCGTCGATAAAGCAAACCACTTGGTTTTGGGAATATTTGCTGCGTTGCAGCTCCCGCACGATCACCGCGCCTGCATCGCCTGCACCGATGATCATGGTGCGATGGGCAACATCGTTTTTTTGATGTTGGTTCCGCTCCTTGAGTTTACGGATAAACCGATAGGAGAAGCGAGACATCAATGTTAAAAGCAACAAAAAGAGAAATTGCAACAAAACAAAACTGCGGGGAATATTAAATCGGAACAAAAACAGTAACAGAGTATGCGCCGTCGAAGCAAAAAAGGTTCCTAAGATAATATGATAGGTCTCTCGCTCTCCGGCAAATTCCCACAGACTGTTATACAATCCGCAGATAAAATAGATACAAACAGCCAGTACGGAAGAAAGGGGAAGCAACCGAAGGACATTCATCAAATACACTTCTTCCATCAGTTTTGCAAAGCTGAAATCCAACCGTAACCAAAGTGCGCACAAAGAGGCAAACGCGAAAAAGGTTACATCCAACAGGATCAGGCAGATCTGCCGTAAGATCAATTTGGGATTAAGCGGCGGTCTGTTTTCAAAACGCATAAAAATGCTCCTTATCGTTTAATATTTTCGCCAAACCATTTTGTTGACGATGCCGGTATAGCTTTGGATGATCTTCACCACTTTGGTGGAGACGGTCTCTTCCACATAGTCGGGCACGGGAATGCCGTGGCAACCGTTTTCATTCAAGGCGATGGCGGTTTCTACCGCTTGGGTCAGCGAGTTCTCATCAATGCCCGCTAGCACAAAGCAACCCTTGTCCAAGGCTTCGGGACGCTCGGTGGAGGTGCGGATGCAAACCGCAGGGAAAGGATTGCCCACCGAGGTAAAGAAACTGCTTTCCTCAGGCAGGGTGCCGCTGTCGGAGATCACGGCGAAGGCGTTCATCTGCAGATGATTATAATCGTGGAAGCCCAAAGGCTCGTGTTGGATCACGCGGGGATCCAGTTGAAATCCGCTTTCCGCCAGCCGCTTTTTACTGCGGGGATGGCAGGAATAGAGGATGGGCAGATCATAAAGCTCTGCGATCTTATTAATGGCATTAAAAAGGGATAAAAAGTTCTTTTCGGTGTCGATATTCTCTTCCCGATGGGCAGAGAGCAGAATGTATTTTTTGGGTTCCAACTGCAGGGTGTCCAAAATGGTGCTCTTTTTGATGTCCTCCAGATTGTTATGAAGGACCTCCGCCATGGGAGAGCCGGTCACATAGGTGCGCTCGCGGGGCAGACCGCAGTCTGCCAAATACCGTCTTGCGTGCTCGGAATAGGCAAGGTTCACATCGGAGATGATGTCCACGATCCGACGGTTGGTCTCCTCCGGTAAGCACTCATCCTTGCAGCGGTTGCCTGCTTCCATATGGAAGATGGGGATGTGCAGGCGCTTTGCCGCAATGGCGGAAAGGCAGGAGTTGGTGTCGCCCAAGATCAAAAGGGCATCGGGCTTTATTGCATTCATCAGCTTATAAGAGCAGTTGATGATATTCCCCACCGTTTCTCCAAGATCGTCACCCACCGCATCCATATAGACTTCGGGGGCTTCGATCTTCAGATCCTTGAAGAAGACTCCGTTCAGGGTATAATCATAATTCTGACCGGTGTGGGCAAGAATGCAATCGAAATACTGACGGCATTTATTGATGACCGCCGCCAAACGGATGATCTCCGGTCGGGTGCCCACAATGATCAACAGCTTCAATTTGCCGTTATTTTGGAATTGAATGTCCGAATAATCCTTTTTAATGTTCATTTTTTATCATTCACTTTCTTTTTTGTAATGCATTTTGCAATCAGGAATGCAACGGTAAATCCGAGAAGGGCTCCGAAAAAATCCAGCAGTACGTCTTTTACGGAGCTGGTTCTGCCGGTGAAGGACTGAATAAATTCATCTACTACCGCCACCGCCAATACATAGAAGAATTCATAGCCGCGGAAATAGCGGCTTTTTTTCTGCTTCCAAGCAAGGATCAAAAGGGTGACCAAAAAGCCCAAAGCACCAAACTCAACGAGGTGAGCGGCTTTCCGCACCAAAAAGTGCAGATCCAGTTGATGATCCTTGCCGAAGATCCATTCGATCAGCGGATTGAGAAGGGAAATCACGGAATCGCTGTCTGCCGTGGAGCTCACACTGCCTTTTAAGGAATTGGAGAAGATCAACAGCGTGGTCAAAAGTACCAAGGCGGAAAGGATCCATAGCCATTTATTCTTTTTCACTGAACCACCTCAAAGAAGGTGTCGGGATGAGCGGGGTCGAAGGATTCGTTGGCCCACATCACCGTCACCAGATCCTCGGTTTCGCTGAGGTTGATGATGTTGTGGGTATACCCCGGCAGCATATGGATCGCCTCGATCTTTTCTCCGCAGACCTCAAAGTTCAGCACTTCCTCACTGCCGATCTTGCGCAGTTGGATCAACCCGTGCCCTGCCACCACAATGAAAAACTCCCATTTGGTGTGGTGCCAGTGTTGCCCTTTGGTGATGCCCGGTTTGGAAATGTTGACCGAAACCTGCCCGCATTTTTCGCTCTTCAGCAGTTCGGTGAAGCTGCCCCGCGGATCAATGTTCATTTTCAAGGGGAAGGAGACCTTCTCCTTGGGCAGATATGAAAGATAGGTGGAATAGAGTTTTTTGGCAAAGGAGCCTGCGGGAATTTCGGGAAGGATCAGCGTTTTGGGCTGCTCCGCAAAGCGGTTCAGCAATTCCACGATCTCTCCCAAGGTCACCTGATGGGTAACGGGGCAGTAGCAGAAAGGCCCGTCCCGATGTTCCTTGCCCTCCAAGGCATCCAATAACTCTGCCACCAAGTCGTCCACATAGAGCAGCGTCAACTGAATGGCAGGGTCGTTCACGGTGATAGGCAGGTCGTTTGCAATGTTATGGCAGAAGGTGGCTACCGCCGAATTATAGTTGGGTCTGCACCATTTCCCGAAGAGGTTTGGCAGGCGGTAAACCAGCACTTTTGCACCGGTTTCTTCCTTATAATTAAAGAAGAGATCTTCTCCCGCCCGTTTGCTCTTGCCGTAGTCCCCTTCCGCATAGCGTCCTTCCAAGGTCGCTTGGATGGAGGAGGAGAGCATCACAGGGCAGGTGTTTCCGTATTTTTTTAAGGTAGAAAGCAGGGTGGAGGTAAATCCAAAGTTGCCTTCCATAAATTCTTTGGGATCCTTGGGACGGTTGACCCCTGCAAGGTGGAACACAAAGTCTGCATTCTTGCAGGCAAGTTCCAACTCTTCGGCGGTGGATCCCAGATCATAGAGATAGAGCTGATCCACCGTCAGGTTGGGGCGGGTGCGGTCTTTGCCGTCGCGGATGTTTTGCAAGGTGGCCGTCAGGTTTTTGCCAACAAACCCTGCGGCGCCGGTAATCAGTATGTTCATGGATTATTTTCCCATCTTTTCCAGTTCTTCGCGAATGTAGGCAAGGGAGAGCAGCTTTTCCTGCACCGCCTTCACATCCAGAAGATCGGTATTGTTGGAATTAAACTCGGTGAGGGTGTTGCGCTTAGCATCCCCCTGATTGAAGTATTTGTCGTAGTTTAAGCCGCGGTTGTCGCTGGGCACCCGATAAAAGTCTCCCATATCCACCGCACCCGCACATTCCTCATTGGTGAGCAGCGTCTCGTAGAGCTTCTCTCCATGGCGAATACCGATGGTCTTGATCTCGGTATCGGGACCAAAGAGACCGGTCACCGCCTTGGCAAGGGTCTCGATGGTGCAGGCAGGCGCCTTTTGCACCAGAATATCGCCGTTGATGCCGTGCTCAAAGGCAAAGAGCACCAGATCCACCGCCTCATCCAAAGACATAATGAAACGGGTCATGGCAGGATCGGTAATGGTGATGGGATTGCCTGCTTTGATCTGATCGATCCAAAGGGGGATGACCGATCCGCGGGAACACATCACATTGCCGTAACGGGTGCAGCAGATCATCGCCTTTTCGGGAGAAACGGTGCGGGATTTCGCCACTACTACCTTCTCCATCATCGCCTTGGAGGTGCCCATGGCATTCACGGGGTAGGCGGCTTTGTCGGTGGAAAGGCAGATCACCTTCTGCACGCCCGCCTCAATGGCGGCGGTCAATACATTGTCGGTGCCGATCACATTGGTCTTCACCGCTTCAATGGGGAAGAACTCGCAGGAAGGCACCTGCTTCAGCGCGGCGGCGTGGAAGATGTAGTCCACCCCGTGCATGGCATTTTTCACCGAAGAGAGATCTCGCACATCCCCGATGTAGAACTTAATCTTGTGCGCCACTTCAGGCATCTTTGCCTGAAATTCATGGCGCATATCATCCTGCTTCTTTTCATCGCGGGAAAAGATGCGGATCTCGCCGATGTCGGTCTGTAAAAAGCGGTTCAGCACCGCATTGCCGAAGGAACCGGTCCCACCGGTGATGAGTAAGGTTTTATTGGTGAATAAACTATTTTCCATTTTTTACACCCTTTAATAATAAATTGATTTGTTTGAAAACAGGATTCGATAAAAGCGAGGCAATTATTAAAGAACCGGTTACCGCGGCTATAT
This sequence comes from Eubacteriales bacterium, assembly GCA_045539135.1. Lineage (GTDB taxonomy): Bacteria > Bacillota > Clostridia > Oscillospirales > QAKW01 > QAKW01. The sequence goes on along the minus strand of JAZQET010000092.1, from coordinate 20,208 downwards.
ATAATATATCGTTGTTGATTATATCTCGATAACCGTTTATAAACAAGCCTTGCAATATATAAATCTCAAAGGAATATTTTCCAAGAACTGTTGTGAATGTATTCGCGATATTTAGAAATCTCATCAAAAGCGTGATGGTTGCCACAAAAGAAAGCGAAGAAATGATTTTTATGACCATTCTTAAAAATTCCGGTAGGATCCGCTTATTGCCAAATAACAGCGTTATAATGAAAAGCATAAAAAAGAAGGTCGTTAATAATGGAATGTTTAGCTTTATGGAGAATAAACGATCTTTGCAGAAAGAGCAAAGTAAACCCAGTGAAAAACAAAAAACGGATTGATACCAAGTAGTTGGTATTTTCAGAAGAACACAGATTGCACAGTAAATAAGAAGCAAAAGAGTAATGGCTTTAATTTGATGCTTTTTCATCAGGGTAAAAACAATGAAAAAAGCAATGTACAAGAGGAGTTGAACCTGAAAATACCAACCATAATCTACAATCGTTCCACCAAAAAAGAATGATTTCAAAACCAGAGCAAAGTTGACACTTTGTTTAACCAAAATATCACGAACCAAATATATAAGAACGACAGCTCCGTACAGGAAATAGAAGGGGAGAATTCTGTGATGCGGGAATTTTTGTATGTATGCCTTCTTATCAGGTGCTTTTTTGAGTTGTTCATATAAACCGAAGCCGGAAATGAAAAAGAAAATAGAGACTGCCAAATAGCCAAAAGAGGAAAACACAGTGCCAATGATGGAACTCTTAAAAAGATCCACATTTGCTTGCAAATGGCAGATCAAAACCATACAGGAAGCGATTCCTTTTAAGGCGTTTGTCTGTTCTTTAGAGAGATAATTCTCTGGTTGAGATTGGTTTGATTTTGACATATAGTTTTGCTCCATTTTATGGTCATATCAGTTTTCATAGAGATTAAAGCTTATATGTATTGGGCAGATGACAAATGTTCTTTGTATCAAAAACAATTTTTTTGTTCAGTTTATGGATGTTTTCTTTGATTTCATTATGACTCACCATGATAACGATCAAATCAATGTCTGCCAAGAATTGATCCAGATCATGATATTGATTGGGCAAAATATCGTTTTCAATAAAGGGATCGTAGACTTTGAGCATAGGAGCTAGATGCCGCTCCTGACTTTCTAACAATTGCAGGGTCGGAGATTCACGACAATCATCTACATTTTCTTTATAGGTGAGTCCGTATAATCCCACACGGGAAATGTCTGTCAATTGATTTTCATTCATGATTTCATAGATGCGGTTTAATACGAAATCAGGCATACTGTCGTTGGTTTTCATAGATTCATCAATTACTTTAGCAAGACTTGGGTAATCACCAACTAAAAACCAAGGATCCACACTGATACAATGTCCACCGACACCGGGTCCCGGTTGTAAAATATTAACACGAGGATGCATATTACAAATTTTGATAATTTCATAAACATCCATATTGTCATGCCGACAGATTTTAGCCAATTCGTTTGAGAAAGCGATGTTGACAGCGCGGAATGTGTTTTCAACGACTTTGGTCATTTCGGCAGTACGGATATCTGTTACAACAATTTCTCCTTGGCAAAAAGATGCATACAATTCTTTTACTTTTTCGCCAATCTGTTTATTGTCTGCGCCGATTGTGCGGTTGTTATGGAGCAGTTCGTAAACCATATTTCCGGGAATAATGCGTTCGGGAGCATGAACAAGATGAATGTCTTTGCCTATTTCAAATCCATTTTGTTCAATAACGGGACGTACGAATTTATCAATTGTACCGGGAGAAACTGTCGATTCAATAACGACGATTGCGCCTTTATGACAAACTTCCATAACGCTTTTTATTGCAGAAACAACATAACAGGCGTCTACTTTTTTGCTGAATTTATCATAAGGGGTGGGAACCGAAACAATATAAGTGTCGGTTTCTTGATACTTTGTTGTGAATTTGACGCCGCCGTCTACTGCACGGGCAAACAATTCATCCAAACCGTCTTCCTTAAATGTGGTTTTTCCTGCATTTAATGTTGCAACAAGATCTGCATTGTAATCTGTTCCAACGATTTCAATTCCATGAGAAGCCATCATAAGCGCAGTGGGAAGTCCGATATAGCCGAGTCCAATTACATTAACCATTTTTTTCTCCTTTTAAAAATTTATTTAGAATAGGGATTTGTTTTTTCTCTTCCTTTGAAAAACCAAATAAAAACATTGAGATGCCGTAAACAAGAGCAAATAGAATAACATTAATGATAAAGGCAAACCAAGTTCCATATAAATAGCGGGAACTTATGTAAATCGCCAACCCACCTAAAAGAAGACAGATCCAAGTTCTGTCAACAATCTTTTGATAGATACGCAACATATTAAACCCTAATTTTTTATAATAATAAAGGTTCATAATGATCAAGCTGCCGATCACAAAGCCGGTTGCGGTGCCAACAGCGGCGGCAATATAGCCGAAAAGGCGAACGCCGATAACCGTAATGATGAAATTAAGAATTGTGGTAGCCGTCAGAATAAGGGTACGAAATCCCAATAAGTTTTTTGCACGCAATACTGAAAGGCAGACATTTACACACAGTTCAAATAGGGCGGGGAACATCAAAGTTAAAGCAATTATATAAACATCTTCAAATCCATCACCCAGCCAAAGGGCTACAAAGTCTTGCCCTAAGATACTAAAACCAACTACAGCAGCACCAAGCAGGGCAAATTGGAGGCGACCGGCTTTTATTACGGCATTTTGTATTTTGCTTCCATCTGCGTCTTTTTTTAAGATCCGTGTTACAGTGGGAAGCATAACACCGGAAACGGCAGTTGAAAGTTGTTCAAACATACTGAAGATCACCAAGCCGAAAGAATAAACCGCCACAAAGGATGCTCCGCTGATTGCACCGATCACAACATTATCTAAATTATTGTTAATCTGTGCCGCAATCGAGGTGAGGAAAAGAAACATGGTATAGATCATAGATTCTTTAAAGACTGTAAAATCCCAATTGCGAAGAGTCAGAATCGGTTTCACCTTGAGTTTTAATATTATATAGGCTCCTTCAAACAAAATCAAACCGATTGTTAGAGCAAGATCGATCATTGCTAATACAAGGGCACTTTTAAAAAGGTTAAGAAACAACAGCGTGGCGACAATTCGAACAATGATTCGAAAGAGTTTTAAGCTATTGCCGAAGGTAAACTTATTAAAGCCGGTGATGATACCGTTAAAAACATTTTCAATGATGTGAAGACCGATATTAAATGCTAACAGAAGGAATAGCTTTTTTGCCAATTCGATTTCAACAGAGTTCAGTCCTGCTTGAAAAACGGTGTGGATATTAAAATATAGTGTTGTGCTGGCAATTCCGACAATCGAAATCAAAACTATTGCTTCTCCTAATGCCATAGAAACAAAAGTTTTGATTTTGTTGTTATCACCGTCTGTGTGGTATTTAGCAATGTAGCGCATCGTTGTTCCGCCTAAACCCAAGTCTAATACCATAAGAGCAGACGATAGCGAGGCAATTGTCTTATAAACGCCAAACTCCGCTTCACCAATGACATCCATGATAAATGGGGTCACAATTAATGTGTAGACAGCATTTAACACAATTAGGGCGTATGAAAGAATAATTCCGTTTTTAACTTCGTTTTTTGCCACGGTCATTCACCTAACACATATTCAATCGCTTCTCTAAATCCGTCGACCATTTTTTGAGGTGTTCGTTCGGTCCAGTAATAATCATAGGCATTTTTGCCATATTGCAGGTATGCTTCTTTATTGGTAGTAATGTCTAAAATAATATCTTTCAACTCGGAAAAATCATCAAACAAGATGCCTGTTTCTTTATGAGTAATATTAAACCGTTCTCCGCCGGTTATGGCATTCTTATGAGTGATAAAAGGAACACCGTATCCCATGGATTTCAAAACAGAGAGCCCTGCCTGATTGGGAGAAAAGCAAGCAATAGCACGGTGGAATTTTTCGGCGATGATTTGTTCGTCAAAAATTTCTCCGGCTAATATGATTTGGTTTTGCAGTTCGTTAGTTTGAATGAATTTTTCAACTTCTGCCCGTTCAGAACCATCGCCGATGATTTCCAAGGTGGGTATAAAAGGACTTGCTTTATAAGCGGCTAAATAAGCATTCAGTAATTCAAAAATCCTTTTCTGCTTATATAAGCTACCAATGAAAATGATTTTATCTTTTTCACGATCACGAGGGAGGGGGAGCACTTCTACTGTATTGGGTGCCACGAAGAGACGATCTTTGCAAACTCCCATTTTATGATACTTATCAACCGGGTAATCACAATAGAATAGGCAAGCAGTTGCATTTTTAATATAATTATCAAAACCAAAAGTGTTCTTTTTCAAAGAATCATAAGGGACTTTATAAGATGCGGGAACCCCGATACCCCATGCAATTATTTTGTGTTTTTTCAAAAAAATAAAAGTTTGAATATCCAACTGTCTATTGTCCATAGGAACAATGATAACATCATATTTTTTGAATTCCGCTCTTGTAGTTTTATCATAAGTCCAAAAGAGTTTCCCTTGGTGGTTTACTGCTTGAAAAGTTTTGAATGTACTGTTTTTCGGTACCGAACCGGATGAGTAGGCAACCGTGATATCGTAATAGTCACAAAGTTTATTGAAAATGGGAACTCTGTATTCTGCAATACGATTTTGCATAATTAGAACTTTTTTCATTTTGCAAATCCTTTCTGTGCGTTATGGCTGCTCCCAACAGAACATATAGGGAACCAAATCACTACCACTATATCTGTATATAAACAGTAGAATAGACAATAGAATAGCAATGCCACTCAACAATACAGCATCTTTCTTTTTGAAGATGGACAACACTTTGGGTAATACAAGCATTTGGGCAAACATAAAGAAAAAACTGATTCTTTCTGCGGACAGAACGCCAACATACCTCAAGATGTAACAAAGCATGCCCAACAGAAGAATATAAAAGTCCAAAGTCTCCGCGTTATTGAATGGCTTTTTGCTGTTGGCAATAAAACCAAGGAATACAATGATGATGTAAATTGCTGTCGCAATAACCCCCCCGTGGTCAACCGCACCTTGATAATCTTCGTTGAATAAGAGGTTGGCAAGAGCGACAATGCGATCGGACAAGATGAAAAATGCAGCAGAAAATACGGAAAACAGAAGAATGGATTTTATATTTAACTTAAAATAATTGAATAGATAAACAATGAAGAAAACGATCGCGGTGCGATGAAACAGCATTGCAATCAAAACTAAAAGGATAAATGGAAAAGGTTTCTTTTCTTTGGCATATTGGTAAGCATAAAAACAGATACACATAGCAATAGCTTGCCGCAACCCTTGTACCATAAAAGAGTATAAACCTAAAGTGATAAACATAATGGAACTAAGCATTATGTTTTCTGAGTTTTTATGGATCAAACTGCAAACAGAGCATACAGTTAATAAGCCGCTAAATATAAAGATCCATTGTGGATTCACAAAAACTTTGGAAAGAGTCCACACTGTGAAGAGATACCCACTCTCCATTTCCGTGATTTCCAAATAATCTTTGAATGTTTCAAAATTCATTGCAGAGAGCCGCGCCCAGTTGTTATAGTAATTTGAAGAGTCTGAACTGCCGATGTAACGGCTTCGAAATGCAATCATAACGAATAAAACCAAGCCAAACAGTACAAAAAAGGCGGTTTTTGCAGTTCTGTTTTTATCAATAGGTTGTTGACCGCTGCGAGAACGCACAAAAAAAGCAATCGCAATGGGAGAAAGTGCTAAAATAATATAAGGAATCATATTTGATATTTCACCATTTCATTTTACTTTAATACTGCAGAATACATTTTTATATACGCGTCGACATTTTCTTTTCTTTGATGCGCTTTTTCCGCTTTGGCGATAGCTTTTTCGGAAATCGCATTGCAAAGGGAGTCGCTTTCAAAAAGAGCATCAATACGAGCGGCTAAATAGGTGTATTCCGGATAGTCATATAAGAATCCATCTTGCTTGTCCGAAATGAAATCTGCCATCCCACCGCGGAAAGAGGCGATGCAGGGGGCACCTAAGAACATGGATTCTCTCAATACTAATGAGGTTCCTTCAATAGCGGAGGGAATTACTGTTATATGAGCATTCAATGCATTATCAATCATTTGTTGCCCTGTCTGCTTGCCTAAAAACTCAATGTGAGATTCCATATTCAAAGAATGGATCAATTTATTGAGATATCGTGAATATGCGGAAGTGATTTTGACATTTCCATTTTTGCCGGACATACCCGGAACTTTTATCTTAATGTCGGGATATTTATTTCTCAGCAGTGCCGCAGCACGAATCAATATATGTAATCCCTTTAATGGAGTGCCGCCCGGATTGGTAAAGATTGTGTGGCGTTTTACATTATGAATCTCCCACTTTGGAGAAGAATAAAACTCGTCGCGCAGATTATACTCAATCTTGAAAACCTTTAATTGGGGGTTGATGCTTTTTGCAATAGAGGTATCCCATGTGTTGACACCGTTGACAGCAACGGCGCGGGAAAACATTTCTTTTTCATGTTTCGCATTTTTGATGTGAATAAAATGATTCTCGATTTCTCCGTTCATTTTTAGCCATTGCTTAAGAGTGCGGCCCAAAATAAAGTGTTTAAGTGGGATTTCGGCAAAATCGACATTTTTAATTCGATTTAGAATGCCTTGAATGGAAATGACAGAAGGCACCGTGGGATGCGTGCGCATAAAAGCGAGGCCATGTGTGTACTCTGTGCCATGAATATGTACCAGATCCGGCTTGAAATCCTCATAAATTCTTTTCCATAACTTTTCATATTTTTTTGTATAAAAGAGCATATTTTTGCCGTTGCCTGGCAAAAGATAGTATATTTTGTTGTTTAACGAAATTTTTTGAAATGAGTCTCCATAAACACAAGCAACAGCAATTCTCGTTTGATCATTTTGGGATAGGCCGTTAGAAATGTCTATCAACCAGCTTCCGCTGGAGGCTGCAGAAATCTCAAGATGCTCCGCTAATTCGGGCATCACAATATTTACGATCCACAATATCTTCATAAAATATCACCTATCAATATAGCTTTTTCATCCACTGAATTTTTTTGGAAAGCAAAAGTATGAACTCGGCAAACAGGAATGTGCCGCCGCAAATGATAACGGCGCCCACATAGTTGTTTGCAAAAATAATGTTATTGACCGATTGCGGTAACAGATCCGGAAGGACGGTCAAAAAGATTCGTTGCGCCATAAAGATCAGCACACTCATTTTGCGCATCCAAACGGAATAGGTCCCGCCGGGGATCTTAATACTGACAAGAAAGCCTAAAATGCATAAGACTGCGGGCGCCATCATAATGGTGAGATCGATCCCGGTGTGCCCGACAAAGTGCCTTAAGATCAATGCTTCCGCAAGCAAAGCTCCCATTGATAAGATTGAGAGGAGCATCATGGGAAGCCATTTGAATCTATGTTTAATGCCGGCGGCAAATTTGCCCAGCATTAAAAGCGGTGTTGCGTAAAAGAGCCACCCGCGCGGACCGCCTAACCAATTGATGGAAAATGCGAAAAAACGGTCATAGCCGTTTAACTGTTTGCCAACAAAGGAGTAGGTCATCGTTAAAGATCCAATGGTAAATAGCAGAATTCCTAAGAGCCAGCAGGCGGTTTTCGGCAGTTTTTCTGTCATCCAGAAAGCCACGATCAAGCCGATGGCAAGAGCGGGCATAAACCAAATGGTATAAAAAGTGGAGTTAAAGATCCAACTTTGTATGGACCAAAGAACATCCGAAAGGGTCAGTGCGGCAAAATCCCAAGTTAAAACAGTATATAGGAGATAAACTACGCTCCAAAGCAGATAAATGGTAAAGATCCGTTTGACCTGTTTTAAAACATAGTGCCATCGCTCTTGCCGATGTTCAATTCCTTGGAGTTTATCGAACGTGAGAAATCCGCTGATAATCATAAAGAGTGCCACGGCTACCGCATAGAGGGAGAGTATCTCTTCGATCAAACCGGGAACCGGACCGTGTTCGCTGAAAAAATGGTAAAACAAAATCAACAACGCACAGAGGAATTTTCCGATATCCAAACCGGTATAGGTTTGTTTGGTCATATCCTTTCTTTTACACAGTTACAGATGGCATTCCGAAGAACCTCGTCCATCTTTTCAATGCTGTGATGCTCCTTTCCGCATTCGTAAGCTTTTTTGGAATATTTCGTGATTTGCGCGGGATGATCGATCAGCCGGGTGAGTTGTTGCCCGATTTCTTCATAAGTAGAGGCAGTGATTGCCGCATCATAACGGTTGAAATAGTCAATGGGCGCAATGCCACGGTCGCCGATGGCAAAGATGCATTTGCCGTTTTTCAGATAATCGGTGATTTTGGTGGAGAAGGAAAGGCGGGCGGCGTTTTTGAATTGAGGCTCCAGACTTTCCACAAAGATCAGTACATCGGCTTCCCTCTGTACTTTTTGCACTTCATTGAGGGCCAATGCCCCTTTGACCGAGCATCCGTTGCGGTTGAGCGCTGCTTTTTGCTCTTCGGTCAGTGTGTCGGTGGTATAAATATCCAATTCCGCCCGCGTTTCATTGCGGTTGATGGTACCCAAAGCCTCTGCAATGGCGGCAAGAGATTTCCATCTGCCGATGATCAATTTTCCGGTATAAACCAATTTGATGGGGCTGTTGATGTTTTTTTCTTCATAGGGGATCACGGAAAAATCAATTCCTTTGGTCAGGATGCCACAGTCGGTTTTGAATAAGCGGTCATATTCCTCTTTTTGTTTCGGCGCGATCACCAGTACTTTTGCGGCGTGGTCAAAGAGTTTTTTTTCTTGCTTGCGAAGCCAAAAACGCAAAAACAAAGAAAGAGGATCTTTTGCAACCGATTGATAAGAATAGTTGTCATCAGAGCTGTAAAGAATGACCGGCTTTTTAGTGTATTTGCGGATGAAGTTTTGCAACCGACACATATAAATGCCGGAATAAACAGGGAAAAACAGAACATCTGCATCAAACTCGTCCAAGAATTGTTTCAAGGCAGGTGTTTTCCATTTTCCTAAAAGCCATACCAACTCCCGCATAAGAGACATTAAAGGGGTGTGCTTTTTTTGATAGTGTTTTTGCTCTTCTTTGGTGTCCGTTCCTGCGGGGTTATTGCAGACCTGCTGTCCGGTTATAACAGAGCGTTTGTAAACGCTTTGCATCACTGCAGTTTCGGAAATGCGAAAGAACCGCTCGCAAATTGCGGTGTTGGGGAGCTGTTGGCGGGTATAAAGATGTGCCAAGTTATCGGTGCCCCAATGGCTGAAAAAATTGATAAGTGTGTTGATGCCGGTATTATCGATCCACGGATTGATTCCAACAACAAGGACTTTGGGTTGTTTCATTTTTTCACCTGACTTTATCGATCAAATTCAACATTGTACATAAACCGTTTAGACCTACGATTTTTGAAATATTATAAAACGTTGCGGTGCGAGGGTTTAAACGGTATTGCAAAAGCGGCTTGAAAGCAAAGATGGCTTTTTTCTCAGCTTTCAGGTCTTTGACATGTCTGGAATAGGAAATCAGCAGATTGCAGTAGAGCTTTGCCAAAGAAGACAGTAATGCGTTCTTTTTGGGGGAAGAATTCATCGCAGAGATCTTTTGATACCATTTTTCAATGGTGAAGATGTAATCGGTAATACTTTTCTTTTTGAAGGTGGAGGTGACTGAATTTTCCCGTTGGCGGTAAAGAATGCATTCCTTGTCCAATACCTTAAACTGTTTTGCGTATTCCAAAACGGAATAATACCAATCCATATCTTCGCAACATAATGCTTCGTCAAACTGGATCCCATATTTTTTTAAGAGATCCATCCGAACGGTTTTAGACCAGCATGAACAGAAAAACGTATCGCGCTTAACTAATTCGGTTAGTAATATATCGTCGGGGGCACCTTTCAGATCCTCAAGAGCAACACCGACAGCTTCGGTTCGGGTGCCGTAGTATTTTCGATAGCGAAAAACGACGATGTCTGTGTCTGTATCAACGGTGTTTTTCAAATCTTCCAAAAAGGTATTATAAGCCAAAAGGTCATCGCTGTCTAAAAAAACTGCATAGATTCCGTTGGCTGCCGCAATGCCTGCATTACGGGCAGAAGATTGACCGCCGTTAGCTTTGTGGATCACTTTCACGCGAGGATCGTTGGCGGCGTATTCATCGCAAAGGGCGGAACTGCTGTCGGTGGATCCGTCATCCACAAGGATCAATTCAAAATCTTGAAAGGTCTGTTTTAAAACGCTGTTGACACATTCTTGCAGATATTGCTCCGCATTATAGATTGGCACAACGATACTGAAAAACATTTACTTCACTCCGTTTATTACATTAGAAATTGGGTCACCGTTCAGCGCTGCTTTAATATTTCTGGACATATAGGCGCTTAGGCGAAAGTTTACTTCGTTGGATATGGCGGCAACGCCGGGAAGGATCACAACATTTGACAGCCGACGAAAAGGGTTTGTTAAAGGATTGGGAATCTTTTCAAAATGATCCAAAACCGCTCCGCCGATGGTGCTCTTTTTCAAGGCATTGTATAGTTCCTTTTGTTGGAATACGGCTTTTCTGCCCACATTGATGATTACCGCAGAGGGTTTCATTGTCTTCAGTAAAGTGGCGTTAATAAAACCGTTGGTCTCTTCGTTGTCGGGAAGGGTGGAGATAATATAATCATAAGTGCCCAGATTGGCAAGCAGCTCTTCACGCGTGCGCAGAATACGTCGATATTGAGGTTTCTCTTTGCAATATGGATCATATCCTTCAATTTGCGCCTCAAAACCCAAAAGACGTTCTGCCACTGCGGTGCCGATGTTGCCTGCACCCATAATCAGAATTTTTTTATCCTTCAATTCGGTGATCAAACGATAACCGCGGGTTAGTTTGAAGCGGCGGTTGTTGGGGTTTTGACGCAGTTTTTTTGCCATTGTCAACATCCCGAAAACAACCGTTTCGGCAATGGGAGCGCTATATACCGTTCCGGCATTGGCAACAGGGATTCCCTTTTCGGCATAAGCGGCTAACGGCACTCCATCAAAGCCTGCACTGGTCAACTGAAAGAGCCTTAGGGAAGGAAAATCCATATCGGCACATTGAATTGCCATAGCGCGAGAACCGGCGATGGCGGTTACTTGAGGATCGCCGTTATAATTTCGCAATGTTTCCCGTGTGACGGTTTTGATTACCGTATCTTTTGGAAACAGTTCCTCTTGGAGAGGTTTATCGGTTAAAACGATGTTCATTTGGTTTCCTCTAACAAAAATTGATAATCCGCCTGCTGATTGCGGAGCATAATGGGTCGTGCATAAAGCGCTTCTGTTTGCGCAAGAGCGGCGGCACCCAAGCGCTTTATTAAAGCGGGATCTTTTGCGAGAAGAAGCATCTTCTCATAAAGGTCTTCTGTATTTTTTGGCTCTGCCAAGAGGCAGGAAACGTTTTCTTTCATCACCTCGGAAGCGCCGATGATGCGGGTGGTCAGAACCGGCACGGCTAACGCGCCTGCTTCTTGGATTACCATTCCGAATCCTTCCCGATAGGTGGGGTGTATTAAAGCGTCCATGGCGGCATAGTAATTTTTCACAACGGAGTTTTCTACCTTGCCGGTGAAGAGGACTTTTTCGGATTCCTGTGCCCATCGAATCAGCGCAGGATCCACGCCGCAGTCTTCCTCAAGAGGACCCACGATCAAAAGTTTTACGGTTTCGATTTCTTTGCAAAGGGTTTGAAAAGCACTCAATAACTCAGTGCATCCCTTGTCCTTTGAAATTCTGCCCACAAAACCGAAGACGGTATCATTGGAATCAATACTGTATTGACTGCGTATGGTTTCCCGCCATTCGTCTTTTTTCTGAATGTCGTAAGCGGTCAGGTCCACACCGATGGTTCCTCCGTTTCCTACCACCTTGGCTTTGCTTTGAGGATAAAGCCCTTCTTCAATCGCAAACTGCATATTTTTAGGACTGACTGCACGGATATGGGTGGAATTGCGGCAGACCAATTTCTCCAAAAACTTGAAGATCTTCCGTTTGGTTCCCGAAAAGCCCACATAGCGGATGCCCCATTGGCAGTAAAGACGGATGGGTACACGGCAGAGCCGCGCGGCAATGCTTGCGTAGCAAGAGGCATTGGGGGTGGCATATTGAACCAGATCAAACCGTTCCTTGCGAAACAGTTTGATAAATTGAAAAACAGAAGAAAGAGCAGAAAAGTCAATGCCGCGTGCCATAGAGACCGGTATATAACGGATTCCGTCGGGAAGGGATGCGGCAAATGCATCGTCCCGATGGCACACCAGCGTTACTTCATACCCACATTCCTTTTGCAATTGTTTTGCCGTTTCCACCACAAAGCTTTTTAGGGTCAAAGAAACGGTAGTGATCATACAAATCTTTTTCATAAGCCCTTCTTTTTGGCAACAATGGCTGCCACTTTTTCTTGGATGGTGCGGCGATTTTCTGCATATTGTTCGCAAGTGAACTGCGCCACTTCCTGTTCTTTTTTGCGGATGTTGCGCACTCCTTCCATAAAGATCTCTTTGATCTCTGTGGGGTCGCTCACGATGTTGGCATCGCAAAATCCTCTTGAGAGAATGGCGGCGGTGGAACCGAGTGCATAATGTTCGGCAATGATGTATTCGGCAGGAAGCATTCCGTAACCTACGCGAGCAACTCCGCCGAACCCGTATTTAATTCCCTTTGCGGCAATTTTCGCGCAAAGCGTTTGTACCGTTTCGTCGCATAAAAGTTCAAACATAAAATCTTTGCCGTAAGCTAAGTGCAGATCATTTAAGCCGATATGGATTTCGTCGACACCGTCTACTTCCAAGATCTCATCAATGTGTTCTGCGGCTTCGGCCGTTTCAACCAAAAGCTGAACGATTGCGCGCCCGTTCACATAACGCACAAACCGCTCTGCCTCTTCTTTGGTGCGAAACATCGGTAGCATTAAAACATCGGCACCGTAGCGGATCGCGGCATCGATCTCTTCTTCCGAACTGCCGTATGCTTCCGTGGCATCGTGGAGGGGGTTTACCCGTACCATTAATTGGGACTTGGTCACGATAGGACGCAAGGCTTTGATATCTTCGAGCGTATGATGAGATTTTACGGTATTCATCCCTGCCTGACGGTCTTCTTTGCCGATGTATTCCATATCCACCCAGATACGGTCTACTCCTGCCTCTTGAGCAATCAGAGCAACTTTTGGATTATTGGTAATATACATCAAGGTAAGTGCCATATTATTCTCCGTTCCGTATTTTTGCAGGCACGCCCACATAGGTGCCGGCTTGAGTGATGCTTTTTGTCACCGCAGCACCGGATCCGACCGTGGCTGCGTTGCAGATCTGCAAACCGTTGTTTACGGTACTGCCCGCTCCGATCCAGCATTCCGAACCGATAGAAGTTCCGCCGCAAACAGTGCTGTGGGGTGCCAGAAGGGTAAAGTCTCCTATTGTGCAATCGTGCTCCACCACAGCGGCGGTATTGATCACGCACCCTTGCCCGATCGTGGCACAGGCATTGACGATCGCACCCGCCATCACAACAGTGCCTGCACCAACGGTACTGAAGGGGCTGACTGTTGCCCGCGGATGGATCAAGATGGGGAAATTCAGATGAAACTGTTCCATAATGCGTTTGCGTACAGCATTGTTGCCGATGCCTAATGCGAAGTCTGCCTTTGGAAAGTTCAAACAATCTTCAATACATCCGAGAATGGGATAATCCAAGCAGGAGGGCGCGGTGGGGTGATCATCCAAAAAACCGCGGATCTTATATCCTGTCTGAATGGCCAGATCGGCAACCACTTTTGCGTGCCCGCCTGCACCAAAGATGATTAATTCTTTCATAAATTCACAGATTCCTTTTCTTCAAATGTACCTTGAAATTTTTCCATTGTAGCAGAGGTTTCGGAACTGATGCCGTCTTGCTTCAAAACCGCAAGCACGGTATCCAAAATAATGCGTAGATCTTTTCCGAAGGTGATGTGTTTGGTATACTCCACATCCATCCGAAACTTTTCTTCCCAAGTCACAGAGTTGCGTCCGTGCACTTGAGCATATCCGGTCAGTCCGGGGCGAACATCGTGACGATGCCGTTGTTCTTCGTTATAGAGGGGTAAGTATTCCACCAAAAGTGGTCGCGGACCCACGATGGACATATCGCCGATGAGGATGTTGAACAGCTCCGGCAGTTCGTCCAGCGAGGAAGCGCGCAAGAACTTGCCGTAGGCGGTCAGCCGCTGTTCATCAGGCAAAGGCTTGCCGTCGGCGTCGGTCTCGCAGGTCATGGTGCGGAATTTGATCAGCTTGAAGATCCGCTCGTCCTTCCCCGGCCGCAGTTGGGTGAAAAAGGGGTTCCCCTTCATCGCGATGGCGCCGATGACAGTCAGCGCCAGCAGCAGGGGAGAGAGCACCGTCAAGGCGCAAAGAGAAAGCAAGAAGTCTAAAACGCGTTTGAAACAGTTTGCATACATACGCTTACACCTTAAAAGCAGGAGCGGATGATCTCGATGATCGTCGCCTGCTGTTCCTCGGTCATTTTATTATCGCTGGGCAGGCAAAGACCTCTTTGGAAGATATCGGTGTCCACCTCTGTATCTGCCGCGGTAACAAAGGCATTCTTTGCATAGATCGGTTGCAGATGCATAGGCTTCCAGATGGGTCTTCCCTCTGCATTGCAGGCGGAAAGCTTTTCCAAGATCTCGGCAGGGCAGGTCTTGCCTTGCTCTTTGGCATACTCCACTGCGGTGGCACCGTATTCCTGCTTGCAAAGGGCGCTTTCGTCGATCAGCAGGCAGGAGAGCCAATAGTTGGGCACCATCGTCTCTTCGTCAAAAGGATTCATGGTAACAGGCAGGTCCTTGAAGCCTTCCTTGTAACGCTCGAAGATGGCTTTCTTTTGCGCGATGTGCTCCTCCAAATGAGGAAACTGCCCGCGCACCACGCCTGCGATCACATTGCTCATGCGGTAGTTATAACCCAACTCGGTGTGGTGATACCAAGGGGCATTGTCCCGACTTTGGGTGGACCACTTGCGCACCTTGGCGGCGGCTTCGGCATCATCGGTCAAAAGCATTCCGCCGGAGGAGCCGGTGATGATCTTATTGCCGTTAAAGGAAATCACATTGTATGTACCGAAGGAACCGGTCTGCTGTCCTTTATAAGTGGCGCCGAGAGACTCGGCGGCATCCTCGATCAGAGTGGCGCCGTGCTGCTTGCAGACGGCGGCGATCTCATCCAGCTTGGCGGGGGTACCGTAAAGATTGGCAACCACCACCACCTTCACATCGGGATACAGTTCAAAGGCTTTTTCCAATGCAACAGGATCCATATTCCAAGTGTCCCGCTCCACATCGATGAAAACGGGAACGCCGCCCTCGTAGACCACCGGATTGACGGTAGCCGCAAAGGTCATATCGGAGCAAAACACCTTGTCTCCCCGCTTGACCCCTGCCAGCTTCATTGCCATATGCAGGGCGGCGGTGCCGCAGGAGAGACCTACCGCGTGCTTGCAGCCAACATATTGGGCGGCATAAGCCTCGGTTTGATTGATATTTTCACCGATGGTAGACATCCAGTTGGTCTTATACGCTTCGGTTATGTAAGCCAATTCTTCCCCGTGCATAGTGGGGGAGGAGAGCCATACTTTTTCCTTGAATGGTTTGAATTCCATCGTTTTGAAACTTCCTTTTCCGTTGTTTTTTGCGCCTTTGAGCCGATGGGCGCAATACCACATCATAAATATAAA
The DNA here is from genome assembly GCA_045539135.1 of Eubacteriales bacterium. GTDB lineage: Bacteria > Bacillota > Clostridia > Oscillospirales > QAKW01 > QAKW01. The sequence continues at coordinate 4,378 of JAZQET010000092.1, read as the reverse complement.
TATATTATAGTACAATAATATATAAAAAGCAAGTAGTTACTTACAAAATCCAATTTTTACATTACAGAATGCAACCGGCGGAAAATCGGAAAGCCTTGATTTTTTCAACGTTTCCTCTTGTCAAAACGGAAAAAATTCGGTATAGTATAAAGTGAAATAAAATATAAGAAATCAGGTGAGGATATGAAAAAATTGGAATGGAAGAGACTGCGGCGGTTTGTGGTGCCTGCTTTGCTGGCGCTGGGTTTGTCTGCGGCGGGCAGTGCAGGGCTGTATTGCTTGCTGACTTGGTATAAGCTGGTGTCCTTCGGGGAGATCATCATCAGCCCCATCGACTATCGGGTCAGCATTATTGCGGGCTTGCTTTGCTTGGTGGCGGCGGTGATGCTGTTTCTGTTTTACGTCATCTCCCGCCATAAAAATTTCACCATGCGCGGCGTGGCGTTGGACATCGGCGTGCTGCTGTTGAGCTTTATGCCGCTGTATGCACTGTGGGATGTTCTGTATGAACTGCTGTCCCGTATCATTTGAGGGGAAACTATGAAAAAAAGAGTACGCTTCATTTTGCGGCAAGCCGCATTATTGCTGATGATTTTGGTGCTTTGCGCCTCTTGCGCACCGGCCAAGCAGGCAGTGTCCGATTATGTGGAAAAGGAGCACCGCCCCGGCGTGCCGGAGGGTCCCTTTGTGGTGGCCAATTCCACCGTGGGTGTGACCGGTGATATTCTGGTCCATACCCCGCTGATCACCTCTGCGGCACGGATCGATTATGATTTCAGCGAGAATTATACCCATATCACCGACTACTATAGCCGCTATGACTTGATGATCGCCAATCTGGAGGTCACCTTGGGCGGCACCGAGGCGGGCGCCTATGTGGGCTATCCCACCTTCAACTGTCCCGACACGGTGATCGATGCCCTGCAGGGCGCAGGGGTGGATATGGTGCTCACCGCCAATAACCATACCTATGATACCTTCTATCACGGGCTCACCCGCACGCAGCAGGTGCTGAAGGAAAAGGGAATGGCCTATACCGGCACCCGCCTGTCGGAGACCGATAAAAATTATATTATGCGGGATGTGGACGGCATTTCCCTCGGAATGGCGTGCTATACCTATGAGACCGAAAAGACCTCCGACGGGCGCAAGACCTTAAACGGCATCCCCTTGAAGGCGGAGGCCTGCCCGCTGGTCAACAGCTTTAATTACAGTGATCTGGAAAGCTTTTATCGGGAGGTAGAGACCACCCTTGCCGCCATGAAGGCAGAGGGCGCCGATGCCACCATGCTGTTTATCCATTGGGGCGAGGAATATCAACTCAAGCCTAATAAAAAGCAAAAAACCATCGCCGCCCGCCTGAATGAGCTGGGGGTGGATGTGATCGTGGGCGGTCATCCCCATGTGCTTCAGCCCATGGAGGTACTGACCGCCGAAAACGGGCATAAAACCTATTGCGTTTACTCGGTGGGCAATGCGGTTTCCAACCAGCGCAGAGACCGTATTTCCAGTGCGCCCAACGGGCATACCGAAGACGGAATGGTCTTCGAGATCACCTTCCAAAAGTGGAGCGACGGTCGGGTGGAGGTCTCCGCAATGGATATTCTGCCCACTTGGGTCAATATGGAATATGAGGGCGGCAGACGGGTGTATACCATCATCCCGCTGGATACCGAAGCCAAAGATCTTTCGGTTTTCGGGGTCAACAGTCTTCGCTCCTTAACCTCCTCTTACGACCGCATTATGGATGTGGTGGGCGAGGGGCTCAATGCCTGCCGCGAGACCTTGGGAATCAAAGAGGTTCCCGCCGCATTGATCGCGGAATAAATGTAAATATCAAGAAAAGATCTGCTTTTTCGCGGATCTTTTCTTTTTTTGTTGCATATTTTTCAAATCGGTGATAAAATAATGGTGCGACACAGTTTAATATTATCCAAAAACGGCATACTGTTTGGTAAAAACGGTATGCTTGGTTCACCGTCCGTTTTTGGATAACTGTGTCGCAGCAGGAGCCGTAGCACCCGTTTTTCAGTGCGCGGCATCCGCTGCGCACTTTTTTATTTTAGGGGGAAAACGGGATGAGCGAAAATCGGTTTCAGAATTATGAGGAAAACCAAGCGCAATACTTGGTGGAAACATTGGGGCGGTTGACCGATCACCTTGCGTGGTTGGATCCCTTCTATCAAGAGGTGGCGCGTTACAGTTTGAATCATTTGGATCTTCTCAATAAGATCGAGGAGTCCTTGCGGGACGATCGGCTTTGCGAGGAATTGCTTGAATCCTTTGCAGAAGAGAAAAATGTGGAACTCTTTTCCATCTTTATGTTCCTCCATAAAAAGCGGTATCGGTAATGAATCCTGCAGAGATTGCTCTGCAGGATATTTTTTACCCAAACCCATTGACAGCAAAAATCAAAGGATTATAATAATAGTGCATTAAAAAAGGAGTGAAGAAATTGAGTAAATTCTATTTGAAACCGAAGTTTTTTTCGGTGATGAAAACTTATACAAAAGCCCAGTTCGGCAAGGATCTGATCGCCGGTATCATTGTGGCGATCATCGCACTGCCCCTGTCCATCGCCTTGGCGCTGGCTTCGGGTGTGGAACCTGCTTGCGGTGTGTATACCGCCATTGCGGCAGGCTTTTGCGTCTCCCTTTTGGGCGGCAGCCGTGTGCAGATCGCAGGCCCTACCGCCGCCTTTGCCACCATTGTGGCGGGGGTGGTCGCCACCAACGGAATGGACGGTCTTTTTATCGCCACCGTGCTGGCAGGTATTATGCTGATCTTGATGGGTGTGTTCAAGTTCGGCGCCCTCATTAAATTTATTCCCTTTACCATCACCACCGGCTTTACCGCAGGTATCGCCGTCACCATTTTGGTGGGGCAGATCAAAGACTTTTTGGGTCTGACCTATGGAGAAGGTGTCAAACCGGTGGAGACCTTGGAAAAGCTCCATGCCAATCTGGAAGCCATCTCCACCTTTAGCTGGCAAGCCTTGCTGGTGGGCGTGGTCTGCTTGGCGATCCTGATCGTTTATCCCAAAATCGAAAAGCGCCTGCCCCCCTCCCTGATCGCGGTGGTGGTGGGTGCGCTGATGGTAAAATTCATCCCCGGAATGGAAGAAAATGTCTTTACCATCGGGGATCTTTATACCATCCCCACCGGTCTGCCCAAGGTGGATTTCAGCGGGATGAGCTTCAGCTTCGCCAAGGTGGCGGCAGTGCTTCCCGATGCCTTTACCATTGCCATTTTGGCGGGCATCGAATCCCTGCTCTCCTGCGTGGTGGCAGACGGTATGATCAATTCCAAGCATAATTCCAATGCGGAATTGGTGGGTCAGGGTGTGGCGAATATCGCCTCGGTCTTCTTTGGCGGAATTCCCGCCACCGGCGCCATCGCCCGTACCGCCGCCAATGTGAAAAACGGCGGCAGAACTCCTGTTGCGGGGATGGTTCACTCGGTGGTGCTCCTGCTGGTGCTGCTGTTCTTAATGCCCTATGCGGCCTTGATCCCCATGCCTGCCATCGCCGCCATCCTCTTTGTGGTGGCCTATAATATGAGCGAGTGGCGGGAGTTTGTTCACACCGTAAAAACCGCACCCAAGAGCGATATTTTCGTGATGGTGCTTACCTTTGCGTTGACGGTGCTCTTTGATCTGGTGGTGGCCATCGCCGTAGGTCTGGTGCTGGCGGCTCTGCTCTTTATGAAACGGATGAGCGATGAAACGCAGGTGACCGGTTGGAACTATGGGGAAGGGCAGGAAGACCCCGAAAGCATCGAGCTGAAAGAGGTACCCAAGGATGTGCGGGTCTATGAGGTGACAGGTCCTCTGTTCTTCGGCGCCGCCGATAAGATCTTGACTGTAACCCTTAAGGACTATACCCATTGCCTGATCCTCAGGATGCGCGGCGTTTCCGCCTTGGATGCCACTGCCCTCCATTCCTTGGAAAAACTGCAAAAGAAATGTGAAGAAAAGGGTGTGCGGCTGATTTTGTCCCATGTGAATGAGCAACCCTTGAAGGCAATGAAGAAAGCAGGCTTCTATGATGCGGTGGGCGCAGAGAATTTCTGTAACCATATCGATGAAGCATTGGTACTTGCCAAAAATGAGTAAACCTTTGAGGGGGCGGGAATGATCCTGCCCCCTTTTTCTGTGAAAAAAATAAAATTTTTCAAAATAACCATTGACAAAATGATCTTCAGTGAGTATACTATCTAAGGTAACGACGCGAGTTGTGATCAACTTTACGCAGCGTCAAGATGCTGGCGTGGCTCAATGGCAGAGCAGCTGACTTGTAATCAGCAGGTTGATGGTTCGACTCCGTTCGCCAGCTCCAATGGGAGAGTTCCCGAGTGGCCAAAGGGGGCAGACTGTAAA
>JAZQET010000091.1:0-10877 GCA_045539135.1 Eubacteriales bacterium | reverse complement strand
TGCTTCGAATCCGCCAAGAACGTCATCTTCAATTATTTCACTGTTTACGATGTGGTCGCTGAATTCCAATCCTTTTTCTGTAACAACAATTTTCTTGTTATTAAAATCTTCTGCTTTGATTTCTTTTCCAATATAGGATTCATATAATAAAGCAATAAAAATGGATGTATCTCCTTCATAGATACTATATACTGGTTTACCAGAATTAATATAAGAAACAATTTTCATTTTTTCTACCTATCTTGAAAATGCGCAAGCCGAGGCTTGCGCATTTTTCATTTGATCTCTTCCAAAAATTCGCCGATACGGCGGAGTGCTTCTTTAATATGGTCAGTAGAATAGCAATAAGAGGCACGCACAAAGCCCTCGCCGCCCAGACCGAATGCGGTACCGGGCACAACGGCAACATGCTTGCTTTCCAGCAATTTTTCGCAAAATTCCTCGCTGGTCATACCGGTGCTCTGAATGCAAGGGAAGGCATAAAAGGCGCCCTTGGGATCTCGACAGGTGAGCCCCAAACGGTTAAATCCGTCCACAATCATCCGACGGCGGGTATCATATTCCTCCACCATATCCGCCACCACATCATCGCAATTGGTCATCGCCTCAATAGCGGCATACTGAGAGGTGGTGGGGGCACACATAATGGCATACTGATGGATCTTGGTCACCTGATCCATAATTTCCTTGGGGCCGCAGGCGTAGCCCAACCGCCAGCCGGTCATAGAGAAGGCTTTGGAAAAGCCGTTGACCAAAACTGTCCGCTCCCACATTCCGGGGAGGGAGGCAATGGAGACATGCTTCTTCCCGCCGTAGGTCAGCTCGGCATAGATCTCATCGGAGATCACGATAATATTGGTATCCCGCAGGATCTCGGCGATCTTCTCCAGATCCTCCCGCTCCATAATGCCCCCTGTTGGGTTACAGGGATAGGGCAGGATCAGCGCCTTGGTTTTGGGGGTGATGGCCGCCTTTAAGGCTTCGGGGGTCAATTTGAAATCGTCCTCCGCCTTGGTCCCGATGATCACGGGAACACCGCCTACCAATTGGGTGATGGGCTCATAGCAAACATAGCTGGGCTGGGGAATGATCACCTCATCCCCCGCCTGCACGGTGGCGCGGATACAGCCGTCGATGGCCTCACTGCCGCCCACGGTGACCAAAACTTCGCTCAAGGGGTCATAGGTCAGTTGATATTTACGGTTTATGTAGCCGGCGATGGTCTCCCTTAAGGTCTGCAAGCCGCGGTTTGCGGTATAGCGGGTCTTGCTTTCCTCCAAGGAGCGGATACCGGCGCTGCGGATCTGCCAAGGAGTGGGGAAATCCGGCTCGCCCACGCCCAAAGAGATGACCTCTTTCATGGTCTCCGCAAGGTCAAAGAATTTCCGAATTCCCGAGGGTTTGATCTCCACCACTTCGGGATTCAGAACTTTACTGTAGTCGATCAAAACGAGAAGTGCCCCCGATCATCGGAGTTTCCGTCGCACAGTTCCACATCCAACTCTTTGTAGCGCCGGAGCACAAAGTGGGTTGCGGTAGAGGTAACGCTCTCCAAGGTAGACAGTTCCTTGGCAACAAACATAGCAACCCCTTGGAAGGTCTTGCCCTTCACGATCACGCAAAGGTCATAGCCGCCGCTCATCAGGTACACGCTCTCCACATTGGGATACTTCATCACCTTTTTGGCGATCTCTTCGAAACCGAGACCCGCCTTGGGAGTCACCTTCAGCTCGATCAGGGCAGAAACATAGGAATCATCGAACCGTTCCCAGTCCACCACCGCTTTATAGCCGCGGATGACCCCCTCTTTTTCCATCTGATCGATCTCTGCCGCCACCTGCTCCGCGGAAAGACCTGTCATAGTAGAAAGATCCTCCAGCGAGGTGCGGCTGTTTTTATTGAGTAACTTTAATAATTTCTTATCCATTGCTTGCCTCCTTATTTATAGAGAGGAATTTTTTTACAAAGATCCAGAACTTCGCTCAAAATACGGTCCTTCTGACCCTCGAAATCGGTGATACAATCCTTGATCCAGCCGCCGATCAGTTCCATTTCCGCTTCCTTAAAGCCACGGGTGGTGGCGGCGGGAGTGCCCACGCGGATGCCGCTGGTCACAAAGGGCTTCTCGGGGTCATCGGGGATGGCGTTTTTATTGACGGTGATATGCACCTCATCCAGCCGATGCTCCAGTTCTTTACCGGTGATGCCGGTGCCCCGCAGATCCAACAGCAGCAGGTGGTTATCGGTACCGCCGGAGACCATCTTCACCCCTTCGGCGGTGAGTTTGGCTTCCAGTGCCTTGGCATTGGCAACGACCTGCTTTTGATACTCCTTAAACTCCGGCTTCAAGGCTTCGCCGAAGCAGACCGCCTTGGCGGCAATGATATGCTCCAAGGGACCGCCCTGCGTACCGGGGAAGATCGCCTTATCAATGGCTTTTGCATACTCCTCCTTGCAGAGGATCAGACCGCCGCGGGGACCCCGCAGAGTTTTATGGGTGGTGGTGGTCACAATATCCGCATAGGGCACAGGAGAGGGATGAAGCCCTGCCGCCACCAAGCCTGCGATATGCGCCATATCCACCATAAAGAGGGCGCCCACCGATTTTGCGATCTTGGAGATCCGCTCAAAATCAATGACACGGGGGTAGGCGGAAGCGCCTGCCACGATCAGCTTGGGCTGATGCTCCTTTGCCAGATTTTCCAACACATCATAGTCGATCCGACCGTCTTCGGGGCGCACACCGTAGGGCACGAAATTGAAGAAGGCACCGGACATATTCACGGGGCTTCCGTGGGTCAGGTGACCGCCGTGGGCAAGGTTCATCCCCAGCACGGTATCACCGGGCTTCAAAAAGGCAAAATAGACTGCCAGATTGGCCTGTGCACCGCTATGGGGCTGCACATTGGCGTGATCGGCACCGAAGAGCTTGCAAGCGCGCTCTCTTGCCAGATCCTCCACCACATCCACGCACTGACAGCCGCCGTAGTACCGCTTGGCAGGGTAGCCTTCGGCATATTTATTGGTCAGTACCGTTCCCATAGCCGCCATCACGGCGGGGGAAGCAAAGTTTTCGGAGGCGATCAGCTCGATACCCTCCTGCTGACGGCGGTATTCTGCCTGAATGGCGGTGCCTACCTCAGCATCCATTTCCTGAATAAATTCCATATTCTTTTCCAACTGCATCTTTTGGTTCCTCCTTATTTCTTTCCTAATTCTTTCGTTTTTTCATAAGATTTGATCACCGCTTCCATGGCGGCACCGCGAAATCCGTTTTGCTCCAGCGCGTGAACACCCTCAATGGTACTGCCGCCGGGGCTGCAGACGGCATCCTTCAATGCGGCAGGGTGCACCCCTGTTTCCAGCACGGTTTTGGCGCTTCCCAGCACCGTGCCCGCCGCCAATTTCAACGCATCCTCCCGCGGGATTCCGCAGGTGACTGCACCGTCTGCCAAGGCTTCGACAAACAAATACACAAAGGCAGGACCGCACCCCGAAAGAGCGGTGCCCGCATCAATGAGTTTTTCCTCCAAGGCGATCAGCTCGCCCGCTTGAGAGAACAGTTCCAAGAACTCTTCTTCTTGGTGCGCTTTCACATTTTTTACGGCATATAAAATTCTGCCTTCCCCTACCTGCACGGGGGTATTGGGCATCATACGGATCATAGGGCGCTCCACGCCCAAAAGATCCTTCAAGGTCTCCAGCGAAACGCCTGCCGCCATACTGACCACCACCGTTTCAAAGGGGATCTGCGACGCAAAGGCTTCCACCGCCTTGCCCAGCACTTGAGGCTTTACCCCCAAGATCACAAATTGACAGGTTTTGGCGATCTCCTCATTGGTAGCAACGGCGGCACCCAATTTTTCCGCCAAGGTCTTTGCCTTTTGAGGATCGGCATCCGCCAACAGAATGTTCTTGCCCCCAACGGCTTTTGCGGCGGCTGTTGCCAAAGCGCCGCCCATATTGCCGCAACCGATAAAACCGAATTTACTCATCTTTTTACCTCGTTTGTCCGTTTCCGCGGATCACATATTTATACGCGGTCAACTCCCGAAGTCCCATAGGACCGCGGGCGTGAAGCTTTTGGGTGGAAATGCCCATCTCACAGCCCAAGCCGAACTCGCCCCCGTCGGTAAAACGGGTGGAGCAGTTCACATAGACTGCCGCGCTGTCCACCGCCGCAGTAAAGCGGCGGGCATTTTCCTGATCTTGGGTGAGGATGGCTTCGCTATGGCCGGTGGAATGGAGGGCGATATGGTCGATGGCCTCTTCCACGCTGTCTACCACCTTCACCGCCAAGATATAGTCCAAAAATTCTGTATCAAAATCCCGCTCACCCGCAGGGGTACCGCCCATCAGGGCATAAGCCGCAGGATCACAGCGGAATTCCACTTGGGGAAGCCGCTCCTTCAGGCGGGGCAAAAAGGTTTTTGCCTTTGCCCGATGCACCAAGCACACCTCCGCCGCATTGCAGACAGAAGGACGGCTGGTTTTGGCATTTTCAATAATATTCAATGCCTGCTCATCCTCAGCAGACTCATCCACATAGATATGGCAGATCCCCGTGCCCGTTTGGATGACCGGCACCTTCGCCCCTGCAAGGCAGGCATTGATCAGCCCTGCACCGCCGCGGGGGATCAAAAGATCCACATAGCCCACCGCTTCCATCAGCTCTTTGGCACTCTCACGGGTGGTATCTTCGATCAACTGCACCCCATCCGCAGGCAGACCCACATCGGCAAGTCCCTGACGGAGGGCAGTCACAATGGCATTTGCCGATTGCCACGCCTCTTTTCCGCTGCGCAACACGCAAACATTGCCGCTTTTAAAGGCCAATGCCGCCGCGTCGGAGGTCACATTGGGGCGGCTTTCATAGATGATCGCCACCACACCCATGGGAACGGCGGTCTTTTCGATCACCATTCCGTTGGGGCGCTCTACCCGCTCCAAAACAGCACCCACAGGATCGGGCAGATCTGCCACCTCGCCCATGCCTTTTGCCATGGCTTCGATCCGCTCTGCAGTCAGGCGCAGGCGGTCCTGCATCACCACGGTCATGATGCTGCCGTATTTTTCAAGATCCCGCTCATTGGCCAAAAGGATGGCTTGGGTGGCTTCCGCCAAGCGATCTGCCATTGCGTTCAATGCGCGGTTTTTTTGCTCTGCCGAAAGCCCTGCCAAGGCACGCTTGGCGGCAACGGCGTTTTTCAAGATTTCTTGCGTTGTCATTTCACTTTTCCTTTGAATAAAGTTCCCGCCTGCTTGCCTTCCAGAATATCATAAAGCACATCGGGGTCGGCACCGTTGGCGATCACGGTGGAAATGCCCGCCTCGGCACAAAGGGCGGCGGCATTCAGCTTGGTTGCCATTCCGCCGGTGCCCAAAGCGGAGCCCTTTCCGCCTGCAAGGGCGCGGATCTCTTCGGTGATCTCCTCCACCACCGCAATGCGGCGGGCGGAGGGGTCCTTACGGGGATCGGCGGTATACAAACCGTCGATATCGGTAAGCAGGATCAAAAGATCCGCCTCTGCCCCTTTTGCCACAATGGCACCCAAGGTATCATTATCCCCCACCGCGATCTCGGCGGTGGACACGGTATCGTTTTCATTGATAATGGGCAATGCCTCCAGCTCCAACAGGCGCAGGAGGGTATTACGGAAATTCTCATAACGGTCGGGGTGGTTCATATCCTCCCCTGTCAGTAAGATCTGCGCAACCGTATGATTATATTCCGAAAACAGGCGGTCATAAGTATACATCAGTTCACACTGACCCACCGCCGCAGCCGCCTGCTTGGTGGGCATATCGGAGGGACGCTCCTTCAAAGAGAGCTTGCCCACGCCCATCCCGATGGCGCCGGAGGAGACCAAGATCACCTGATGGCCTGCATTTTTCAGGTCGGATAAGACCTTGCAAAAGCTTTCGATATGGCGAATATTCAAATGACCGCTGGAATGGGTCAGGGTGGAGGTGCCCACCTTCACAACAACACGCATGATTTATTGCCTCGCTTAAAAATGGATATAGATAGTTTTATTATATTATATATTTTTATCATTTGCAATCTTTTTTGAAAAAAACAAAATGGTTGACGAATAAAAAAAAGAAATGTATAATATTAAATTAGATTATTATGCGCGGAGGAAAAAGCGTTGGATAACAAGAAAAAAGTAACAGCGATCACATCCATGGACGAAGATTTCGCCCAATGGTACACAGACATTGTGAAAAAAGCGGATCTTGCCGCCTATTCCAATGTAAAGGGCTTTATGATCATCCGTCCCTACGGCTATGCTATGTGGGAACTGATGCAGGGCGCTTTGGACAAGATGTTCAAGGAACTGGGTCACGAGAACATCTGTATGCCCATGCTGATCCCCGAAAGCCTGCTCAATAAAGAAAAAGACCATGTGGAAGGGTTTGCACCCGAGGTGGCTTGGGTCACCTTCGGCGGCAGTGAAAAATTGGAGGAGCGGTTCTGCATCCGCCCCACCTCCGAGACCTTATTCTGCGATCATTTCAAGGATGTGGTCCATTCCTGGAGAGACCTGCCCCTGCTTTATAATCAGTGGGTATCGGTGGTACGCTGGGAAAAGACCACCCGTCCCTTCCTGCGCACCCGTGAATTCTTATGGCAGGAGGGTCACACCCTGCACGCCACCAAGGAAGAAGCGGAGCAGGAGACCATTCAGATGCTGAATGTTTATGCCAAGTTCTGCAGAGACTATCTCGCCATCCCCGTGGTGGAAGGCAGAAAGACCGATAAAGAGAAGTTTGCAGGCGCCGAAGCCACCTATACCATCGAGGCGCTGATGCACGACGGTAAGGCGCTTCAGAGCGGTACCTCCCACTATTTCGGTGACGGCTTCTCCCGCGCCTTTGATGTGACCTTTGCCGATAAGGAAAACAAGCTTTCCTATCCCCATCAGACCTCTTGGGGCTGCACTACCCGCCTGATCGGTGCGGTAATTATGACCCACGGTGATGATAACGGTCTGGTGATCCCTCCCATGATCGCACCCACGCAGGTGATGATCGTGCCTGTTGCCCAGCATAAGCCCGGCGTTCTGGAGAAGGCCGAGGAGGTACTGGAAGGCTTGAAGAGCGTCTGCCGCGTGAAGATGGACGCTTCCGACAACAGCCCCGGCTGGAAGTTTGCCGAGTATGAAATGAAGGGTGTACCCATCCGCTTGGAGCTGGGTCCCCGCGATATCGAAAACGGCGTTTGCGTGTTGAGCCGTCGGGATACCGGTGAGAAGACCGTGGTCAACCTGACCGAGCTTGCGACGGTGATCCCCGCCCTGCTCAAGGAGATCCACGAGAATCTTTACAACCGCGCCCTTGCCCGCCGCGAAGAGATGACCTACACCGCCACCACCTTGGAGGAGATGAAGGACATTGCCGCCACCAAGCCCGGTTTTATCCGCGCAATGTGGTGCGGCGACGAGGCTTGCGAGGTTCAACTGAAGGAAGAAGCGGAGGTTACCTCCCGCTGTATGCCTTTCGAGGATCAGGAGCAGGTGGCAAGCACCTGCGTTTGTTGCGGAAAGCCTGCAACCAAGCTGGTCTATTGGGGCAAAGCATACTAAAAAAAAGCGGGCAAAATTTTGCCCGCTTTTTGCCAAAACTCTCAAAAAAGGCCCCGACCACAGAAAAGAAATAATCAATGGCGGGAACATTTGTTCTTCCCCATAAACTTATATGTTAAGAAGGTTTCTGTCTCCCCGCAGAATAATGAAAAAATACGGCATTGCCGTATTTTAATTCAATTTTTCTGTTATCCGCCAAACCGCTCTCTACCGTACCGATGTACGCCGACGAGAACGGTTTGACGAATTCGGAACCATTTTTGAAAGTCTCCCAGCGTGTCAAAATTATAAAATCGGTTTTTGACACGCTGTAAAAAGCGGGCAAAATTTTGCCCGCTTTTTGCAACATTTTGATTTTATCAATCGTATTTAAGTCAGAGAGGTGAAGTTGTGGCAACCTATACCGACGAACAAATGAAGCAACTGCTTGCTCTATACGGCCCTACCGTTTGGAAGCTGGCCTTGGCGCATCTGCGCAACCCTGTGGATGCGGAGGATGTGTATCAGGAGGTCTTCCTGAAGCTGTTGCGGTATCAGCCCACCTTTTCCGATCGGGAGCATCAAAAGGCGTGGTTTATCCGCGTGACCGTCAACTGCTGTAAGGACTGTCTGAAAAAAGCCCATCGGCGGGATGTTCCCTTGGAGGTTCAATACGGTGCGGAAGAGATGCCGGAAGAAAATGAAGTGCTGACCATCGCCTTGGAGCAGTTGCCGCCTCATCTTCGCACCCTCATCCATCTTCATTATTATGAAGGCTACACCACAAAAGAAATTGCACATACGCTGGAAATGAACCACGCCACCGTCCGTTCCCAACTGCGGCGGGCGTGTATGAAGCTGAAAAAATTTATGGAAGGAGTGGAGTTTTAATGTTTGAAGATCAATATCGCAAAGCGTTCGATAAAGCAACTCCCTCCGAGGCGTTGCAACAGGAAACGCTGGAGCTGATGCAGGAGGCTCGCGCCCATCACATCCCCAAGGAAGCGCCCCCTGCCCCCCGCCGCCTGCGCTATATTCCTGCGGTTGCCACCGCGGCCGCCGCCCTTTTGGTAGGCTGTGTGCTTTTGGGCTTTTGGCTGAGGCAAGGAAACCAAATGATGGAAGACGGGGTGGGCGAAATGGACGCTGTTTTCGGCGAAAGCACCAACGATTCCGAACCTTGGACCGACGAAGACGATTTCGACAGTTTTGTTTCCGAAGAGCAAATGCCAAGCGGTGACGGCACCAAAGAAGATCCCTCCCAATCCGCAAATAATGACGGCAGCAATACAAATAACAGCGAGAGCGACGATGCTTCCTCCGACGAGTCTTGGTCCCCCGATTCCGAGCATTCCATGACGGTGCCTCCCGCCGACTCTTCCGAAGAGGAAAAGTCTCCCTCGGAAGATAAGGTCGTGCCCTCCGCCAAGGAGGAATATGCCTCCCTTTCGGACTTCAGCGACGCCTTAAGCAAAAAAACCGCCGCAGGCTACGGGAAGAATTATTATAACACCCGCGAGCTGCTGATCGTGCCTTCCCTGTTGCCGGATCATGCCGCCTTCCAAAATCTGCAGTTAAACGGCGAAGACGGAACCTATTCCTATTCTTATTTCTTTACGGCAAATGAGGGAACCTACCTGCTGACGGTGGAGGTTCAAACGGCGGCACCCCAAAGCCTTCCCGCTTTGACCAATAAACTGAACGGACTTTCCGAGGAAACCGTGGGTCTTTCCAAAGAAGGAAACACCCGTACCTACCTCTTCGGCGAGGATCGGGCAGAGGTGCGGGTAGCGCCCCTTTCGGGCAACCTGCTTCCCGATGAAGCAACCATGGATCTGCTTTTGCAGCAGTTCCAATTGGAGCGGTGCTCCAAAACCAATGAATTATTGGGCTTGACCGCCTGATTTTTGAAAAACGCGAAAGCATTGCTTTCGCGTTTTTTTGGTATTTTTTAAGAGGTATATAACTGCTTTTTCATCAAAAAATAATCTTGTTGAAAGGTTGTTTTTTGAAATGAAAAAAGTACTGAAATGGGTCAGTTATCTGACCGCCATCGCCTTTTTGCTCAGCGGCTTCGGTATTTATGTTTCCCAAATTCCAACGGTTTATCACTGCTATGAGGGCGATGTCCCCGCAGAAGACTATCTTTATACCTTGGATGCGGAAACGCCCACCGCCATGCAAGAGGGCGAAAAAGACTATCAGGCAAAGATCAAGCTTTTTGGTCTTTTGCCCATCAAAGATGCCACTATCCGCACCATCGCCCAAAAGCAACTGACGGTTTTGGGCACCCCCTTTGGGGTGAAGCTTTATACCAAAGGGGTGATCGTGGTGGATGCGGAGGAGGGCAGTGCAGGCATCGAAGCGGGGATCCAGGTAGGCGATATTATCCTCTCCTATAACGGAACGGAAGTGCGCTCCAATGAAGAACTGCGGGAGCAGGTGCAGCAATGCGGCGGCGAGCGGCAAAAGGTGCGGATCCTCCGCAATCAGCGCACCCAGACCCTTTGGGTCACCCCCGCCGAAACCGAAGAGGGCTATGTGATCGGTCTTTGGGTGCGGGACAGCACCGCAGGGCTGGGCACCCTCACCTATTATGACCCCGAAACAGGCACGGTGGCGGGCTTGGGGCACTCCATCTCCGATGTGGACACAGGGCTGACCATGCCGGTGGACAGCGGCACCATGGTCACTGCCGAGATCACCGGCGTAAAAGCGGGAGAAAAAGGCACCCCCGGCGAGCTGCTGGGGCATCTGGAGGATCAGGTCATCGGCTCGGTCAATGAGAATTGCGCCACCGGCATTTTCGGCACCGCAAACACCGATTTTACCGGTGTCACCTACCCCATCGCCTTGAAAGACGAGATCGAGGAAGGCGAAGCCCAGATCCTTTGCACCCTTTCGGGCGGCTGTGCCGAGATCTATACCATCGAGATCACCAAGGTCAATAATAACCTCTCCGAATACCGCAATCTTTGCATCACCGTCACCGACCCCAAACTGCTGGAGGAGACCGGCGGGATCGTGCAGGGAATGAGCGGCAGCCCCATCCTGCAAAAGGGCAGGCTGATCGGCGCGGTGACCCACGTGCTCATCGACGACCCCACCAGCGGCTACGGCATTTTCATCGAAAATATGCTGGCCAGCGCAGAATAATCATAACTACCGGCCAGTAGTTTTTAGTTACAAAAATATGCACCTCCAAAAGTGTCTAACTTTTTGAGGTGCATATACGTTTTTATATCCCCGGTTTTCATTTACAGCAACGAACTTTTGCGGAATTGAAGAGGCGACATTCCTATTTCTTTT
>JAZQET010000090.1:0-8507 GCA_045539135.1 Eubacteriales bacterium | reverse complement strand
AAGAAATGCTCGGCACGGCACCGATCGGTAAACTGCTCTTCAAATTGGCGGTTCCGACGGTGGTAGCCCAACTTATCAACATGCTATACAACATTGTTGACCGCATTTACATCGGTCATATGCCGGGTGACGGAAGCCTGGCGCTTACAGGTGTCGGCGTATGTATGCCGATCATTATGATCATCTCGGCGTTTGCGGCGCTGATTGCTTCGGGCGGTGCACCGAAGGCATCTATCTCAATGGGCAAAGGTGACAACGATTCTGCCGAAAAAATCATGGGCGGTTGCTTTTCTCTGCAGATGATCATTTCTGCTGTTCTGACCGTCGTGTTGCTGATTTGGAATAAAGATTTACTTCTGATGTTCGGCGCCAGCGAGAACACCATCGGTTACGCCAACGATTATATGAACATCTATGCCATCGGCACGGTATTTGTTCAGTTGACACTCGGTATGGGCGCTTTTATCACGGCACAGGGCTATACCAAAATCAGTATGATCACGGTGCTCATTGGGGCTGTCAGCAATATTATTCTTGATCCCGTTTTCATTTTCGGCTTTAAGATGGGTGTGAAAGGTGCGGCACTTGCCACCATTCTTTCCCAAGCCCTTTCTTGCGTTTGGGTCCTCCTGTTCCTTTGCGGTAAGAAGACCTTTTTAAAACTCAAGAGACACCATCTACGCATAGACGGAAAGCTTGTTTTTCCTTGTATCGCTCTCGGAACGGCAACCTTTATTATGCAGAGCAGTGAAAGCGTCATTTCGGTCTGCTTTAACTCTTCGCTCTTAAAATACGGCGGCGATATTGCCGTGGGTGCTATGACGATCCTCACAAGCGTGATGCAATTTGCCATGCTCCCTATGCAAGGCATTGCGCAGGGTGCACAACCGATTTTGAGTTACAACTACGGTGCCAAAAACACCGATCGCGTTAAAAAAACCTTTCAACTATTGCTGATATCCTGTCTTACTTACTCCTTTATCATTTGGGGGTCCATTATGCTGTTCCCGCAAGTATTTGCAGGAATATTCACCCCCGACACAGCACTCATTGCGTTTACTGCAACGGCACTTCGAATTTATTGCGGAGTAATGTGCATCTTCGGTATTCAGATCGCTTGCCAAATGACCTTCGTTTCCATCGGCAATGCACCTTGTTCCATTATGGTTGCCATCGTTCGCAAGTTTGTTTTACTCTTACCGTTGATCTACATTATGCCACAACTGATTGCGGATAAAACCATGGGCGTTTACACAGCAGAGCCTGTTGCCGATCTGATCGCCGTAACCTTTACCGCGATCCTTTTCATCGTTCAATTTAAGAAGGCACTGAAGTCTTTATCAATAGATAACTCAAAGGAGACCACACAATGAAAATTGCAGTAACTTACCAAAACGGACAGATCTTTCAGCACTTCGGTCATACCGAACAGTTTAAGATCTATACCGTAGAAGACGGAAAAATAATCAACAGCGAAGTGGTCGATACCAACGGTAGCGGTCACGGAGCACTTGCAGGACTGCTTTCGGCACTCGGTGTTGACGCTCTTATTTGCGGCGGGATCGGCGGTGGCGCACAGATGGCACTTGCCGAGGCAGGCATCAAGCTTTACGGCGGTGCCGACGGCTCCTGCGATGCTGCAGTTGAAGCCTTGCTCAGCGGCGCACTTAGATTTAATCCCAACGTAAAATGTGACCATCACGACCACCACGGCGAAGGGCACACCTGCGGCGACCACGATTGCAGACATAACTGTCACTAAGCAGAGCGGCAAGAGGCTTTATTACTTAAAATGAACTAAAAAAAGAGGTACGTCGGGCAGTCCTTCGTACCTCTTTTTTGTTTGCAATCTTAACACAAGGTTGCTGCCATTACGGCTTTTATGGTATGCATTCTGTTTTCGGCTTCATCGAAGACGATGGACTGTTTGCTTTCAAACACTTCATCGGTAACTTCCATTTCATCGATGCCGAATTTTTCGCTGATCTCTTTCCCCACGGTGGTCTTAAGATCATGGAAGGCAGGCAGGCAATGCATAAAGACGGCATTTTCGCCTGCGATCTTCATCAGGTCGCCATTGATCTGATAGGGAGAGAGTGCCTTGATCCGCTCTTCCCACACCTCGGCAGGTTCGCCCATAGAGACCCAAACATCGGTATAGAGCACATCGGCCCCCTCCACCGCTTTCTTGGGATCCTCTTCAAAGGCGATGGTCGCGCCGGTCTCAGCAGCGATTCTTTGACATTCATCGATCAATTTTTGATCGGGCCAATAGGCCTTAGGCGCGGCGGCCACAAAGTGGAGACCCATTTTCGCCGCACCCACCATCAGGGAGTTACCCATATTATAGCGTGCATCTCCCAAGTACACCATTTTGATGCCCTTCAGCTTGCCGAAATGCTCCCGAATGGTGAGGAAATCCGCCAAGATCTGGGTGGGGTGGAATTCATTGGTGAGACCGTTCCAAACGGGAACGCCCGCATGCTTTGCCAACTCTTCCACAATTTCCTGACCGAAACCGCGGTACTCAATACCGTCATACATTCTGCCAAGCACTCTTGCGGTATCGGCAATGCTTTCCTTTTTGCCGATTTGGGAGCCGGAGGGGTCCAAATAGGTAACACCCATTCCCAGATCATAGGCCGCAACCTCAAAGCTGCAGCGGGTACGGGTGCTGGTCTTTTCAAAGATCAGGGCGATATTCTTTCCCTCGCAAAGGCGGTGAGGAACCCCCTTTTTCTTTTTTTCTTTCAGTTCTGCGGCAAGATCCAGCAGATATTCCATTTCAGCGGGAGTATAATCCAGCAATTTCAAAAAGTGACGGTTTTTTAAGTTCATTTCACAGCCTCCAAAATTACATCCACTGCTTTTTTCAGCAGATCCATGGGGATATTGAGGGGCGGCAACAGCCGCACCTTTTCTTTTGCTTTCAGCACCAACACGCCCATCTCACGGCAACGGTCCACCACCTCATTGGCGGGACGAACAGTTTCGATGCCGATCATCAGACCCAAGCCGCTGACGCTTTTCACGCCCGCGGCATTTTTCAAAGTCTCAAAAACATAGGCGGATTTTTTCTCCACATCGGCGAGCAAGTCTTCTGTCAACTGCGAAAGAACATAAACCGCGCCTGCGGCGCAGACGGGGTTTCCGCCGAAGGTGGAGCCGTGGCTTCCGGGAGTAAGCACCTCTTCCACCCGCTCACCCAACAGGCAAGCCCCGATGGGCAATCCGCCGCCCAAGCCTTTGGCAGTGGTGACCACATCGGGATGGAGGTCGAAATGCATATAGCCATAAAGTTTACCGGTTCTGCCGTTGCCGGTCTGCACCTCATCCATCATTAAGAGGATCTCCTCTTCCTCTGCGATTTTTTGCAGACCCTTGCAAAACTCTGCGGTCAGCGGCAATACGCCGCCTTCCCCCTGCACAGGCTCTGCCAAGATCGCCGCCACCTTTTCCTCTGCCACCAGCTTTTTCACTGCCGCCAGATCATTGGCGGGAGCATAGAGAAAGCCCTCGGTCAGGGGAAGAAAATCCTGATGGAAGGTCTCTTGCCCTGTGGCGGCGAGGGTGGTGACGGTTCTGCCGTGGAAGCTGTTCACCAAGGTGATGATCTTATAATAATCGGTGCCTTTTTTCGCGGCGGCATATTTTCTTGCCACCTTGATGGCACACTCATTTGCCTCGGCGCCGGAATTGGCAAAGAACACCTTTTTCATTCCCGTTCTTTGGCAAAGAAGCTCAGCAAGGCGCACCTGAGGAGCGGTATAATACAAATTAGAGGTATGCTGCAGAGTCTGCAGTTGCTCGGTGACCGCTTGGGTCCACCCCTCATCGCAAGCGCCCAGCGCGTTGACCGCGATGCCGCTTCCCATATCAATATATTCCTTGCCCTGCTCATCCCAATAAAGAGAGCCTTTTCCCCGCACCAGTTCCACAGGAAATCTGCCGTAGGTATGGGCAATATACAGACTGTCTTTTTCCTTAATATTCATTTATTTACCCTTTCGTTTTTCCACCACCATGGTACCTGCGCCCTCATCGGTAAGGGTCTCAATCAGGATGGAATGGGGAACTCTGCCGTCCATAATAATCACCTTACGCACACCGCGACGGATGGCATCAATACAGCATTCCACCTTGGGGATCATTCCGCCGGAGATAACCCCTTCCTCAAACAGCCGGTTGGCTTCTTCGATATCCAATTCGGGGATCAAGGTGGAAGGATCGGCGGGATCCCGCAGAATGCCTGCGATATCGGTGAGGGAAATGAGGCGCTCGGCGTTCATTGCCCCTGCGATATAAGCGGCGGCGGTATCCGCATTGATATTATATACATTGCCTTCCTTATCACAGCCCACGGTGGAGACCACGGGGATATAGCCTTTTTCCAGCAGGTCGGTCACGGGGGTTACATTCACCTTGGTGATCTTCCCCACATAGCCCAAGCGGGGGTCCTTCATCTCGCAAAGGATCATCCGATCGTCCATACCCGAAAGACCCATTGCACGGCCGCCCTTTACCTCTAACAGGTTCACAAGGCTCTTATTGATCTTACCCGCCAGCACCATCTGCACGATCTCGGCGGTTTCTTTATCGGTGACCCGAAGACCCTCTAAAAAGACGCTCTCCTTCCCCACTTTTTTCATGGTTTCGGTAATTTCGGGACCGCCGCCGTGCACCAAGACCACCTTCACACCGATGAGGGAGAGCAACACGATATCCTCCATCACCTGCTCCTTCAGATGGTCGTTGATCATCGCGTTGCCGCCGTATTTGATCACCACGATCTTGCCGTTATATTTTTTGATATAAGGCAGGGCTTGGGTCAGCACTTCTGCCCGCTGGGCATTGGTTAAAGAAATAGACATTTTTATACTCCTTATAAAACTGCAAAAAGGGCGGCTCTGCCACCCTATCTGCTTTGATCAGGTACGGTAATCTCCGTTGATCTTCACATAATCGTAGGTCAGGTCGCAGCCCCAAGCGGTGGCGGCGGCAGTTCCGTCGTGAAGATCCACCAGAATTTCGATCTCTTTTTCCAAAAGGATCGCTTTTGCCTTTTCTTCGGAGAAGGCAACGCCTGCGCCGTTTTCGCAGACCAAGATTTCACCTGCGGCAGAGGAGAAGCGCACCTCCACCTTGGTCACATCCACCTCCGCGCCGCTATAGCCGATGGCACAGAGAATTCTGCCCCAGTTGGCATCGGCACCAAACATCGCCGCCTTCACCAAGGAAGAGCAAATGATACTTTTGGCGGTGGTTTTTGCCACCGACTCATCGGGGGCGTTGGTCACCTTACATTCCAGCAGTTTGGTGGCACCCTCACCATCGGCGGCGATTCGGCGGCAAAGATCCACCGTTACGGTGTTCAATGCCTTCATAAAGGTATCGAAATCGGCGCCTTCCTCGGTGATCACAGGGTTTTTTGCTTCCCCGTTTGCCAAGATCACCACCATATCATTGGTAGAGGTATCGCCGTCTACGCTGGTCATATTAAAGGTATTTTTCACATCGCCGGAGAGAGCCTTTTGCAGCATGGGTGCCGCGATGGCGCAATCGGTGGTCAAAAACACCAGCATGGTTGCCATATTGGGATGGATCATTCCGCTTCCTTTAGCAATGCCGCCCAAGGTGCAGGTGATGCCGCCCACGGCAAATTCCACTGCCACCTCTTTGGCAACGGTATCGGTGGTCATAATGGCTTCGGCGGCGGAATGACCGTCTGCCGAAAGACCCTTTGCCAGCTCCTCCATATGGGCGGCAATGGGGGTAACATCCAAGGGCTGACCGATCACACCGGTGGAAGCGACCACCATATCGTCTGCCGCGATATTCAATGCCTTTGCCGCCAGAGCAGACATCTCTTCCGCCACCTCGATGCCGTTGGCATTGCAGGTATTGGCGTTGCCGCTGTTACAGATCACCCCTTGGGCGATGCCGTTTGCCAAATGCTTTTTGGTAACGGTCAAGGGAGCACCCTTTACCAGATTGGTGGTATAGACCGCCGCCGCTTGGGCGGGAACCTGACTGTAGATCAGGGCAACATCTTTTTTACCGGGGTTTTTACGGATCCCGCAATGGACTCCGTTTGCCAAAAACCCCTTTGCGGCGGTCACACCGCCGGAAACTGATTTGATCATAATTATATCTCCAAACCGGTCTCGGCAGGAACACCGAGCACCAAATTCATACATTCCAAAGCCGCGCCGGAAGCACCTTTGCCCAAATTATCATAGCGGGCGGTCAAGAGGATCCGCTCTTCATTACCGAAGACGCTGATCTCCATCCGATCCTTCATAGAAAGCCCTGCGGCGGAATAGAAGCCGCCCTCATCGCTTTGCTCATTAAAGGAAACCAAGCCGCTTTGGTACTGCTCTTTATAGATTGCTTTGATCTCTGCCAACCCGAAGCCTTCGTTCAGTTGGGAGGCAAAAAGGGGAACGGTCACCGCCATTCCGCTATAGAAATCCGAAACGATAGGACAAAAAACAGGCAGATTGGCAAGGCCTGTGATGGCAGACATCTCTTTGAGATGCTTATGCTGCTGGGTCAGTCCGTACTGACGGGGCGCCTTCAAAAGAGGATCTGCCTCTTCCCCTTCATAATCGGCGATCATTTTTTTACCGCCGCCGCTATAGCCGGTCACCGAATGGCAGGTGAGCAAGGCTTCTTTTGGAAGGGCGCCCTTTTCGATCAAGGGTGCCACCAAGGCGATAAAACCGCTGGCGTGACAGCCGGGAACGGCGATCCGCTTGGCGGTCTTCACCTGCGCTTCCCGCTCCTTACTCAATTCGGGGAAGCCATAGCACCAGCCCGCCAAGGTGCGGTGGGCGGTGGAGGTATCCAACACCACGGTATTGGGATTTTCGATCATCGCCACCGCTTCTCTTGCCGCATCATCGGGCAGGCAGAGAAAGGCGATATCCGCTTGATTCAGCATCTTTTTACGGGCTTCGGGGTCTTTTCGAATTTCATCGGGCAGGATCAGAAGTTCCACATCCTTACGCGCCGAAAGCCGCTCATAGATCCGAAGGCCGGTGGTGCCGGCGCTTCCGTCGATAAATACTTTTTTCATCCTAAATATCCTTCAACAAATTGGATTTGCGCTTGCACCGAATCGGGGCCGGTGCCGCCTGCGGAGATCCGCTTGGAAACGCAGGTCTCCAAAGAGATCTCCTCATAAACATCCTCTTCAAAGAGAGGAGAAAAGGTTTTCAGTTCCTCAAGAGGCAGGTGATCCAGCACCGTGTCCTTCTCGATGGCATAGGCCACCGTTTGACCCACGATCTTATAGGCGGTACGGAACGGAAGACCTTTTTTCACCAGATAGTCTGCCAGATCGGTGGCATTGATAAAGCCTTTTTGCGCTGCGGCATACATCCGCTCGGGCAAGGCCTTCATGGTGCGCACCATCGGGGCAAAGATGGCAAGGCATTTCTTCACGGTATCTACGCTATCGAAGATCGCCTCTTTATCTTCCTGCATATCCTTATTATAAGCCAAGGGCAGACCCTTGAGAGTGGTGAGCAATGCCATCAGGTCGCCATAGACCCGACCGGTCTTGCCCCGCACCAGCTCTGCCATATCGGGGTTTTTCTTTTGGGGCATAATGCTGGAGCCTGTGGTATAACTATCGTCCAGCTCCACAAACTTAAACTCCCAAGAGGACCAAAGAATGATCTCCTCGGAGAAGCGGGAAAGGTGCATCATAATGAGGGCATAAGCGCTCATCAACTCTACGCAGAAATCCCGATCGGAAACACCGTCGATACTGTTTAAGGTATACCCGTCGAAGCCCAAAAGTTTGGAGGTTTCGGCACGGTCGGTCTCATAGGTGGTGCCTGCCAGCGCACAACTACCCAAGGGGTTTTGGTTCATCCGCTTGGCGGCATCCTCCAGCCGACCGCAATCACGGATCAGCATCATGGCATAAGCCAACAGATGGTGACCGAAGGTGATGGGCTGCGCCCGTTGCAGGTGGGTATAGCCGGGCATAATGGTATCGGCATGCTTTTTCGCCTGCTCCAGAATGGCCGCCAAAAGATCCTTGATCAAGCCGAGGATCTCTTGGGTCTCATCCCGCAGGTAGAGGCGGATATCCACCGCCACCTGATCATTACGGCTACGGGCGGTATGCAGTTTTTTACCGAGATCGCCGATCCGCCGGGTGAGCACCGATTCCACAAACATATGGATATCTTCCGCCTCATAATCGAAGGCCAGCGCTCCGCTTTCCAGATCGGAAAGGATCTCACCCAAAGCGGCGATAACGGTTTCGCCCTCCGCTTTGGTCAGGATGCCTTGCTTTGCCAGCATTGCCGCATGGGCGCAGGAGCCGGCAATATCCTGCCGGAACATTCTGCTGTCAAAATGAATGGATGAATTAAAATCATCCGCTTGGCGGTCCAATTCCTTTTGGAACCGACCTGCCCACATTTTTTCTGCCATTTCTGATTACAGCTCCAAGTTATTTTTCTTACGCATCTTTGCGTTGACCTTGATGG
>JAZQET010000089.1:0-1505 GCA_045539135.1 Eubacteriales bacterium | reverse complement strand
GGTGCCTTTTTTTGGTGCCGGTGACCGGGATCGAACCGGTACGGGTTATTCACCCACGGGATTTTAAGTCCCGGGCGTCTGCCAATTCCGCCACACCGGCGTATCGATTGAGGTTTCTCAACCGAATGCACAAGAAAGTGTATCACAACCGCGCGGATTTGTCAATTAATTTCCTTGATATTTATCAATTCGATCCGACGACATTTTTTGCTCTTTTCATCGATCTCCGCCACAAAGCCGTTGATCATAAAAGGCGCGTCGCCGTCGGTGATCTTCATCCGCTCTTCGGGGTTCACAAAATTATGAACGCAAGGCTCCAAGCCCTTCCCCAAGATACTATGTTGGGAGCCGCACATTCCGATATCGGTCAGGTAGCCCGTGCCCTTGGGGAGCAGGGTGGGGTCATTGGTCTGCACGTGGGTATGGGACCCGAAGAGCAGAGCGATCCGCCCATCGGCATAGCGGCCAAGTGCCTGCTTTTCGGAGGTAGCCTCTGCGTGAAAGTCCACCACCGTTACATCCCTCGGAGTCCCCTCCTTCAGCAGGCGATCCAGCACCTGAAAGGGGTTTTCGCAGTTGCTCATAAACAGGCTGCCCTGCAAAGAGATGACCCGCAGATCATAGCCCCCCATATCCAGCCGACATTCCCCATAGCCGAAGGGGTTGCCCAGCCAGTTGGCGGGGCGCAGGAGGAAGGGTTGCTCCTCATGGAGCGCTTTCGCGCCCTTTTGCTGAAAGGAATGGTTGCCGCCGGTGATCACATCGGCTCCGCAGGCGAAGAGCTCCTCCACGGTGGCGCGATCCACGCCGTTGCCCACGGCACCGTTTTCTCCATTGATGATGATACAGTCGGGGCGGTATTCCCGTTTCAGGCGGGGCATTTGCTTTTCCACCGCGTACCGTCCGCCGACGGACACCACATCGCCCAAGCATAACAGTTTCATTTTTATTCCTCCTCAAAATCGGGGATAAAGCTTTCCTTAGCGGTCTCCCCCTCCTGAATATAGGCATACTTAAAATTCAGCTTGCGGGCATGGTTGACCACCGTTTCATAAGCCGCAGGCGGCAAAGGCTCCCGCAATTCTTGAGGGAGATCCTCGCCCATCGGTGTATACTGATTCATCAGGCTGACGATGACCCCATCGCCGAAGGTCTTTTTCAAATAATTCAGGTTGACCATCGCCTCATATTCCCGCGAGGGCAACACCAACAGCCGCACCACCACGCCCTTTTGCAACAGCCCCGCCTCATCAAAGCGGGGCTCGCCCACCGTTTCCACCATCTTTTCCAAGGCGGCGCGGGCAACGGCGGGATAATCCGCCGCGCGGCTATAGGCTTCGGCAGAAGCGCTTTCGGCATATTTCAGGTCGGTAAGGTAAATATCCACCGTCCCCTTTAAGGCGGCGATGGCTTCGGTTCGCTCATAGCCGCTGGTATTATAGACAATGGGCAGGGTGCCCCCTTCACGGCGGTACTGCTCCACCGCCTCCTTGGCGGAAAGCCAA
>JAZQET010000088.1:0-7765 GCA_045539135.1 Eubacteriales bacterium | reverse complement strand
CTCTTTTGCAGAAACCAACGTGATCCCTGCGGCGGCGGCCATTTCCATCCCCGCTGTTTGAGTCTCCTCCAAGATGCAATATTTTGCAAAAACAGGCGCCTGCAACGGGCCCTGTACCTGCGTTTCCACCATTCTTGCGTTGGCACTTTCGGCAAAAGCGTCCACCGTGCCCTCGCCGCCGTCGGCTAAAGGCTTGACCAAAACCTCTGCGTCACTTTTTAGGCGCAGGATCGCCTCCTGCACCGCACGCCCTGCCTGAAGTGAAGACAAGCTTCCCTTAAAAGAATCGATTGCCACAACAATTTTCTTCATTTTCTCTCTCCCTCAAGCGGATAAGAAACACCGATCTGCTCCCGCACCTCATCCATCAACTTCAAGACGGAAAGGGTTCGGGAAAGGGGCATCTGCTCACTTTGGGTCTTGCCCGCCCTAATGCAGGCGCAAGCCTCTATAATTTCCTCCTCAAAGCCATTGCCGCGATAGGGCATAGCAATGTGCTCCTCCTCACAGCCCGCTTTTCGGATATAAAGGTCGCTTGCTCCAAGAAAGTGGGGCACATAAATATATCCCTTGGTTCCGTAAACATAAGCCGAAGAGGGTTTCTTCAAATCAATGGCGCAGGTGATGTTCGCAAGGGCGCCGCTTTCATATTGAAGGAGGATATTGGTATGAAGATCTACCTCCCCGTCGGTATGGGAAAGGGCAACCGTCCGTTTGGGATTGTTTCCCAATATCATAGCGGCAAAATTCAGACCATAAACCCCTGTGTCCAGCAAGGCACCACCCGCCAGATCCTTTCGATAAAGCCTGTTTGGCCCCCGCTCGGCGGCAATGCAAAAATCCGCCTCCACCCCCAGGATCTTCCCAATCTCCTCCCGCGAAATCAGCGCTTGAAGCGCTTTTGTGGCAGGTAAAAAATTGGTCCAAAGCGCCTCCATCAAAAACACCCCGTTTTTCTTTGCACAGTCTTGAAGCTGTTGCCCTTGAACGGCATTTACACAAAGGGGCTTTTCGCAAAGCACATGCTTTCCCCGATTCATAAAAAGCTCTGCAACGGCGGCGTGATGAGAATGAGGGGTGGCAATGTAAACGGCGTCCACCTCCCGCGCTTCCGCCATCTTTTCATAGCCCCAAAAGGCATAAGGAATGGCATATTCTTCGGCAAAGGCTTCCGCCCGCCCTTGATCTCTGGAAGCAACGGCCACAAGCTCTGCTTCTTCTACCTTTCGGATCGCTTCGGCGAACCGATGGGCGATCTTCCCGGGCCCCACAATTCCCCATCTGATCTTTTTCATCAAAAACCCTTCTTCCGTTGGTGCAATCTGTTTTTTCATTCGATACAAAGATCCCTCCGCCGCGTTTTTCCCGAGTTACCTGACAAAAAGTCAAAAATTAAAACGGGGAAGGTCTTTATATTCAGGCGGGACCTTTTCGCCAAGCGTTTTCACAAGCACCGCTTTTTCTTCGGGAAAAAGATGATTGTTCAGGTATTCAATAAAATCGGCTTCCGTGAAGCAGGCCCCTTGTTTTGTGCGCAGGTGCTTGGCATGGGGGCTGTTCCACAGCCAATGATCGCAAAACTCGATGCAATATTCCTGCAAGCGATCGGCAACAGCATCCGGCACCAAGTATAAAACCCGCGCTCCGTCGGCACTCAAAATGATTTCTTTCATTCTGTCCCCTCTTAATTATAAATCAAACTCCACCCGATATTGGTCGTCGATGAGAAGATAATTCACCTGATGCTTTTGCGCAAGGGCTAAAACTTGAGCGTTATCCTCCAGCAAGCTTTCCTGCGTGCAGTCTTCATCATTCAACCGATTTTCAATGATGCTTGCATACTTCTTTATATCATCAAAATGATTTTTTATATAGTTCTCGCTCATCACAAGGCAATAATATTGGATGTGCTCAAGGTATTCCTTTGAAAAGTCCTTTTCCCAATCAAAGGGAATGTAGCACCCCTCCACAATGAGGTTTTGGTTATTCTCGATTGCCGTTTTGACCATCTCCCGCACAATGGGCCATAAATACGCGGTCAATTCCTCATCGTCCATCGGGGTAAGCGTAGTGTTGCCGCTGCGAATGAGCCCCATCTTCAAATGGTCGATGGATAGATACGGATAATTATATTTTTCAAGCAGCCGTTGCGCAAGGGCAGTTTTTCCCGTGTGGGATGCACCGGTAATTAAAATAATCATCGTTTTTGTCCTTACAACCTTCTATTTGTTGACTTGATTATACCACATTTGCCCTTGAAGTTCAACCTATATAAAAAATCCCCTCGGATTGCTCCGAGGGGATAAGTTGTTTATTTGTTCAACAATTACTTGTTGTCCTTGATTGCAGCCTGCTTGGCTATTCACGAAGTGCACCAATCGTTTCTTAAAAAATGATAACACAAATTGATTTTTGTTTTAATTTTTTATTGCTATATTCACATACTTAAAAATGTAAACAACCGAGATTGATAAGTTTTTTTATTAAAAGTATTGATTTTTTCGCAACTTTCTCATATAATAATGACAACAGAACCCGACACGCCTCTCAACGATGCGGACCACGTCGGGTCATTTCTTTATTAGAGGTAAAAAATAATGCCTGCATTGTGTGAAAGTAAAAAAGAATTACAACCCCCTCTCACAGTCGAAGAGCAAATTGAAAATCTCAAGGAATTAAATCTACACATTGAAGATGAGGAAGAAGCACGACAACTACTTAATGATATATCTTACTTTAGGCTCATAAAAGCGTTCAGTTTAGGACTGAAACCCAAAAACGGAAACTATTATGACGGTATTTCTTTCAATCAGATCGTAGAATTATATAAATTCAATTGTGATTTCAGACAGATACTATTTCCCATAATAGAAAGAATAGAAATTAATTTAAGATGTCGAGTGGCAAACTATTTTTCTGCCAAATATGGAACTCTTGGATATGAATATTCAATGAACTTTGCCGACCGTGAATATCACGACGCTTTTTTGGAAGACATTGAATTGGAAATCAGCCGCAACGAAAAATCTCCGTTTATAAAGAATTTTATCAACAATTATTGTGATGGCAAAATTCCGATGTATGCACTCGTGGAGTTGTTTAGTTTTGGAACTTTATCCAAATTCTTCAAAAACATGAAAAATTCGGATAAAAAAGCAATTGCTCAGAGCTATGGAATCGGTTATACTTATCTCGAAAGTTGGATCGAGAGCATAGCATATGTACGGAATTTATGTGCTCATTATGGACGATTATACAATGCAAAGATACCAAAGCGACCAAGATTATATAAAGAATACATAGAGGCCGGTATAACCGACATCCGTGTGTTCGGAATTTTACTATGCATTTCTCACTTGGTTCTTCACGATATCCATTGGATAAATTTTGTCGAACATTTAGAAAAACTGATCAATAAATATCCCGTCGTCAAAATTGAAACCATGGGTTTTCCTCCTAATTGGAAAGAGTTTTTATTAAAATAAACATTTTATCTCATAAAACATAATCCTGTTGTCGATCCAATATCAAAACAAGTATAATTTCTGCGAACTTTTGATAATTCAAACACACCATCAAAGAGAAAAACATTATAGTTAAGGTTTAATTTGTATATAATAATCAAAGCTATGGAACAACACCCCGTGTTCGATTGAACACGGGGTGTTGCTTGTTTAATCGCTGTATTTCAGCAAGGATTTGGAGCGATCAGAATGCCCGAAAACCCGCATAAATACAGGTTTTCCTTAATTTCGTTTTTTAGTCATTCCTTCATACTTTCCAAATCAAGTGTATATACGCTTGCTCTGCTCACTTTGCTCTCACAAAGCAACCCTGTTTCGCGCAATTTCGCCAGCCTCTTATTTACGGTTGACGGACTGATTTCTAATACCTCTCCTAATTCTTTTTTAGAAATTCCACTTTCAGAGAAAAGAGTTGCTTGAAGAACAATATCAAAAAACTGATCTTCATCTTCAGAGAACGGCCCCATTTCGCCTATCTTGCCGCGATAATAGGTCAACCATTCACTTCTTTTTTTCAGTGCCATTAACAAATTCGAAAACGAATCCCGAATAATAGACAAAAACATAATGATAAAGGGTGTCAGATCGCCGCAGTTCTTCTCATCATTACATTCTTGAAACGCTTTATAATAAAGCGTCAAATTTTCCTTGATCGTATAAGAAAGTCTATATCCAATCAAGAAATCAAACTCTTGTGACAACAAATAACTGCTTATAAATCTCGATGTTCTTCCATTTCCGTCATAAAACGGATGAATATAACCAAAAAGATAGTGAAAAATGGAAATTCTTATTAGCGCCGGGATACTCAAATCGTCAACAATATGCAATGCTTGTTCCATTGTTCGAATAATTTCAGGTTCAGGATAAACCCCTCGATGAATCGGTTTTTGAGAGGAACTGTTTACCTCAACCGAGTTCTTTCTGAAGATTAGTCCATCCGGAACATTATCAGGATCAGCTTTGGCCACCTCGTCAAAAACCAATTCATCATATATCTTCCGTATATCTGCACAAGATTTTAAGGATAAATCTTCTTCGCTTAAAAGGCTGTATTTATTAACCAGACCATAAAACCGTCCATCGCTTTTCTTACCAAGAGATTCCAACGTTTCGGAAAGTTCTTTCCGTGTGCTATAAACATGCTCGATATCACACGATAATTTAATTTCATCGATCAAACATTTTTTTGCGAATTGTGCAATTGCCATTCCGGGCAATTCTTGCTGAAGTAAAGACACATATTTATCCAATGTCATTATTTGAGCACTTAAATCGTATATTTCTGAACAAAAACAAAAAAAGGCTTGATTTTTGTGTATTTGTATTGGCAAAAAGTGCGTTGTTTCAGATTTTTTTCTTTGCTCACATAATATACTATATTCTTTTTTGTTTTTATAATATAGTTTTGATAGAGAAGTGTAACTCATAAATACCTCTTTCTTCAAAAATGAACATTTTTGACCACAAATCAACGCATAACATAGTTAAAATCACAAATTTTAACTATGTTAGATATAAAATAACACATTTTTATGTTTTTGTCAATGGATTTTCACACACTTATTATATGCTTTTTATGTGATATTATGAAAAACTTGCTTGGCCTACCATATGAAAACACCCCGTGTTCGTTTGAACACGGGGTGTTGCTTGTTTAATAGCCGTATTTCAGCGAAGTTTCGGGACGATCAGATCGCTCGCAAACTCGCATCAATACTTAGCTTTTGAAAGCTTACTTGTTGTCCTTAATAGCAGCCTGAGCAGCAGCCAAGCGTGCGATGGGCACACGGAAGGGAGAGCAGGATACATAGTCAAGGCCGATTCTGTGGCAGAACTCAACGGAAACGGGGTCGCCGCCGTGCTCACCGCAGATACCGCAGTGGATCTTATCGTTGACGGGCTTACCAAGCTTAATGGCCATTTCCATCAGCTTACCAACACCGGTCTGATCCAACTTTGCGAAGGGATCGTTCTCGAAGATCTTCTTATCATAGTAAGCATCCAAGAACTTACCGGCATCGTCACGGGAGAAGCCATAGGTCATCTGGGTCAGGTCGTTGGTACCGAAGCAGAAGAAGTCAGCCTCTTTTGCGATCTCGTCAGCGGTCAAGCAAGCTCTGGGGATCTCCATCATGGTACCCACTTCATAAGCCAGATCCACGCCGGCAGCGGCGATCTCGGCATCAGCGGTAGCCACAACAACTTCCTTCACGAACTTCAATTCCTTCACATCGCCGGGCAGGGGAATCATGATCTCGGGCTTCACGGTCCAATCGGCATGAGCCTTCTGAACGTTGATAGCAGCGCGGATCACAGCCTTGGTCTGCATAGCAGCGATTTCGGGATAGGTGACAGCCAGACGGCAGCCACGGTGACCCATCATGGGGTTGAACT
Source organism: Eubacteriales bacterium (assembly GCA_045539135.1). Taxonomy (GTDB): domain Bacteria; phylum Bacillota; class Clostridia; order Oscillospirales; family QAKW01; genus QAKW01. Next base: position 1,844 of record JAZQET010000088.1, on the reverse strand, counting down.
CATGGAGAGAAGCGATGATTGCCTTGATATCCTCAACGGACTTGCCCTGAGCAGCAGCCAGAGCGGCGATATCGGCTTCCTCGGTGGGAACGAACTCATGGAGAGGGGGATCCAGGAAACGGATGGTTACGGGGTTGCCCTTCAGAGCCTCATACAGAGCCTCGAAGTCGCCCTGCTGATAAGGCAGGATCTTCTCCAGAGCAGCCTCACGCTCTTCCACGGTATCGGCGCAGATCATCTCACGGAAAGCAGCGATACGATCAGCTTCGAAGAACATATGCTCGGTACGGCAGAGGCCGATACCCTCAGCGCCCAACTCAACAGCCTTCTTTGCGTCGGCAGGAGTATCAGCGTTGGTGCGAACCTTCAAGGTTCTGAACTCATCCGCCCAGTCCATGATACGACCGAACTCGCCTGCGATCTCAGCGTCCACGGTGGGGATGATGCCATCGTAAATGTTACCGGTAGAACCGTCGATGGAGATATAGTCGCCCTCATGGTAGGTCTTGCCTGCCAGAGTGAACTTCTTATTGGCTTCGTCCATATTGATCTCGCCGCAACCGGATACACAGCAGGTACCCATACCGCGAGCAACTACGGCAGCGTGGGAGGTCATACCACCGCGGACAGTCAGGATACCCTGAGAAGCCTTCATACCGGTGATATCTTCGGGAGAGGTCTCCAGACGAACCAGAACGACCTTCTCGCCGCGGTTGTTCCAAGCTTCAGCGTCTTCAGCAGTGAATACAACCTTACCGCAAGCGGCACCGGGGGAAGCACCCAAACCGCGGCCTGCGGGGGTAGCAGCCTTCAGAGCCTTTGCGTCGAACTGGGGATGGAGGAGAGTATCCAAGTTTCTGGGATCGATCATAGCAACAGCCTGCTTCTTATCGATCATACCCTCGTCAACCAGATCGCAAGCGATCTTCAGAGCAGCCTTAGCGGTTCTCTTACCGTTACGGGTCTGCAGCATAAACAGCTTACCGTGCTCAACGGTGAACTCCATATCCTGCATATCACGATAGTGGTCTTCCAGAATTGCACAAACCTTGTTGAATTCTGCAAAAGCCTCGGGGAACTTATTCGCCATCTCGGCGATGGGCATGGGAGTACGAACACCGGCAACTACGTCTTCGCCCTGAGCGTTGGTGAGGAACTCACCCATCAGACCCTTATCACCGGTAGCGGGATCACGGGTAAAGGCAACGCCGGTACCGCAATCGTCACCCATGTTACCGAATGCCATCATCTGAACGTTGACAGCGGTACCCCAGGAATAGGGAATATCGTTGTCACGACGGTAAACGTTTGCACGGGGGTTGTCCCAAGAACGGAACACGGCTTCCACAGCGCCCATCAACTGCTCAACGGGATCGGAGGGGAAGTCTTTGCCGATCTTATTCTTATACTCGGCCTTGAACATCCCTGCCAGCTCTTTCAGATCTTCAGCAGTCAGCTCAACGTCCTGAGTAACACCCTTCTTTTCCTTCATCTCATCGATGAGTTCTTCGAAGTACTTCTTACCGACTTCCATAACAACGTCGGAATACATCTGGATAAAACGACGATAGCAGTCATAAGCCCAACGTGCATTGCCGGACATGGTAGCCATCGTCTCAACAACTTCTTCATTCAGACCCAGATTCAGGATGGTATCCATCATACCGGGCATGGAAGCACGGGCACCGGAACGAACGGAAACCAGCAGGGGGTTTTCCTTATCGCCGAACTTTTTGCCGGTGATCTCTTCCATCTTGGTGATGTTCTCAAGGATCTCGGCCTTGATCTCATCGTTGATCTTGCGACCGTCTTCATAATACTGCGTACAAGCTTCAGTAGAAACG
>JAZQET010000087.1:0-27398 GCA_045539135.1 Eubacteriales bacterium | reverse complement strand
AAGACCGCTGAGGATAAAGACCGCTGAAAACGGTTTGGACCGACAAGAATAAGGAAGCCTCCCGAGTAATCGGGAGGCTTTTTATGTCTTCGCCGTTTTTCAGCCTCGATGTATCGGTATACATCTTCGCCTGAAGAAACGACGATCCAAACTCGTTTTGAGCGGTCTTGGTGAGTACCTTCACGCAAGGAAAAGAACTTCTGTGTCCATTTTGAGCGGTCTTTGGTTTGTGGAACACATTGTCCAGTAAAAATGTTTTTTTGTATATGCAGAAAGGAGTTGTACCCGTGTGGGCACAACTCCTTTGAGGCTTTTATTTATTCACTAATGATGCGAGGATCGTGAAGAAGGCTATAAACATAAGATGCTCCGGTCACAGCTTCTTGCCGTATGCGAACGACTGTTTGGCTCTGAAGCGCCATTGCCCGCCCGATCATTGCTTTTGAAATTTGACATTTTTTACAGTCTACAAAAATAGTCGTTTCTCCCATGCGATAAGTGAAGGGGATCTTCTTTTTCGTGTAAAAAGTTTCTCCGCTGTGCATACGGATTTTTGCCCAGATTGTGTCAAGATTTTTCATATGATTATTCTCCTTACCATTTAGTTTTGAAAAAGATTTTTCGAACAACAAAGAAAACAATAGCAATAATACGAAACATTTTGATTACCTCATATCATTTTTTGATACTGATCGCAAATCTGCTCTAAAAGATCTACATTATGGTGCAATGCACGGCGATAATCAATGTGTAGACGCATTGCCGCGATGGCACGTTGCAGTCCGCCTTTGCCATAATCGCGAAGAATGTTCTCGAAGTATTTTTTTGTGGCTTTTCCACTGATTCCGCGTTTATAAAGTTCACCATTCAACAATGCGGTTACTGCAAAAATAGTCATTTGCGCATTGTTTTTGTTCATCCCGGTTTGTAAGCTTACCTGTTCTGCCAGCAGGACGACGTCGGCATAATCCGACGCGACGGCCTGCTTGCCGGCATGGTAGCAGGCTTCCAGCATCGCATCTGTCACCTTCGTATTGGTGCGATGAGGGATTGATGGTGTCTGGAATTCTTGACGGATCGCCGCAGATACAGGCACCGATGAAACTTGCGCCTGTTTTTCTTTTAAGTCCTTTACTTGTTCTTCCAATGTTTGAATACGTGACAGCATTTCTAAAATTACTTTTTCGTACTGCATAAAAACCTCCCATAAAAGCAATCACAAAATAAAACACATCTATATACAGGAAACGAGAAATAACTATTTCCTATAAGAATAATACAACAGAAATCGTTTCTTGTCAATAGAAAAAACGAAATTAATCAAGAAATATTTCTTCTAAATTTCTGACAAAAGAAATATTTCTTGCCATTTGCTTGTATAGTGATCGGTTTGGCGGGCTTGTGAGAGCGGTTGAATCGGGAGTTGAGGAACACTTTTTGTTTCGGTGCAAATAAACTCATTCCGAGGTAGAGAAAATAAAAAGATGTGTGGAAATTCCACACATCTTTTTATCATATTAAGAGGCTTGCTTTTTTGTATAATAGTATTGGTTGTCTTTTATATTTTTTCGAATCCCACCAGCAGGCCGCCTTTTTCGGCATAGAAGCTGCAAAGGCCGCCCAAGGGGTAGACGGTGGTTTTACAGGCGGGGTGTGCCTTTTGGATCAGGTCCTTCAAGGTGGCGGCGGCTTCGGGGTTGAAGCAATGGGCAATATGGATCTTTTTACCGTTGAAGTGCAGTTTCTTTAACTGCTCGGCAAGGCCTTGGAGCGCCTTTTCTCGGCCGCGGAGCTTTTCCAGCGGCTCCAAGGTGCCCTCATCGCTGGCCTTGCCCACCACGCGAATACCCAAAAGACCTGCCATTTTTGCCACCAAGGGGCTGACCCGTCCGTTATTGGCAAGGTTTTTCATGGATTCCAGCATAAAGAGCAGGCCTGTTTTTTGCTGATAGGCGGCGATGGCTTCTCGGATCTCCTCGAAGGAGCGGTCTTCCGCCAGCAGTTCCTGCAGTTTTTCGGCGATCAGCCGCAGTTCGGGACCTGCGGAGAGGGAGTCGATCACCAAGACCTTCCGTTGGGGATGCTCTTCCATATACTGCTCCGCCGCCAAGCGGGCGGCATTATAGCTGCCGGAAAGGTTACCGGTGATGGTCACGCAGTAGACCTCCTCCGCCTCCTCAAAGGCAGTGCGCCAATCCACGGCAGAGGGGCAGGCGGTGCCGGATCTTCCTTTATATTCCGAGAGCTCCTCCACCATACGGCGTACATTGAGGTCTTTCCGGTCGGTATATTCTTTTTGGTCGGTGATCACCTTCAAGCAGGCGCAACCCACTGCGGGGTCTGCCCAAGAAAAGGGATCGGCGGCGGAGTCCACCACGATCTTACGCATCATCGTAAAAGTTCTCCTTTGGAATGTATTATTATAATAATCATAGCAGAAAAAGGGTAAAAGTGAGATGAGAATTTCATTAGAATTAAGGGCGTGTGGCTTTTTGCAAAAGACTTGCTCTTTTTGTTGAAATTTGGTATAATATATAAGTTCAAGCAAAGATACTTTTGAAGGAGCAGACCAATATGGATTTCAGCGTTATTTTAGCAAAAGAATTGAATATCAAGGCCACCCAAGCGGCGGCCGCCATTCAGTTGATGGACGACGGCAACACCATCCCCTTTATCGCCCGTTACCGCAAGGAGGCTACGGGCGGATTGGATGATCAGGTGTTGCGAAATTTGTCGGATCGGTTAAATTACCTGCGCAATCTGCATAAGCGGAAGGAAGAGGTCATTGCCGCCATCGAGGCGCAGGAAAAGCTCACCGAAGAGTTGCGCGCCGCCATCGAAGCCGCCGAGACCTTGGCGGAGGTGGAGGATCTTTACCGTCCTTACAAGCAGAAAAAGTAGACCCGTGTAGGCAAAGCAAAAGCCCGCGGGCTGGAGCCTTTGGCGGTGGTGGTGTTGGAGCAGGATCCTGCTACCGATCCCCTTGCCGCCGCGGCAGAATATATTGATGAAGAAAAAGAAGTGCCCACCGCAGAGGATGCCCTGCAGGGCGCGCGGGACATTATTGCCGAGCAGATCTCCGATGATCCCGAAATGCGCCGCCTGCTGCGTTCTCTCTATACCGCCATCGGCGTGATCAAAAGCGAGAAGGCGGGGGCAGAGGCCGATGAAAAGGGTGTTTTTGCTACCTATTATTCCTTTGAAGAGTTGATCAAGAAGATCCCCGGTCATCGGGTGCTTGCCTTAAACCGCGGCGAAGCGGAAAAAGCCTTGAAGGTAAAGGTGGAGATCGATCGGGAGCGTGCGTTGGGCATTCTGGAGCGTGCCTATGTGAAAAATGAAAGCGCTTGCGCCGCCGAGGTGCGCACTGCCGCCGAGGATGCCTTTTTGCGCCTGATCGAGCCTTCCATGGAGCGGGAGGTACGCAGTACCTTAAGCGAGCAGGCATCGGAGCAGGCCATCGGTGTCTTTTCCGTGAACCTGCGGAACCTGCTGATGCAACCGCCGGTAAAAGGGCGGGTGACCTTGGGTCTGGATCCCGCTTACCGCACCGGCTGTAAGATCGCGGTGGTGGACGATACCGGCAAGGTGCTGGATACCACTGTAGTGTATCCCACGCCCCCTCAAAATAAAACCGAAGAAGCCAAGGCAAAACTGAAAGCCTTGATCAAAAAGCACGGTGTTACTCTGATCAGCATCGGCAACGGCACCGCCTCCCGTGAGTCGGAGCAGTTTGTGGCCGAGATGATTCGGGAGCTGGATACCAAGGTACAGTATGTGATCGTCAGCGAAGCGGGGGCCTCGGTCTATTCCGCCTCCAAATTGGCGGCAGAGGAGTTCCCTCAATTTGACGTATCCCTCCGCTCGGCGGTCTCCATTGCCCGCCGCCTGCAGGATCCCTTGGCGGAATTGGTCAAGATCGACCCCAAATCCATCGGGGTGGGTCAGTATCAGCATGATATGCCCCCTGCCCGCTTGGGCGAAGCCTTGGGCGGCGTGGTGGAGGATTGCGTAAACTCGGTGGGTGTGGATCTGAACACCGCCAGCGCACCTCTTTTGACGCAGGTGGCAGGCATCAATGCCAATACCGCCAAAAACATTGTAAAATATCGGGAGGAGCAAGGTGCCTTTCGTTCCCGTAAGGAATTGCTGAAGGTGCCCAAGCTGGGTCCCAAGGCCTTTGAGCAATGCGCAGGCTTTTTGCGGGTCTCCGGCGGAGTGGATCCTTTGGATGCCACCGCCGTTCACCCTGAAAGCTATGCCGCCGCCAAGACCTTGTTGAAAAAATGCGGCTATTCCGCCGAGGATATTAAGGGCGGTGCCCTGAAGGATGTTTCCAAGTTTACCGACGGTGCCGCAGGCGAAAAATTGGCGGAAGAATTGGGCATCGGCGTGTTGACCCTTAGGGATATTGCGGGCTTTTTGGAGAAGCCGGGCAGAGATCCCCGTGATGAACTGCCCCGCCCCATCCTGAAATCCGATGTATTGAAGCTGGAGGATCTGCGGGAAGGGATGATGCTGGAAGGAACCGTGCGCAACGTGATCGACTTCGGTGCCTTTGTGGACATCGGGGTGCACGACGACGGACTGGTGCACATCTCCCAGATCTGCGATCGGTTTATACGCCATCCCTCCGAGGTATTGAAGGTGGGCGATGTGGTGAAGGTAAAGGTATTGAGCGTGGATGTTGCCAAGCACCGTATTGGGCTGACAATGAAAATTTAAGGTGACAAGAAGAATGAAAGCGTTTTTTGAAAAACTTTGGCTGGCGATCAAAGGATTTTATTGGAAAAACAATCATCTGCGTTGGGGAACCGTTTCCCTGACGGCAGGAAGCTTGGCGGTGGTGGTTGCGGTCACGGTGTTGGCGGTGATGCTCCATTCCATGTTCATTCAGCCCTATGAGGAAAGCTATCAGGAGATCGATAAGACTCACGAAGCCTTGGGAATCACCAAAATGGAGGTGCCCAAGGGGATCACCTCCATTGCCCTCTTCGGCATCGATTCCCGCGAAGAGGATTTCAAGGGGAATTCCGATTCCATTATGATCATCACCATTGATGCGGAGCATAAGGCGATCAAATTAGTGTCGGTGGTGCGGGACAGTTTGGTGGAGATCGAGGGGCACGGCTATGCCAAGATCAATGCCGCCTATTGCTTGGGCGGTGCGCCTCTTGCCATCAAGACCCTCAATCAGACCTTTGATCTTGCCATCACCGATTATGCCACGGTGGATTTTATGAGTATGGCATCCATCATCGAGGCGGTGGGCGGCATTGAAGCGGATCTTTCGGAAGAAGAAGTGAAATATGCCAATAAGGTGATCTTTGAGATGGCTTGGTCTCGCGGTGCCAAACAGACCTATATTGAAGAGGCAGGCCCCCAGACCTTAAACGGCGTGCAGGCGGTGGCCTATGCCCGTATTCGGATGACTGCCACTGCCAGCGGCGAGAACAACGACTACGGCAGAACCGAGCGTCAACGCTATGTGATGGAGCAGCTGTTCCAAAAAGCCTTGGAGATGGATATTGCCAAATATCCCATGCTGATCCGCACCCTCTTGCCCTGTATGGAGACCTCCCTCAGCTATGAGGACATCTTCTATCTGGCGGGGCTTTTGACCGAAAAAGGGCTGGAATTTGAAAAAGCCCGCATCCCTGTGGATGAAGCAGTGATGCACCATAACCTGATGGTAAAGGGACTGGGCTCCTGTAAATACTACGATCTGGAGTATGCGGGAGAATTGCTCAACGCCTTTATCTACGAGGACATTCCCTTTGAGACCTATATGGAGGAAAATGAGATCCGCTATGAGGAATGGTTCCACGGCGAGCTGATCGAGGAAGAGGAAGAACCGGAAGGCGAAGCGGGAACCGAAGGGGAAGAGGGCACCTTGCCCGAAGGAGAGGAACCCACTCAAGAGGGGGAGGAGAACACCCCCGAAGAGGAATCTACCGAGGAAACGCCCTCCGAAGAATCGCCTGAAACACCCAAGGAAGAGGATCCCACCCAAAAGGAGCCTACGGAAGAGCCTGCTCCTGAAACGAAAGAATAAAAAAGACCTGATTACTGCGGTAATCAGGTCTTTTCTCTATTCATTCATCCATTCGGCGAAGGTTTTTACCGCCGCAAGGGTGGCGGCGTCTTCTTTGGCGGGAATGGTATCGGTATGGGTATAGGCGATGAGCGGGTAAACCTCTCTCACATTCAACTGCCGAAAGAGCACCTTGGCGGTTGCATAGGCGCCTTGGGCGCCGCCGGAGCCGCCGCCGGTCAGTAAAACACCCGCCTTGCGGATGCCTTGCGGCCGCAATTCTTTATGGTAGAAAAGGGGCTGCAGGCGGCTGAGCATGGCCAAAAGGGGCGGTGTTAAGGTCTCCATCCAGATGGGGGAGGCGATCACCAAGCGGTCGCAGTCCCCAAGGGCGGAGAGAAGATCTTTCATTCGGTCTTGGGGAAGGCAACAGTCTGATTTTGTTTTGCAATGGTGGCAATCCACGCAAGGGGGGATCTTCAGCTCTGCCGCATTCCATTCCGAAACTTCCCCTTGCAGGTGGGCTTTCAGCTCCGCGACCAAAGCGGCGGTATGCCCGCCTCGGTGGGGAGAGCCGTTCAGAAGCAGGGTTCTCATACGCCGTAGAACAGCCACAGATAAATGTAGGCAGGCACAATGGCGGCAAAGGTGAAGGGGATACCGATCTTAAAGAAGTCGCTGTTCTTCACGGGATGCCCGTCTTTCCGCAGGATGCCGATGCCGGTAATATTGGCAGAAGCACCGATGGGGGTGATGTTTCCGCCCAAGGTGGCACCGGACAGCAAGCCGAAATACAACACGGTGGGATCAATGCCCATAGCAGGTGCCAAAGCGGCGATCACGGGGATCATGGTGGCTACATAGGGGATGTTATCAATAAAGGCAGAGATCAGCACCGAAGCCCAAACGATCACGGTATACATCAAGAAGGGGTTGTTGCCGCCGGCGGCTGCCAGCAGGTCTGCCAGTTTTTGGATCACGCCCTGCTCTTCAATACCGGCGATCATCAGGAAGAGACCCAGCAACAGGCCGATGGTCTCAAAGTCGATCTCCTTGATGGGGTCGGTAACGGCATAGATTTTCTTTTTCTTAATAAAGCTGTAGGTAATGCCGATCACCATCATGGCGCAGCAGATATAGCCGTTGGTCTCGGCAGGCTTATTGGGAATAAAGGAAGCCACGATCAAAAGCCCGATGGTACCCGCCAGCAAAATGGTGGGCACATAATCGGTTACCTTGGTGCGCTCGCCGGTTTTGGGGATGGGGTCTTTTTCCTTGCGGAACAAAATAAGCAGGATCAACGCGGAGAGCACAGCGCCCAATTCCACCGCAAAGAATATACCGGGCTTGCCCTGATACCAGAAGAAGTCCAAGAAGCTCATATCCAATGCAGAACCCAGCATAATGGCGGTGGTATCACCGACCAAGGTGGCCGCACCCTGCAGGTTGGAGGAAACGGCAATGGCAATAATGAAGGGCACAGGGTTGGTCTTCAGTTTTTTGCAGATCTCAAGAGCAACGGGAGCGATCATCAGCACGGTGGCAACATTATCCACAAAGGCGGAGATCACGCCTGCAAACAAGGAAAGGGAAACTGCCGCCCATTGAATATTGGGCACCTTTTCCATAATCAGGTCTGCCAGCAGTTCGGGCATTTTGCTTTCAATAAAGAGAGCAACCAGACCCATGGTGCCTGCGATCATCAGCAACACATTGAAGTCGATGGCGCCAAACACCTTGTTTAAGGGAAGCATTCCTGTGGCAATAAAGATCACCGCACTGCCCAAAGCAATGTAGGGACGGTATTTGCTGAAGGTCAGCATCAGCACGTAAGTAACGGCAAATAAGATAATAGCGGGAATCATCATATTCTCAAAATCTCCTTTGATGATAGTATTTATGCAATTAATTATCTAAAAAGTCCTTGAGTTTACGGCTGCGGCTGGGGTGGCGCAATTTGCGCAACGCCTTGGACTCGATCTGGCGGATACGCTCACGGGTCACATTGAATTCCTTGCCCACCTCTTCCAAAGTGCGCTGTCTGCCGTCCCGAAGACCGAACCGCAGTTCCAGCACCTTCGCTTCTCTGGGGGTAAGGGTGGAGAGCACCTCCACCAACTGCTCCCGCAGCATAATTTGGGAAGTGGCTTCCACGGGGGCGGGAATATCGTCATCGGGAATAAAGTCGCCCAAGTGGCTGTCCTCCTCTTCACCGATGGGGGTTTCCAAGGAAACAGGATCCAATGCGATCTTCAAGATCTCCCGCACCTTTTCTTCCGGCTGGTTGATCTCTCTTGCGATCTCCTCGCTGGTGGGATCTCTGCCCAGCTCTTGCACCAGTTGACGGGAAACACGCATCACCCGATTGATGGTCTCCACCATATGAACGGGGATACGGATGGTTCTTGCCTGATCGGCAATGGCGCGGGTGATGGCCTGACGGATCCACCAAGTGGCATAGGTGGAGAATTTATAGCCCTTTTCATAGTCGAATTTTTCCACGGCTTTGATCAGACCCAAGTTTCCTTCCTGAATCAGATCCAAGAAATGCATTCCTCTGCCCACATACCGCTTGGCGATGGAGACCACCAATCGCAGGTTGGCTTCGGAAAGCCGCTGTTTGGCGCGCTCGCCGGAGGCGATCTGCCGATTCATAACCTCGAGTTCCTCTTCGGTGAAGGCATCGGGCAGAGCTTCTGCCATCTCCAGATCTTCTTCGGGGATGGGCTTGCCCGCATTTTTCATCTCCAGCAGGGCGATCATCTTGGCGGCTTCATTGCCCAAGATCATCCGCTTGGCAAGGTCGATCTCTTCCTCGCCGTTCAGAAGGGGAACCTTACCGATCTCCTTCAGGTAGACCTTCACGGGATCGTCCACCAAGGTGGGTTCCCCTGCTTCCACCACGCCGTTTTCTTCGTCTTTGCTCTCCACATCCTTGGCGATGCTGGAAAGGTCCTCGATATCGTCGGCAGAGTCTTCGATGATCTCAATGCCCTGCTCTTCCAGCAGGTCATAGAGCTTTTCGATCTGTTCCGGCTCTAAGGCAACCTCATCGAGAATGTCCATAATTTCCCGATTGGAGAGGGAGCCCTTGCTTTTACCAAGATCCATCAGTTCTTTGTAAAACGGTTTTTTCTCAAAATTCATCCTTATTTCTCCTATGCTTTATTGTCTATTGCTTTTCCCGAAGGCGCTGCATCAGCTCCTCGGGTGAAAGAGCGTTGGTGTCTACCTGCTTACTGCCTTCTTTCAGAATGGCGGAAATGCAGGCTTGCATTTGCTCCTTGGGGTCTCCGTGGAGCACTGCGGTGTTGATGAAGAACATAATTCTTGCCAGCTCCTTTTCATCAAACTCCTTGATGAACACGGGGGAGGCGGCATCGGGATTTTCTTCATATTCCTTCAAAAGAAAGGCATATACACGGCGGTTGAATTCGGTGATCATCCGCTCCGGCGGAAGGGAGCGCTGTGCTTCCTTCCAAAGATCTGCGTGGCGTGCCAAAAGGGCGATCAGCAGTTCTTCGTTACGGGCGGCCTTCAGATTGCCTGCCCGCTCGGGGTTGATCCGATCGTAGCTGCCCCGCATCTCGTCCTCCCCTTGGCGGATCTCCTTGCGCTGCCGGGTGGTGTTCATCCGCTTGCGGGCTTTTTCCACCTCGCTGCGCACCGCCTCGGCGGTCACCTTCAACTCTTCGCTGAGCTTGATGATGTACACATCCCGCTCCATGGCATTCTGAAGCTTGGCGATCTCCAAAACACCCTTGCGCAGGTATTCCACCCGTGCGGCGGTATCGTTGAGATCCACCCCCGCCTTCAGTTTATAAAGGCGGAACTCGGTGGGGGTCTTGGACTGCTTCAGCAGCTGCTCGAATTTTTCCTTGCCGTAGGTCTTGATAAACTCATCGGGATCCTTGGCACCCTGCATCTGCAGGACCCGCACGGGGATGCCGTTCTCCGCCAAAAAGCCGATGGCTTTTTCGGTGGCTTTCAGTCCTGCCGAATCGTTGTCAAAGGCGATCACAATGGATTTGGCATATTTCCCCAAGATCTTCGCCTGCTCCTTGGTAAAGGCGGTGCCCAAGGGCGCCACCGCGCCGGTAAAGCCCGCTTGGGAGAGGGAGATCACATCCAAGTTGCCCTCGCAGAGGATCAAAAGACCCTCCGGCTGATTTTTGGCAAGATGGAGACCGAACACGCAGTTTCCTTTGGTATACAGCTCTGTTTCGGGGGAGTTGAGGTATTTGGGTTGTCCGTCTCCCAAAATACGGCCGGAAAAGGCGATCACGTTGCCTCTTAAGTCGAAGATGGGAAACATCACCCGATTGCGGAATTTATCGTAGGTGCCGCCGTTTTCCTTTTGGCTTTTTGCCAAAAGCCCTGCCGCGAGCATCTCATCGGGATAAAACCCTTTCTCCCGCAGATGGTCTTTTAAGGCACGGAAGGAATCGGGGGCAAAGCCAAGCCCGTATTTTTTGATGGTCTCGGGGGTAAGCCCCCGCCCCAGCAAATAATCCAGCCCCGCTTTCCCTTGGGGACTGATGAGGGTGTTATAAAAGAACCGCGCGGCCACCTTATGCATTTCATAAAGGCGCTCCCGCCGTTGCCGTTGGTACGCGGCGGCGCGGCTTTCCTCCTCGGGAAGCGCCATCCCCGCCTGCTGAGCAAGGGAGCGCACCGCTTCCATATAGTCTAAATTATGATACCGCATGGTGAAGGAGATCACATCGCCCCCCGCTCCGCAACCGAAGCAGTAAAAGGAGGCGGTATCTTCAAACACCGTGAAGGAGGGGGTCTTTTCTCCGTGGAAGGGGCAAAGGCCTGTGTGGCGGGTGCCGTTGCGCTTTAAGTGCACATAAGGCGCGATGGCATCCACGATGTTATTGCGGTTTTTCAGTTCCGCTAAAAATCGGCTGTCCAGCGCCATATCAGAATTCCCATCCTTTCGGTAAATAGAGTTCGCGGTAGAGCCCTACCACATAAGTATCGCTCATCCCTGCCAGATAATCCAGCACCGCGCGCTCTACCCCTTCATTGGCGATCACATCCCCGTATTCTGCGGGGATCTCTTTGGGGTTTTCGGTAAAGTGGCGGAACAGACGCTGCATCAGCCGCTCGGCTTTTGCCTCTTCCTCCTTGGCACGGGAGCCGGTATAGACCTTCTCGAACATAAAGGCTCTTAAAACATCCAAGGCGTGCCCGATCTCGGGATCAATGGTCACCGAGGGGCAGAGGGAAACCTGATCGTTATTGAGAGAGTGATCCACCACGCCCCGCACCAAGGCATCGATGCGCTTGGATGAGCTGTTGCCCAAAAGAGCGGTGGCTTCTTGGGGAAGATCCTCTTCGCGGATGATGGCGCCCCGCAGGGCATCGTCGATATCGTGGTTGATATAAGCAATGCGGTCGGAAAGGCGCACGATCTGCCCTTCGTAGGTCTCCGGCAGCTTGTCCCCCGAGTGGCGGGACATTCCGTCCAATACCTCATAGGTCAGGTTCATAGGCTCCAGCACCGTTGCCACTCGCGCACTTTGCTCATAATGGCGGAAGGGGATGGTGGCGACCGCGTTCAGCGCCCGCTCCCCTGCGTGACCGAAGGGGGTATGCCCCAGATCGTGCCCCAAAGCAATGGCCTCGGTCAGGTCTTCATTGAGCTTCAGTGCCCGCGCAATGGTGCGGGCAATCTGGGAGACCTCCAAGGTGTGGGTCAGGCGGGTGCGGTAATGGTCACCGGAGGGGCTTAAAAACACCTGCGTTTTATGCTTTAACCGCCGAAAGGCTTTGGAATGGATGATCCGATCCCGATCTCTGCTGAAGCAGGTTCGTAAAGGACAGGGTTCGATAGGCTCCTTGCGCCCCTTGCTGTTGACCGAAAGGGTAGCGTAAGAAGAGAGCATATTCAGTTCGTTTTGTTCTTGTTGTTCACGAAATGTCATCCTTTTACATCCTCCTATTAAGTATATACGAAAAAAATGTCAAAATACCTTTTTAATAATATGTATTTTTTTAAAAAATTATATTATATGCACCTGTTCTTGACTTTATGCGCCGAATCCAATAAAATGAGAGGGAGAGGTAACAGACTATGGAACTTGCATCAAGACCCTTGCCCATGACCCGCCAAGAGCTGGATGCTCTGGGGGTATGGCAACCGGATTTCATCATCGTCAGCGGTGATGCTTATATTGATCACCCGTCCTTCGGTACCGCCATTATCGGCAGGGTGCTGGAGCAGGCGGGCTTTTGTGTTGCGGTGATCGCCCAGCCCGACTGGCGAACCACCGATGATTTTAAAAGATTAGGGGAACCCCGCCTTGGCTTTTTGGTCAATGCAGGCAATGTGGATTCCATGGTAGCCAATTATACCGTTGCCAAGCGGCGGCGGGACTATGATTACTATTCCCCCGAGGGAAAAACGGGCAAGCGCCCCGATCGGGCGGTGATCGTGTATTGCAATAAGATTCGGGAAGCCTTCGGGGATGTGCCCATTGTGATCGGCGGCATCGAGGCTTCCTTAAGAAGATTTGCCCATTACGATTATTGGGAGAATAAACTGCGCCGCAGTATTTTGATCGACAGCGGCGCCGATCTTTTGAGCTACGGAATGGGCGAACGCTCCATTCTGCGGATCGCCCAACTGCTGGATAAGGGCGTACCCATCGGCAAGATCCGCGATGTGGCGGGCACCGCTGTGTTTTGCGAGCGGGAGTGGCGCCCCAAAGGGAACTTTACCATGTTGCCCTCTTTTAAAGAACTGCAGGAGGATCGGCAGAAATATGCCAAGTCCTTTAAGATGCAGTATGCCAACTGCGATCCCATCGGCGGGAAGATCCTTTGCGAACTTTATGAGGAAGGGCTGTTGGTGCAAAATCCGCCCGCTTTGCCCTTAAATCAAAAGGAACTGGATCAGCTGGCGGCCATTCCCTATACCCGCAAAGCCCATCCCATCTATGGAAAGAAGGGGGTTCCCGCCCTCACCGAGGTGGAATTTTCCGTGACCCATAATCGGGGCTGTTTCGGCGGATGCGCCTTTTGCGCCATTGCCTATCATCAGGGCAGGGCGGTGCAGTCCCGCAGTATTGAATCGGTGGTGGAGGAGGTTCGATTGCTTACCACCCTGCCCAATTTTAAGGGTTATATTCACGATATCGGCGGTCCTACCGCCAATTTCCGCACCGGCCCCTGCAAGGCGGTGGCAAAGGGCGAAAAGGGCGTTTGCCCCAACCGCCGTTGCCTGACCCCGGCACCTTGCCCCAATCTGGAGGTGGATCATAGCGAATATCTGGAACTGCTCCGCCGCGCTTCGGCGGTGGATGGAGTGAAGCGGGTGTTTGTCCGCTCCGGCATTCGCCACGATTATGTGATGGCAGACCAAGAATTCGGCGGGCGGTTTATCGAGACCCTTGCCCGCCGCCATGTGTCGGGGCAGCTTCGTACCGCGCCCGAGCATATCTGCCCCGAGGTATTGACCCTGATGGGGAAACCTTCTTATGAGGTCTATGAAGCTTTTGTGGAACAATTCAATGCCGCCAGCAAAAAGGCGGGCAGAGAGCAGTATGTGGTGCCCTACCTGATGTCCTCCCATCCCGGTTCCACCATGGAAAGCGCGCGGCGCCTTGCCAAATATATGGAGCAAAACCGCCTGAAGGCGGAGCAGGTGCAGGACTTTTATCCCACCCCCGGCACCGCCGCTACCGTGATGTATTATACCGGCACCGATCCTTTCACGGGAAAGGCGGTCTATACCGCTACTTCTCCCAAGGAAAAGCAAGCCCAACGCGCCATGCTGGGCGATCCGAAGATGGGAAGAACGGCAGAAAAGCAAAAAGTGCATCGAAAAACGCATAAAAGAACGCCTTTCCGCCGAAAGTAAAAAAGAGCCTTACCCCCGTTTATTGCGGGGGTAAGGAACATGCCAAAATGAAAAATAATTTTTTTCTTGACAAATGAATTTGTACCTTGTATAATAGATTAGCATTTAAGTAATGACCCATTAGCTCAGCCGGCAGAGCACATGACTTTTAATCATGGTGTCCGGAGTTCGATTCTCCGATGGGTCACCAAGAAAGCAGATACCTTCGGGTGTCTGCTTTTTTATTTATTGAAGCGAACACCGGACACCATAAGGTGGTTGCTTTTTTATCTGTAAAATCTTGATTTACATGCCCATTTTATTGTATAATAAAGTATCAACCAAAAGGATGGAGATTATGAAGATCAAGGATTTATTAAAAAAAGAAACCTTATCCCTTTCTTTCGAGGTGTTTCCTCCCAAGACCGAGAGCGGTTTTGAAAGTGTGAAAACAGCCACCGAGGAGATCGCCAAGTTAAGGCCTTCCTTTATGAGCGTGACCTACGGTGCAGGCGGCGGAACCGGCCGTTATACCTTGGAGATCGCCCAAAACATCAAGGAGCGGTATGAGGTGCCCACCTTGGCGCATCTGACCTGCGTTTCTTCCACCAAGGAGACGGTGGCGCAGAAGATTCGGGAGATCAAGGAAGCGGGCATCACCAATGTGATGGCATTGCGGGGGGATATCCCTGCCCATTTGGAGGGTGCCGACCGCAACGGTTGGGATTATCGGTATGCCATAGATCTGATTCGGGAACTGAAAAAGGCGGATGGCGATCTTTGCATCGGCGGAGCCTGCTATCCCGAAATTCATCCCGAAAGCGAAAATCAGAAAGAGGACATCATGCGGCTGAAAGAAAAGGTGGACGCAGGGTGCGACTTTTTAACCACCCAGATGTTTTTCGACAATAATTTGCTTTACAATTTCCTTTATAAAATACGGGAGGCGGGCATCACCGTGCCTGTGATCCCCGGCGTGATGCCCATTACCAATGCCAATCAGGTGGAGCGGGCGATGAAGCTTTCCGGCTCCTTTATGCCCCAGCGGTTTAAGAGTTTGGTGGATAAGTTCGGCGCCGATCCTGCGGCAATGAAGCAGGCGGGCATTGCCTATGCCACCGATCAGATCATTGATCTGTATGCCAACGGCATCACCAATGTTCACGTGTATTCCATGAACAAGCCCGATGTGGCCGCCAAGATCCAAAGCAACCTTTCGGATATTTTGGGAAAATGAGCGGAGCGGTTTTCAGTAAAACCTATGAAGCACCGCCCATTGGGGAAAAAGAGATCCTGCGGTATGCCTCCTGCAAGGAGGCGGATGAGGGTCTTTTGGCGCTGATGCGCGGTTGCATCCGTGAGGCGGAAGAGGGGCTTACCTATAAGGTCTGCTGGCGGATCCTGCCTGTAAGGGTAGAGGGTTCTCTTTGCGATTTTGAGGTCTTTCAGGTGCGCTCCAAGCAGCTTGCCGGCGCTTTGAGCGGGTGCCGCGAAGTTCTTCTTTTCGCCGCCACCGTCGGGGTGGAGCAGGATCGCCTGATCGCCAAATACGGGCGGCTTTCTCCCACCAAGGCGCTTTTGCACCAAGCCATCGGCGCAGAGCGGATCGAAGCCCTTTGCGATGTCTTTTGCAAGGAGATGGAAGCGGAGCAGGGAGAGCCTTTGCGCCCTCGCTTCAGCCCCGGCTACGGGGATCTGCCTTTGGCGGTGCAGAAGGATCTCTTTCGGGTGCTGGATTGCACAAAGCGGATCGGGCTTTCGTTGAATGACAGTTTGTTAATGTCCCCCTCCAAGTCGGTCACGGCTTTTGCGGGGATCGGGAGGAAAGAATGACATTCAGAGATTACTTAAAAGAACACACCGTCTATCTGGACGGTGGAATGGGCACGCTCCTGCAGGAGCAGGGGCTGAAGCCGGGGGAATATCCCGAGCGGTGGAACCTTTTCCACCCGCAGGTGATCACCGAGATCCATCGGCGGTATTATGACGGGGGAAGCAATGTGGTCTGTACCAATACCTTCGGGGCAAACAGCCTGAAGTTTCCCGATGAGGAATTGGAGGCGATCATTGCCGCCGCCGTTGCCAATGCCAAAGCCGCAAGAGCGGGGAGCAACACCCCTTGGGAAAAGTTCATCGCCTTGGATGTGGGTCCCACGGGCAAGCTGCTGAAGCCCTTGGGCGACCTTGATTTTGAGGCTGCGGTGGCGATTTTTGCCAAAACCATCGGGCTTGGGGTTCAATATGGGGTGGATCTCATTCTTATTGAAACCATGAACGACAGTTATGAGACCAAAGCCGCTCTTTTGGCCGCCAAGGAGACCTGCGATCTTCCTGTTTTGGTGACCAATGCCTATGGGGAGGACGGTAAATTGATGACCGGCGCCACTCCTGCCGCTATGGTGGCTTTGTTGGAGGGAATGGGCGCCGATGCCCTTGGGGCAAACTGCTCCTTGGGTCCCCGTCAACTGCGGGGGGTTGCCGAAGAATTGATTGCCAATGCCTCGGTGCCGGTGATCTTAAAGCCCAATGCAGGTCTGCCCAAGGTAGCAGACGGAAAAACGGTCTATGACGTTTCCCCCCAAGAGTTTGCGGAAGAGGTGGAAGCCCTGATGAAAAAAGGGGTGCGGGTGGCAGGCGGCTGCTGCGGCACCACCCCCGCCTATATTGATGCGCTGTACCAAAGAACCTGCGGTTTTGCGCCCTGCGCCATAGAGCCTAAGGGGCAAACGGTGGTTTCTTCCTATACCCACGCGGTAACGCTGGGCGCGGCGCCCGTTTTGATCGGCGAGCGGATCAACCCCACCGGAAAAAAGCGGTTTAAGCAGGCGCTTTTGGAGCGGGATCTGGATTACATCCTTGCCGAAGGGGTCAATCAGCAGGAAAAAGGGGTGCAGATCTTAGATGTGAATGTGGGTCTGCCCGAGATCGAGGAAGAGGCGATGCTGAAGGAGGCGGTCTGCGAATTGCAGGCGGTGATCAACCTGCCTCTGCAGATCGATACTGCCGATGCGGTCGCGATGGAAACCGCCCTCCGCCGATACAACGGCAAGGCGATGATCAACTCTGTGAACGGCAAAAGAGAGAGTATGGAGACCATCTTCCCCTTGGCGAAGAAATACGGCGGGGTGGTGGTGGCGCTGACCTTGGACGAGAGCGGCATCCCCGCCACCGCCGAAGGAAGAGTTGCTATTGCGAAAAAGATCCTTGCCACCGCAGCAGAATACGGTATTGATAAAAAGGATTTGATCTTTGATCCCTTGGCCATGACCGTCAGCGCCGACTCTGCGGCGGCATCGGTGACCTTGGAGGCGGTAAAGCGCATCAAGAGCGAGCTTGGGTGCCATACCTCTCTGGGGGTTTCCAATGTTTCTTTCGGTCTGCCCAATCGGGACGCAGTCAACAGCGTGTTTTTTGCTCTTGCACTGGAAAACGGACTTTCCGCCGCCATTATGAATCCTTATTCGGCGGAGATGATGAAAACCTATTATGCCTATAAGGCATTGAAGGGCTTGGATCCCAACTGCGCCGCCTATATCGCCGCGGCGGAGACCTTCACAACGGTTTCTGCGGCAACGGCAACCGCCAAGCCTGCCGAGGAAAGCGGGTCCCTGCTGCAACGGGCGATTTTGAAAGGCTTTAAGGAAAAAGCAGGGGAGGAAACGGCGCAACTGCTGAAGACCACCCCGCCCCTTGAGATCGTGAACGAGGAGATCATCCCCGCCCTCAATCAGGTGGGCGAGGGATTTGAAAAGAAACGGGTGTATCTGCCCCAACTGCTGATGAGCGCCGAGGCGGCAAAGAGTGCCTTTGAGACCGTCAAGACCTTTATGGCAGGGGATGAAAAAGCCAAAGGAAAGGGCACCTTTGTGCTCGCTACCGTGGAGGGGGATATTCACGATATCGGGAAAAATATCGTGAAGCTCCTTTTGGAAAACTACGGGTTTGATGTGGTGGACTTGGGCAAGGATGTGCCTGCCGAAAAAATCGTCGAAACGGTGGTGCGGTTGCAAGCACCCCTTGCAGGACTCAGCGCCTTGATGACTACCACCGTGCCCGCCATGGAAGAGACCATCCGCCTATTGAAAGAAAAAGCCCCTTGGTGCAAGGTGGTTGTGGGCGGTGCGGTGCTGACCCAAGAATATGCCCAAAGGATCGGCGCCGACCATTATGCCAAAGATGCCATGGAAGCGGTGCGTTACAGCGAAGCCGTTTCGGCAGAGAAAAAGCAGATCGATTGATCTGCTTTTTTCTTTGAAAAAGATTGTAAATTTTTTCAAAAAATTCTTTACAACAAAAAACGGCGGGTTTATAATGAGTCATATTAAAAAATCAATGCGAGGTGAAGCCGTATGGCATATCAAAAAATCTTAACCGTTCAGGATATTTCCTGCGTAGGTCAATGCTCCCTTACCGTGGCATTGCCCATCCTTTCCGCTTGCGGAATGGAGACCTGCATTATTCCTTCGGCGGTGCTTTCCACCCATACCGCGGGATTTTCGGGATTCACCGTGCGGGATCTTACCGAAGATATTCCCGCCATCCGCGCCCATTGGGAAAAAGAGGGCATCCGCTTTGCCGCAGTATATACCGGTTATCTGGGCAGCACCGAGCAGATCGCCTATGTGCAGGAGATCTTTGATACCATGCTTACCGCAGAAGGAAAGAAGATCGTGGATCCCGCCATGGCGGATAACGGCAAGCTCTATCCTGCTTTTGATCAGGCTTATGTGGAGGCAATGAAGGGGTTGTGCGCAGGTGCCGACCTGTTACTGCCCAATATCACCGAGGCTTGCTTTTTGACCGATACCCCCTATCGGGAGGAATATGATGAGACCTATATCCGCGGTCTTTTGGAAAAGCTGACGGCGGCGGGTGCCAAAACGGTGGTGCTGACCGGCGTGGGCTATACCGCGGGCAGAACCGGTGTGGTGGTCTATGAGCAGGGCACCTATTCTTATTATGAGCACGAAAAGATCGCCAAAGGGTGCCACGGTACCGGCGATGTTTACGCCTCTGCCTTTGTGGGCGCCTATATGAACGGCAAGACTGCTTATGACGCGGCAAAGATCGCCGCAGACTACACAGTGCAGTGCATCAAAAACACCCAAGGGGACCCCGACCATTGGTACGGTGTGAAATTTGAGACTGCTCTTGCCGACTTGATGAAAATGTTATAAAAAGCAATGAATTGCCTTCGGCATGGAAAAGGACAGAGAATGTTTGACATTCTCTGTCCTTTTCTTTTGCAGATTTTTATGTTTCAGCGGATGAGCGGGAAGGTCAAAATGGCCTTAAAGAGATCGCCGTCAGTCTCCAGCCGCAGGCTGCCTCCTTGCAGCTCCGCAAGGCTTTTGGCAATGGAAAGACCAAGCCCGTTGCCTTCGGTGTTGCGAGAGGCATCCCCCCGCACAAACCGTTCCATCAGCTCCGCTTCGCTCACATCCAGCGGTGCCCGCGAGGTGTTTTTGAAGGTGATCACCGCTTCTTTGGGGGTGGTGTCCAGCGTCAGGTAGACCCGTGTGCCGCTCTGGGCGTATTTACAGATGTTATTCATTAAGTTATCGAAGATGCGCCACATCCGCCGTCCGTCTGCCAGAATCATCACTGCCTCCTCCGGTTGCTTGGTGATAAGGGTCAGCCCGCAGGCTTCCAGCTTTTCGGCATATTCCCCGCCGGTTTGGGTCATAAAGACCAAAGCATCGCAGGGGGAGAGGTGCACCTCCAGATTGCCGGTGGAGGCCTTGGAGGCTTCCACCAGATCCTCGATCAGGCGGGTCAGCCGCTCCGATTGCCGCACCAGCACCTCTGCATATTCGGTGATGTTTTGGTTTTCGCAAGGCTCCTTGCTGATCAGCCCTGCGTAATTGACAATGGAGGTCAAGGGGGTCTTAAGATCGTGGGAAACATTGGTGATCAGCTCGGTCTTCATCCGCTCGCTTTTCAACTGCTCCTCCACCGCAATGGTCATTCCCTTGGCAATGCTGTTTAGGTTCTCCCCGTGGGTCTTAAAGTCCCATACCAAGTCGCGGGTGTCGGTCTGGTAATGAAGGTCGCCCGCCGCCAGCGCATTGCCCGCCTTTTGCAGTTTCCGCAAAGAGACGGCGATATAGAGCACCGCGGGGATCAAAAGGATCTTTCCCAAAAGCCAATAGAGCAGAAGGGTGCCCACTTCATAGGAAAAATAAGCAATGGCAAGAAATTCCACCGCCGTCAACCCAAAGAGGATCAGCGCCGTGCGCCAGACCAGCGGAATGCTTTGAATCAGCTTGCCTAAAAACCGCCCTGCTTTGCAGAGCAGCCGCCAAAGCCAACCCACTACCGTGGTGCGCCAAAGGGTCTTTTGCTTCACGCGGGCGGCAATGCTCATGCAAAGCCCGAGGGCAATGTTGAGGGACAGGAATACACCGAAGATCAATGCTAAAATAATCAGCTCATCCTGATAGAAAAGCAAATCGCAAAGGTAGATGTAGGCGATCCCCGCCAGCCCCAAAAGAAGGAGCAAAAGATCCAGCGGGAACCGATGGAGGGGTCCGGGGCGCAGCTCTTCCGTGTGAGGCTTTCGGGCGGCAACGCACATCAGCGCAATAAAGGAAGCGATGGCCGAAAGCAATGCCGCCACGGCAATGATATACACCCAATAGCGCAGATTATGGGTGATCCGAATGAACCAATAGGCCAGTGCGTATTCATCCCATTGGGGAAATTCACTGCGGAATTTTGCCCGCACCGTGTAAGAACGGGTCAGGGGATCGTAATCATTGGCCTGATAATCGTAATAGACATCGGTGGGGTTGCCTTCTTTATCGAAAAAAACATAGAATTTAAAGGAATAAAGCCCCTGCTCGGTTTCTGCCTGATCAAAATCTTGGGAGGCGGCGATCCGCGTTCCCTCTTCATCCAGCAGTTCATAAAGCAGGTTGCTTTTATCTTCCTTAAAAAGATGAGGGGCGTAGAAGTGCTCATTGAGGATCTCATAGCAGTCGCCCCGCAGTTGGGAGGCGGTCAGGTCGTAAAAAAGCTCCTCCTTGGTGTTGGTATAATAGGCCTGCTTGACCATCAAAAGGGCCCCGATCACCGAAAAGATCAACACGCAGATCGAAAGAATACACCCGAAAAACAGCAGGGTCTTGCCTGTTATGGTGCGAAGCCAACCGTTCATTGCATCTTTCCTTTCTCAATTTTATAGCCTTTGCCGAAAAGGACTTTGATATAGCGGGGGTTTGCAGGATCAATCTCGATCTTCTCCCGCAGATGGCGGATGTGCACGGCAACGGTGTTGTTATCATTACCGAAAGGAGTCTCCTTCCAAATAATGGAATAGATCTCCTTGGGGGAGTAGACCCGTCCGGGGGTGGTGATCAGCAGCTTCAAAATGTCATATTCCTTGGGGGTGAGGGCAATGGGATCACCGTCCAAGGTCACTGTTTTGCTTTGGTCGTTCAGCTCCAAGCCGTCCACCGTGTAGGTCTCGGTGGCGGCGGTGCCGCCGCCCAATTTGAAATACCGCCGCAGTTGTGAGCGCACCCGCGCCGAAACCTCCAAGGGATTAAAGGGCTTGGTGATATAATCGTCGGCACCCACATTCAGCCCCAAGATCTTATCGGTGTCCTCGCTTTTGGCGGTCAGTAAGATGATGGGGATGTTGCTGGTCTGTCGGATCTTCGCCATGGCGGAAATGCCGTCCAAGATCGGCATCATTACATCCATTAAGATCAAATGGATCTCCTGCCGTTCCAGCAGGTCGATGGCCTGCTGACCGTTATAAGCCTCAAAAAGGGTGTAGTCCGGATCGGCAAGATATATTTTCAGCGCGTTCACAATGTCCCGCTCGTCGTCGCAAATTAAAATATTGGGCATATCCTTATCCTCCTTGCTGATTTTCATTATACTACTGATTGGCTTAAGATGAAAGAGGGAAAGGGATTAAGTTTTTATGAAGAAAACGAAAAAGTGCCGCAAAAGCTCGCAAGGGTAAAGCCGCACACAAGGTGCGGGAACAGCGAACTGCGTTCGCAAGGGGAAAGCCGCGCAAGGCACGGCAACAGCGAACTGCGTTCGCAAATGAGTAGAGCCGCCCAAAAGGGCGGCGCAGGGGAAAGCATTTGTGAAAGAATGCAAAAAGGGGAAGCAGGGGAGGCACACCGGATACTCTGCGCCACTTGATTTTTCGACCGCTCCGAGCGGTAACGAAAAATCGGCGTTGCTCGAGACACGGCAGTTCCCAAAGCCTGTCGCGGCTTTGGGACTGCCTCAACGAACTTTTTTGCCGCAGGCAAAAAAGTTCAAATCGGCGATGGGTGGACCAAATAAAAACACCACCCGATTGGGTGGTGTTTTTATTTGGTACGCCCGACTGGATTCGAACCAGCGGCCTTCAGAGTCGGAGTCTGACGCGCTATCCAACTGCGCCACGGGCGCGTACCGCCTTATTATTATACTACACTTTCCGAAAAAAGCAACCTTTTTTTGAAAAGGATCAGAACAGCCAAACAACGCCGTAGGTCACAAAGGTGACAATGGCACCGGCGGTGAGAACGCCCAACACAATGGAAGGGAAGGCGCGGGAGAGTTTCATATCCAGCATAGCGGCGATGAGGGCGCCCGTCCAAGCACCGGTCCCCGGCAGGGGGATGGCCACAAAGACAAACAAGCCCCAAAAGGCATATTTTTCCACCGTCTCTTTTTTGGAGAGGGCGCGCTCCTCCAGCTTGGTCACAAGACCGTTGAGCCTTGGCATATGCTTGCGCATCCAAGCGAAGATGTTTTTGATAAAAATGATAATAAAGGGCACGGGGATCAGGTTTCCCACAATAGCCACGGGG
Source organism: Eubacteriales bacterium (assembly GCA_045539135.1). Taxonomy (GTDB): domain Bacteria; phylum Bacillota; class Clostridia; order Oscillospirales; family QAKW01; genus QAKW01. Next base: position 4,693 of record JAZQET010000087.1, on the reverse strand, counting down.
ATGGAGATATAAGCGGGCAGTCCGTGGGCGGTGGCGATGGGGATGGCGCCCCGCAATTCAATCACGGGAACCATCGAGACCAATAAGGTCATCAGGATCTTTCCGAAAAAGGTGTTCCACAAAAAACTCAATGGTACGGTCCTCCTAAAAATGCTCTTTCTACATTCTATCACAATTCCCGCAGATTATCAATGATTTTTTAGAAGGAGAGGAGCTGTTGAAGGGTTTTTGCCTGCTCTTCGGTGAGATTGGCTTGGGCTTGGGGCGCGGTAAACAAACGGACATAGGGGGTTTCACCCAAGTCGATGCCATAGGTTGTTCCGTCGGTGCAGGTGACGGTGGTGGAGGGCAGGCATTTGCAAAGATTTTGCGGGTCATAGTCTAACGATTCGAGAAGGGTGAGCAGTGCTTTGGCATTTACTCCCGAAAGGGTATGTGTTGTACCGTTTTGCTCCACGGTAAGGGTGGACGCGGTGCTTGTCTGCTCTGCTGCCGGCGGCTCCGGATCTTGGTTATAAGCCGCGCACCCTGCAAACAAAAAGACGATCAACAAAAAGAAAAGAATCAAGCCGTATTTCATGGTAAAAGCCTCCTTTTTGTTTTGAATACGAATAAAGATTCAAAAATGTTGCATTGTTTGGGAAAAACTTGCAAATGCTACCTAAAAATAAGTAGAAATTTTATAGAATGCGCCGTTGACAGTTATTTACAACCGTGTTAAAATTATCTACAATGGAAAAAATCGGATCATTTTGGAAAGGAGGAATTTGAGCGTGTTTCAAATGACCGAAGGAACGATGAATTTGGGCCATGTGGTATTGCTTGGAGTTGGCACCGTATTTGTCGGTTTGATTTGTATTATCATTATGTGTGTGTTGATGGGCAAGATCGTTCGTCTCTTGGAAGGAAAGAGCGAGACGGTCGAGGTCGCATCAGCATCGGCTGCGGCAGTATCCGCTGCACCTGCAGCACCTGCGCCCGCAGCGGAGATCCCCAACCGTCCCGAGTTGGTGGCCGCCATTGCTTGCGCCTTGGCGGAGGAGCTGGGAACCGATGTTTCCGCGATCCGTATTTGTTCGTTGAAAAAAGTTTGATTTCAGAAAGGAAATGAAGACGATGAAAATGTATAAAGTAAATGTAAACGGCAATGTATATGAAGTAACCGTTGAAGTGATGGACGGTGTTCCCGCAGCGCCCGCTGCTGCTCCCGCTCCCGCCGCTGCTCCTGCCCCTGCAGCCGCTCCCGCACCCGCTGCTGCTCCTGCTCCCGCAGGCGGAGAAACCATCAATGCCCCCATGCCCGGCACCATTTTGGCAGTGAATGTGGCAAACGGTCAGGCTGTGAAGAAGGGTGATGTACTGTTTGTGTTGGAAGCTATGAAGATGGAAAATGAAATTATGGCTCCCTGCGACGGTACGGCTGCAGGCGTAAACGTTGCCAAGGGCGCTTCCGTGTCCACCGGCGATGTTCTTTGCTCCTTGCAATAATCTTCCCTATCAGAGGATTTGTCTATGTTAGATGCAATTACTAATTTTCTGAACCAAACCGGTTTTTCCATGTTCGCGGCAGACGGGAACTGGAAATGTCTGGCGATGATCGCCGTTGCCTTTTTCTTGGCTTATCTTGCGATCGTGAAAAAGTTTGAACCCTTATTGCTCCTGCCCATCGCCTTTGGTATGCTGCTGACCAACCTGCCCGGTGCAGAGATGTTCCATGAAGAACTGTTTGCCGGCGGGCATGTCCATTGGGATCTGTTCGGCGGGGCGCAATTTGTAAATTCCGCCGATCTGCAGAACGCGCAGATGTATTCTGTGTTGCAGGCAGGGGACGTGATCCTCAACGGCAGTTATATTTTCGGTCATGTGAGCGGAATCAATCTGGAGGCCGATGCCTTGATCAATTCCTTGGGTCAGGTGGTTTCCGCTTCCGGTGAAGTGCTTCACGAAAGCGCCAATATCATTGTGGATATGGTGGGTCTTACCGTGAAGGACGGTGCGCTGTACAGCGATACCACTATGGTGGCAAGTCAGGTGCAAACCATGACCGCCGGTCTGCTGGATTATCTGTATCTGGGCGTAAAGCTGGGTATTTATCCCTGCCTGATCTTCTTGGGCGTGGGCGCAATGACCGACTTCGGTCCCCTGATCGCCAATCCCAAGAGCTTGCTGCTGGGCGCCGCTGCTCAGCTGGGTATTTTTATGACCTTTGTGGGTGCCCGTTTTATGGGATTTACCGAAGCGCAGGCAGGCTCTATCGGCATCATCGGCGGTGCCGACGGTCCTACCGCCATCTTTGTTACTTCTCAACTGGCGCCTGAATTGTTGGGCCCCATCGCCGTTGCGGCTTATTCCTATATGGCATTGGTTCCCGTGATCCAGCCGCCTATTATGAAATTGCTCACCACCAAGAAGGAGCGCCAGATCCGTATGGATACCCTGCGTCCCGTCAGCAAGACCGAGAAGATCATCTTCCCCTTTGTTGTAACGGCTTTTGTGGCACTGTTGGTTCCCTCAGCGGCCGCTCTGGTGGGTTGCCTGATGCTGGGAAATCTGTTCCGCGAGTGCGGTGTGGTGGATCGATTGAGCAAAACCGTGCAGAATGAGTTGATGAATATCGTCACCATCTTCTTGGGTATCACCGTTGGTGCTACCGCCACTGCTTCTACTTTCCTTTCTTGGAATACCCTTAAGATCGTTGCAATGGGTATTGTGGCGTTCGGATTCGGTACCGCAGGCGGTGTTCTGCTGGCGAAATTTATGAACTTGTTCCTGAAAAAGAAGATCAATCCGTTGATCGGTTCGGCAGGTGTTTCCGCCGTGCCCATGGCGGCGCGCGTTTCCCAGACGGTGGGTCAGAAAGAAGATCCCGGCAATTTCCTGCTGATGCACGCAATGGGTCCCAATGTGGCAGGCGTGATCGGTTCCGCCATCGCCGCAGGTGTGTTGATCGCAATGTTTGGAGGTTAATCAATGGAAAAGAAACCTTTGTATATAACAGATACTATCTTGAGAGATGCTCACCAGTCCCAAGCAGCCACCCGTATGGGAATCAACGATATGCTCCCCGCGTTGGAGCAGTTGGATGATGTCGGCTATTGGTCTTTGGAGTGCTGGGGCGGCGCGACTTTTGATGTTTGTATGCGCTTCCTCAATGAAGATCCCTGGGAGCGTCTTCGTATCCTGAAAAAGCATATGCCCAAAACCAAGCTGCAGATGTTGCTGCGCGGTCAGAATATTTTGGGCTATAAGCATTATGCCGATGATGTGGTGGAGCAGTTTGTGGCAAAATCCATCGAAAACGGTATTGATGTGATCCGTATCTTCGACGCCCTCAACGATGTGCGCAATGTTGAGCAGGCAATGAAGAGCTGTAAAAAATACGGCGGCATCTGCGAAGCCGCCATCAGTTATACCACCAGCCCCGTGCACAATGAGGAATACTTTGTGAAATTGGCAAAGACATTGGAGGAAATGGGTGCCGATGTGATCTGCATCAAGGATATGGCAAACCTTTTGTTGCCTATGGATGCATATAGCTTGGTGAAGAAACTGAAAGCCGAAATCAAGGCGCCCATCCACCTGCATACCCATAATACCACCGGTACCGGCGATATGACCAACCTGATGGCAACTTGGGCAGGGGTGGATATTGTGGACTGTGCTCTGTCTCCCATGGCAAACGGTACCGCCCAGCCCTCCACCGAGGCAATGGTGGCTACCCTGCAGGGTACCGATCGGGATACCGGTCTGGATCTGAATAAATTGGCCGATATCGCCGCTCATTTCCGCGGTGTTGCCGATAAGATGAAGGCAGAAGGCATTTTGGATCCCAAGGTGCTGAATGTAGACGGCAAAACCTTGCTGTATCAGGTGCCCGGCGGAATGCTTTCCAACCTGCTGTCTCAGCTGAAGCAGGCCAATGCAGAAGATAAGTATTATGAAGCCTTGGCAGAGATCCCCCGTGTGCGGAAGGATTTCGGTTATCCTCCGTTGGTAACCCCCACCAGCCAGATCGTAGGTACGCAGGCCGTGATGAACGTGCTGACCGGCGAGCGCTATAAGATGGTGACCAAGGCGTCCAAGGGTCTTCTGAAGGGTGAGTACGGTCAGGTTCCCGGTGAGGTTAATGAAGAAGTGCGGAAAAAAGCCATCGGCGATGAGGAAGTCATCACCTGCCGCCCCGCCGATCTTCTGGAGCCCGAGCTGGAAAAATACCGCGCCGAAGCAGGCGACCTTGCCAAGTGCGATGAAGATGTGCTCAGCTATGCGCTGTTCCCGCAGGTTGCATCCAAGTTTTTGGAAAAGAGAAACAATCCCGAACCTGCAGTGCGCGAACTGTATGTAGAGGATCTTGGTTTATAATAAGGAAGAAACAGCCTCTCTGCCAATCGGCAGAGGGGCGTTTTTTATGCACACTTTGTTGAAAACCCTGTTGGTTTTCTGTGCATTTCCTGTGCAAAAAAGAAGAATTAAAAAAGTTGCATTTTTCTTGAAAAAAAGTGTTGACAAACCTTAATGTATTTGATATTATATTCAGGCACCCGCAAAAAAAGGAACCGGTTCAAAAGAGTCGGAAAGCCTTGGAACAAGCGGGAAAGCAGTGGACTTTGAAAATTAAACAGCATCATTTAGAAGGACCCGTTAATTGAGAAATCCAAAGTTCAAAGAGCTTTGGTGAAAGCGATTAACAAAA